>JAYGDH010000526.1:0-10699 GCA_046583055.1 Pirellulaceae bacterium | reverse complement strand
CAATGCCTGGTTAACCCGAGAGAATACCCTGGAAGCTGGTATCATCACGAGGCCACCTGCGATGCCCAAATCTAAGACGCAAGGATCGGACAAGGAATTAAAAGAAGGACGCCAGCAGCGTCATGCGCTACTGTTTATCTGGGCATCATTGGCACGATCGGGATCATTATTATCCTGTACGGCGAGTACAAGCTAAAGCAAGCCAGTGCGAGCGTGGAATGGCCAGTCGTCCCGGGACGGATTGTCACGTTGGAAGTCAATTCTCACACCGACGACGAGGGGCATACCAGCTACTCGTCAGATATCGAGTATGTCTACACGGTCAAGGGGATCGAGCACCAGTCGGATGTGGTGGTACTCGGTGGACATGAAGATGACGTACACCAGACCGTAGCACGTTATCCGGTCGGAAGCACCGTGCACGTATCGTACGACCCCTGCAAGGCAAGCCGTGCCGTGCTGAAACCTGTCGTGAAATCCTCTGAGCTGCACGAGCTGGGATGGTCCATGCTGCGGGGTTCCCTGTCCATGGCAACCCTGTTCAATTTCATCATCCGCAGATCCATGAACGAGGAAAAGAACCTGCTGGACAAGATCTTGATCCTCACGTTCAAGATCATCTTTTTTCCGTTGATTGTTTGCAAGGCGAATGTCTGGGCGCTGGCTGGCATGGTCGGACTGGCGGCCGGCCTCATGGTGCTCGAACTGCACCCGGCGTTAACCATGGGGGCGATGATCTTCGTTGCTTTTTATGGCATTATATTGGTCTTGCTGCTGTGGATACATTTCATGGGATGGTTGTATAGTCTCGCTGACAAGTCCTGATTGTCGTCCAGCAAGAGCAAGACTGCCGTTGTCCTGTTGAGCCTGGAGCGTCAGATAACTTCAGGTTCAGGAACGGTGCGGTCATTGATGACATTACCCGTGTTCAGTGTTCCTGCCGGTTCAAACAGGACAACCTGGCACTCTGCCCTGGCGACCGGTTTGTGCTCAACGCCACGAGGAACAACGAACAGCTCTCCCGGGTGCAACTCAACCACTTTGTCCCGCAGGTGAATTTCGAGGCATCCCTCGATTACCCAGAACAGTTCATCTTCCTGCTCGTGGAAGTGCCACTCGAATTCTCCCAGCAGCTTGGCGACCTTGACCTGTTGACCGTTCAGCTCTGCAATGACCCTGGGAGACCAGTGTTCGGTAAAACTGGATAGTTTCTTTTGTACATCAACTTTTTGCATGTCGCTCTATTCCTTGAAGACGTTACCGTCCCAAGTATAGCGAATCCAGCTTCTTGGCAGGATCTGGAAATGAGCTGCTGGTTCGGTCAGTCGGCGCGGCGATCCCGCGCAACACCTTGGGACCAGGAAGGGATTCAGCTTCAATTAGGGCGATAGCCCTTTTCGAGTTCTTGCCTGGGAGGGGGAGGTGGTGTGACCCCTCGGGCCAGCATCACTTTCTTGATTGTATTTACTGTTTCGAAAGAAGGTTTGAAATTTCCCCCGCCGCGGTAGCCCTGGGCGATCCAGAGAGGCGTCCTGCCATTCTTGGTCTTCTTGCTCCAGATCTTGATGTCCGCACCGTGCCTGTCCAGGTAGTTTACAACCGAGGGCATCGTCTTGTACGCGGCACCATGCATGGCGGTTTCGCCGTTCCTGTCTACGGCGTTGACGTTTGCACCAAGTGTGACCAGGAGTTGAACCGCTTCCAGGCACTCTTCCTCTGTGCCCGGGGAGTCTCCCGACGATCCGGTGCCCATCCCAGCAGCCATCATCAATGGCGTCCAGTTCCTGTCATTGGGAATCTCGGGATCGGCGCCCAGTTCCAGGAGTAGGCGCATGAAGGCCACGTCGCCGGTTCCCGCCGCGCACAGGAAGGCCGTGGTTCCCTTGCGGCCGAATTTACCCCTCCTGCCACTGTTGTTTTTCTTGCGGAAGTTTACCTCCGCACCATGCTTGATGAGCGCCTGTACCAGTTGAAGGCTGGTGAGATTACCGGATCCGATGGGGGACGGGTCGCCGCTTGCATCGTCACCAATGGCTGGCTTGCGAACCCAGGAGAGTGTCAGCAGCGGTGTGAAGTTTGTCCTCGCATCGTTGGGGTCGGCACCGGCTTTCAGCAATTCACCGGCCAGTTCAAAGTGTCCATTCTCGATGGCCAGGGTGAGTGAGCTGGTTCCCTTCACGATACCCTTGGACGAACTTCTTTCCGGTTGCATTACCGAGTTGACGTCGATACCTGCCTTGAGAAATCTTTTAACGACCGCGGTATGACCTTCGCGCACAGCAAACATCAGCGGTGTATATCCGGATTCGAGCGGTGTCCGAAAATCGGCGCCGGCCTCGAGCAGGAGATCAACGACCTCCAGGTGTCCCTCGGCTGCGGCCCACATCAGGGCCGTTTGATCATTTCGCTCTTTTGCGTTCACCTTCGCACCCCTGGCCAACAGCATGCGAACGGGGCTCGCACGTCCTGTTCGAGCAGCGGTCATCAGGATCGTTTCGCCACCGCGTAGCGTGGCGTTCGGGTTGGCACCGTTTGCCAGCAGTAAGGCAACGATCTTCGCTGTACCGTTGGTACAGGCGAGCGATAGCGGGGTCACGCCATAACGATTCTGGCAGGCGACGCTGGCGCCGTGGAGTACGAGCGCCTCGGCGGTTTCCATGTCGTCCAGGTAGACAGCCCAGTGCAGCGCGGTCATACCATCGGCCTGTGGCCTGTTGACATCGGCCTTGCTGGCCAGCAATTTACGCACGGTAACCTGGTCTTGTTTTTCAACGGCGTTGGCAAGCGCCGGTTCGGCCCCCTCAAGAACCTGGCAGGAACCTGTGAGCCAGGCAGGGAGCCACAGGGGTAGCATGCATAGCAAGCCCAGCCGGTGGATGTGTAAGCTCGTTGGTTTCATCGTCGCACTTGCCAGGGGATTACAGGGACAGGGGAGTAAACAAGTCATCGACCTCGCCCTTGCTATCGCCAAACTTGTCGATCTTGACTCCGACCTTGTGCAGCAGGGACAGGTGCAGGTTGGCCAGGGGAGTCGGTTGGGGACAGCGGATATGGCGACCACCCTGCATGCCGCCGGCGGCGCCGCCGGCCACCAGGATCGGCAGATTCGAGTGATCATGGACGTTCGGATTACCCATGCCGCTGCCGTAAAGCAACAGCGAGTGATCAAGCAGCGTACCGTTGCCATCGCGAGTCTGGCGAAGTTTTTTCAGGAAGCCGGCAAACAACGAGACATGAAACTGGTTGATCTTGGCAATCTTGGCAATCTTTTCTTTGTCGTTGCCATGATGCGAGAGCGGGTGATGTGACTCGGGCACACCCAGCTCGGGATAACTGCGATTGCTCGTTTCACGGGCAAGCTGGAAGGTGATCACTCGCGTGATGTCACTCTGCATCGCCAGCACCTGGAGATCGAACATGAGGCGGGCATGGTCGGCATACGAAGCGGGGACTCCCAGTGGACGATCCAGGTCCGGAAGGGGATTGTCAGCAACATCAGCCTCGGCTTTCTGGATCCGTCGCTCGACCTCGCGTACCGACTCCGGGTATTGATTAATCTTGACTTGATCACCTGCCCCTACTTCGCGCTTGAGGCGGGCAATATCCTCGGTGATCCAATCCAGCAGGCTGGCCTTTTTGCGAAGTTCTGCCCGACGATCCGCTGCGTTTCCTCCCTCGCCGAACATGCTTTCAAAAACGATCCGTGGGTGTGCCTCGGACGGTAATGGGGTGGTTGGTGACGACCAGGAAAGGTTGTTGTGGTAAACGCAGGCATAGCCATTGTCGCATTGTCCAACGGTCTGCATCAAATCCATCGACAACTCCATCGACGGCAATTGTGTTGATTGGCCGATTTGCTGAGCGGCGATCTGGTCGGCCGTGGTTCCCAGGAAATAATCGGTGCTCTCCGTCTGTTTCGCCTTGGCGGCGCTCAGGAAGGCTGAGTTCGATGTGGCGTGTGAACCCGGGTAGGCGTTGGCCAGTTCGAGATTACTGATGACCGACACCTGGTCACGAACTGGTGCCAGCGAACTCAGGATCGGTGGCAATGTTTCCAGGTTGTCCTCGTCGGCCGGTTTCCAGCGACTGAGGTCACATCCCATCGGCATGAAAACAAATCCCAGCCGACGCACGGGATTGGCTGCCGTCTTTTCCAGTGCCGTGGCTGCCGGCACCATCGCATCGAGCAATGGCAGCGCGATGGTGGCACCCATGCCGCGCAGCACGGTTCGACGCGAGAGCGATTTTTTCCGGAGGAAATTCATTTTGACATCCTTTGCTGAAACGCTGGACTATTAATGATACCCCAGACAACGGCTGAAAAGCGATAGTCGTCCCCGGCAGCGTGGCGCACGACCTGGCGAATCGCTGGCCCATCGTGGAGCTCGATGCCCCGGCCCACCGCATAGGTCAACAATTTCTCGGTCAGGGCTGCCACAAACCACTCGGGTCGTTCGAGGATTCCGTCTTCGAGTTCTGAAACCCCCTTCACGTGACTGCCATCGATGAGGCCGCCGGTGGAGTCGACCGGTCGTCCCGAATTGTAGTCGCGCCAGCGTCCCACGGCATCGTAGTTTTCCAGTGCGAACCCGAGCGGGTCCATGATGCTATGACAACTGGCACACGCCGGGTTGGTGCGATGCCGGGCAAGTCGGTCCCGAATGGAAAGTTTAGCGTCGACTGCAATATCATCCAGGGATGGCACATCGGGTGGTGGTGGCGGTGTTGGCATGGCCAGGATGTTCTCGAGAATCCAGTTGCCACGGATCACGGGGGAGGTTCGAGTGGCATAGGACGTGACGGTCAGGATACTGCCGTGACGGAGCAAGCCGCCCCGGTGACTCTCCGGGGAAACCTTCACGCGCCGAAAGCGACTTCCGTAAACGTGTGGAATTCCATAGTGCTTGGCAAGACGTTCGTTGAGATAGGTATAGTCGGCCTTGAGCAGATCAAGCACGCTGCGATCTTCCCGCACGACGCTCTCGAAAAACAATTCGGTTTCCTGTCGAAACGCCTGCCGGAGGTTGTCGTCGAAGTCGGGGAAAAGTCTTGCGTTGGGAGTCCTTGAATCCAGGTTGCGCAGGTAAAGCCATTGACTGGCGAAATTGGTAACCAGTGAACGGGCTCGCGTATCGGTCAGCATCCGCTGCATTTGTTTCTTGAGCATAACCGGGTTGCGGAGTTTGCCCTGCTCGGCCACGTCCAGCAATTCATCATCGGGGATGCTGCTCCAGAGAAAGAATGACAGGCGTGAAGCCAGTTCCAGGTCGCTGACCGGGTAGGCCGTGCCCGCCGCGATTTCCGACGGATCTCGTTCCACGCGTAACAGGAATCGCGGACTGACCAGGATCGAGCTAATGGCCATCTGGATGCCAGCCTCAAAGCCATCCTCGGCGCGAGCCTCGCGATAAAATGCCAGGGGCCTTGCCAGGTCATCCGGGGTTACCGGTCGCCGGTAGGCACGTCTTGCCAGCAGGGTGAGGATCCGCGTGGCACAGGCCTCTTCCTCGCCTGCTCGTGTTGGATAGCAGGAAAAGATGCGCTGGCGACTCGGTGTATCCAGCGATTTACTGGCGGATCGGGAGGTAGCGGTTGGTGGCTGGTGAGGGCCCGTGATCGAGACCTGGTAAACGGCCGGCGTGAGTCGCGGATGCCGATGATAGTTGAAGTGGACGTTGAGCGGTTGGCGCTTGGTTTCCAGTAAGGACGACTTGTTCTTCATGAACGTGATCCCCAGGTCATGCGGTCCCGCAGTGACGGTGATGCGTGACTTGAGTTGGTCATCATCGAAGACATACCGGTTCTTGTTCTTGGGTGGAATTACCTTGAAATTGGCGACAGGCACACGGTCCAGCAGGAATTCCATTTGATATTCCTGGTTCAATCCCTCGACATGCTCGTTTCGATCGCGTGCCAGGTGGACATGCACCTCGTACTCGCCAGCTCGTGGGAAAGTGTGTCGCAACAGCAGCCCTCCGCGTGTGCCCAGCGGGAGTCCCGGAACGTGCTGTTCCTGGGTCACGTCGGGAGCCATTCGATAGGTATGGGCGTCAGGTTTCTTTCGTGAGGCACCGACTGCCAGACGACTTATTTTTTGCGAGGCATTGATATAACGTGTCAGGAGCGTGGGTGGCAAGTCGCTGAGCGTCACGTTGTCAAAGCCATGGCTCGATTCGTCTGGCGGAAGGAACGTCCTGGCGTCGATGTCCAGTGCCAGCAGATCTCGGATGGCATTCTGGTACTCGAACCGGTTGAGCCGCCGAAACGTATTGGTTCGCCCGGGCCGAGGAGCCCTGGCCCCCGCCTTGTCGAGTGCCTTGACCAACTGCTTCATCGTGGAGTTAACCATCGCTGGGGCAGGCTGCGGTTCACTCGCTGGAGGCATCTGGTGAGCACGTAGCTTGCGAACAACGTGCTCCCAAACCAGCGTATGCCGTTCAATCTGTTGGTCAAGAATGGTGGCAAGGTCAAGGTTTCCCTTGGGCTGGCTGCCTCCGTGACAGTCAACACAATATTGTTTCAGGAGCTCACGGTGTGGCTCGGCAACCGTTTCCGAAGATTGCCCGCCAGCTGCCCTGGCCCTGGATTTCTCCGGTTCGGCTTGCGTTGCGGTCAGCACCGGGATTCCAGGACGAACCAACCAAAGGCAGGCACAGTAACAAGCGAGGGTACCAAGCAGGAAGGCGTGCCACATCGTCGAACGCATTGCCCGGGGCTCCCTTGCTGCCGCCGTGGCGACAGGCTCGAGTTGCTGTTAAGGTCAGTGAGATCTGGTTGTGTATCAATGGAATAGGTCGGGCGACCACACTCCAACAGTTGCGGATGCCCGCGGCGGCCATTGCTGATCAGAGCAGGATCCATTTTACACGATGGGAGATGGGTTCAACAGCCGATTTTCTCATGGTAGAGGAACGAGCTATTTACTGTTTGCCGTGCCTGAATCGGCTTGTCCTTGTTGTTTTTACTCGGTACCAGTGGCCTGGGGCATTACGGGGCGATCCCAATCGACAGCCTGGTAACTATCTGGCTTGGCAGGCTTGTTTACCTCGACAAGGGGGTCGCCTTGCTGAAACAGAGGCCAGGAGTCAGTGCGAAATGGCGAAGCGGGTAACCCTTCCTGGCTGTAGAGCAGGTTGCGGCGCGACGGATTCATGGCCCAGGCGTACCGCACGGCAACCGGTTGGGCAACCTTGTCAGAGGAGACCACGACCGTCTTTCCCTGGAGGCGGGCATGGGCCCAGTGCCATTGGCGGTCTTTGCCGGCGATGGCAAATGCGTTGAGTGGTCCGTCGCTGGCCGACGTTAGCCCGGAGCCAACCGAATCAAAATCCAGTTGGACCTTGTTGCCCTGGACCTGGTGGCCCCTGTAGCGGGGACCGCTGCCGACGATCTCCTTGCCATAGGTCTTCTGTAGCGCCAGTAGAGCGTGTCGAATTCCGATCGGTTTCTTGTTCTTGGGATGGAGGGCGACGGCATCGCCCGTATCGATGGAAACAATCATCCCAACGCCTGCCACGTCGCGTTCAACCTGCCGCATTGCTTCTCGGTTTGCTGCCCAGGGCGCTTCCAACCCTTCCACGGGCTTGGTCTGCGGCGGATTCCAACTGGGTAGTTGCGTAAATTGAAAGGCAAAATCATCGGCCACGTTTCCGGCAGATTCTGCATGCCACGAAGAACGGTAATAGCGAATTAGTTGTGCCAACTGTTTTCGATAATGGACCGCCTGGGGGATATTTTTTGAATTTCGTTCACCCTGGTACCAGATCATGCCGCGGATCCCATACGGTCGAAGTGGATGGATCATGGCGTTGAAGATGTGGGCCGGATACTGATGGCCCAGCGATGCCGGCTTGGTAATGAACGGGGGCTGCAAGGGACGGAAGGCGTTTTTCATTGTTTCGCCCGCATCGATCCTGGCAGTGTAGATGTCGAACTCGCGCTGGTACGCTGCCAGCGACTTGGCGACCGTTTCCCCGCGACCGATTCTGCGTTGAGCGTTCCGGTCAAGCAGCTTCTTATGAGCCACGGCACGGGGGTCGTCTTGCTGTAAATTCCAAGGCAGCCAGCCCTCGATCGGTGTTCCCGCATAGGCCTGCACGATAATACCGACGGGGACATCCAGGTGCTGATGGAGTGTTTTTCCGAAATAGTACGAGACGGCTGATGTTTCGGCTGCCGACTTGGGATTGCAGGCCTTCCATTGCTGCAGTCGATCGCGAGATTCTGCCAACGGTTCGTGCCAGTGCTCTCGTTGTGATTTGAAGATACGAAAGTTCGGTAGGTTCACGCTGGTTTCCTGGTCTGCCTCAAAGGAATTGCCCATCGACCATCCCATGTTCGACTGGCCGGCACAGAGCCAGACTTCGCCGATGGCAACGTCCCCAATCCTGATCGTGTTGGTGGCGGTGATGACCAGCGAGTGGTTTGTTCCATGACCTGGGGTGTCCAGGAATAATTTCCAGCGTCCGTTCTTGTCTGCCTTTGTCGCGGCTGTTGCTCCCCAACTGGCGGTGACAGTCACGCGTTCGTCGACGTCAGCCCATCCCCAGATGGCGTTCCTGGTCTGCTGCTGCAGGACAAGGTGATCACCGAAAAGTCGTGGAAGACGGACGTCAGCCCAGGATGTTGAGCAGGCGGATAGCAGTAAAGCGAGGGTTGCAGGAATTGAGGTTCTCATGCTGGGATTCCCAATTTGCGGGGTGTATTGTTGTCGCGATTGATCTAGGAACCCTGGCGGTCAGTCAGCCGACCGGCGGCTACGCCTGGAGTATGTCGTGAAGCACTTCTCCGCGGACATCGGTTAAACGGAAATCGCGACCCGCATGACGGTAGGTTAACCGTTCATGATCCAGACCTAGCTGGTGGAGTATCGTCGCATGTAGATCGTGCGTGTGAGCAGAGTTTTCAGCAGCCCGGATGCCGTATTCGTCGGATTTTCCGTAGACCATTCCACCTTTCACCCCGCCCCCGGCCATCCAGGAACTAAAGCAGAAATTGTGGTGTTCCCTGCCGGCGTGATTCGCATTCGCGTTGAATGGTGTGCGGCCGAACTCCGATGTCCAGACGATGAGCGTCCGCTCGAGCATGCCACGTTGTTTCAGGTCTCGTATTAGTCCAGCAATGGGCTTGTCAATGTTTTTTGCCAGCCGCGCGTGGTCTCCCATATTGCCGTGTGAATCCCAATTACTGTTTGAGCCCACATCGATCAGCTCAATAAACCGTACGCCACGCTCTGCTAACCTTCTCGCCATCAGGCATTGCCAGCCAAACCCTGTCGTGTCGGCACGCTTCATGCCGTACATCTGGAGCGTTTTCTGGGTTTCGCCTGTCAAGTCAAAAGCCTCCGGGGCTGCTTGCTGCATCCCAAAGGCGGTCTCGAACGACCGTATCCGGGCATTGACTACCTGGTCCGAGGAGCGGCTATCCTGGTGGCTGCGATTAAGGCGTCTCAGTAGCCCAAGTTCCATTTGCTGCTGTTGACGGGACGCCACCCTGGGCGTGACGTTTGCAATAGGGTCCTTCCCAGGAATGACATGGGTGCCTTGATGACACCCTGGCAGGAAGTCGCTGCCCCAGTTCTGTGCACCTGCGTATGGAGCAGCAGGTGCCAGCACCATGAAGGAGGGGAGGTTTTGGTTTTCGGTGCCAAGGGCATAGCTCACCCAAGAACCAACGCCGGGGCGTGCAAACTGTGCCGATCCGGTATGGGCGGCTAGTGTTCCCTTGTCATGTCCATCACTATCACAATGCATCGCATTGAGTACACAGATGTCGTCAATGACCTCTCCAATATGGGGAAAAAGATCGCTGACCCAGGTTCCGCTCTTGCCATATTGCTGGAAGTTCCAGCGTGACTTAATCAAGTACCGGGTAAACTCTCCTGGCTTGTTGAGCCAACGCGAGGCAACAATCGATTTGCCATGGTCTTTTGCTAATTGTGCTTTGTAATCGAACGTATCAACATGAGAGACGCCTCCGGTCGAATAGATAAAAATCACGCGATCAGCAGCCGCGGCAAAATGCGCGGGCCGAGATGCGAGCGGGTCTGCTGGCTGGGCCTGCAGGTTTCCGCACATGCCGGCGAATGCTGTCATGGCAAAGCCACCGGAGGCACTTTTCAGAAATTGCCGGCGATCACGGATAAATGGCATGTTCATGAAGGATTCGTAGTTTACTAGTCGACAAACAAAAAACTATTGCTGGTTAGAATTACACGGGCTAAAGCCGACCAGGCCTGTTGCTCGGATGCAACCTGGTCCGGGCTGGATATTTGCTGGCGGTAGGTGGTAATGAAATCGACCGCGGCATCGAAATCTGGCTTGGCTGGCTGCCTGCCGTGCCCCAGTTCAAATGCCAACTGCATACGTTGTTCGGTCGTCTTTTCTGCGGAGACGATTCGCTTTGCCAGTCCGTCCGCTTGATCGTGAACGAACTTGGAGTTCATCAGGAATAACGCCTGGGTTGGTGTGACCGTGGGTTGACGTCTGCCAATGCTGACGTTTGGGTCTGCGGAATCGAACAGTTCAAGGTAGGGATTACGTCGATTCCGCTGTTGCATTAAATAGACGCTTCGCTGGTTTGACTGATAAACCGCGTGAAACGGATGGTGAATTGTAAATCCCCAGGTGTTTACATCGGGAAAAGGGTGAGGTCCCGGTTTGCTGCGGTCGAGATTCCCACTTACGGCCAACATGGCATC
>JAYGDH010000416.1:0-10497 GCA_046583055.1 Pirellulaceae bacterium | reverse complement strand
CCAGGCCCCCCGGCGCCCGATCCGCTGCCCCCATACCCGCCTTTGCCGCCATCCCCGGCCCCGACGCCGTTCTCCCCCCCATTTGAAGAACCATTAGGTGATCCAAGTTCACCGTTGCCTCCCTTGATGTCAATCGTACCGTTGCCGGAGACAACAATGTCGCTTGTCGACAGGAGCGCGAGGGTCCTTTCTCCGCTTCCTCCGTTGAGTATCATTCCGTCCCCGACGTGGATGCTGTCGAAAGTAAACACCGCCGTGTTGTCGGAAATGACACCCGTTATAAACGTATTCGGGCCAGTCAAGGTTGGCACTCCCGTGCTGTAGGAAGTGTCAAACGTATAGGTACCCGGATCTGTCGGGAACGGGCGAGATGCGAACTCAGCCGGATCCAGAAGTGCCTCTTCAACGGAACGCGAGGAACAAAGTGCATCGTCGTTGGCCAACACGCCTTCCGCCACATCAACTACCAGGCTCAAGTCTTCGTTTACCCCATAGGTATCGCTGTTGGCTATGGGAGGTGAGAGGTTCCAGCGATAAATCCGTGTGTGACCGGAGGCCCCTGCGCTCACACTCCCACTGCCAAGGTTACTGATTGCCCCGATGGCAATCGTGTTGCCGTCCGAACTTAAGGAAACCGATGACCCCGCTTCGTCACCCGCTGTCTCTCCATCAATATCCGTGCCGACCGCAAGCCAGCTGTTGTCCGAGGCCAGATACTCGAAAACCCGCACGTGACCGGAATTCTCACCGTTGGCACCGTCGTTACCCCAGGCACCAACGGCAACCGTATTTCCATCCGTGCTCAGCGAGACGGAGGCACCAGAAGCATCACCCGCTTTTTCAGCATCAATGTCCGGCCCCAGTTGATTCCATGCTCCTGTATCGTATCGATGGAGACGGGTGTGACCGGCAGCGCTGCCATTGCCCGTGTTCAGGATGGCACCGACGGCAACTGTCAAGCCATCACCGCTGAGGGCAACCGCCCCGCCGGACATGTCAATCGTGTTTTCCCCATCAAGATCAATTCCGAGTTGCAGCCAGTCGCTCGCATTGGAATCGTATTGGTAAATGCGAGTGTGACCGGAAAAAGAACCGACATTGCTGTTTTTCGGTGCCCCGATGGCAACCGTATTGCCAGCGTCGCTCAGCGACACCGCGGTTCCGGACTCGTCACCGGCAGCTTCCCCAACAATCTCGTTACCGAGTAGATCCCAACTGTTGCCGCTCAAATTGTAGGCATAGATCCTGGTATGACCGGCTGCGACCCCTGGTGCACCAACAGCGACAATACTCCCCTCCGCGTTCATCGAGACCGAGGTCCCGAAGTTTTCGTCAGTTGCGGTGCCATCGATCTCGGCTCCGAACAGGGCCCATTGCTGGCTCGCAGGATTGTAGCGGTAGATGCGGGTGTGACCGGAATCGGTTCCGCCAGCACCGTTATTGTGTGGTGCTCCAATGGCGACAATATTGCCGTCCGCGCTCAACGAGACCGAAGTTCCGGATTCATCACCGGCGGCTTCCCCATCAATTTCGGCTCCGAAGGGGTTCCATTTCTGATCCGTAGAGTTGTATCGGTAAATTCGTATGTGGCCGGAATCTGCCCCGTTCAGACCATCGTTCCTTGGTGCCCCGATAGCGAGTGTCAGGCCGTCGGCACTGAGCGAGGTGGTATTGCCAGCCCAGTCACCGGCTTTTTCACCATCAAGATCGGCTCCAAGTTGCAGCCAATCAGTTGCCAGCAGGCGGCGCTCTTCCAGCAATTCGTGAAACAGCGAGCGCTGGTAGCCACCCTGGTCATAATGACGGGCAAAGCCCCTCTTGGCGCTGCGGCGTCGTAAACTGCGCCGGCGCTTGTTGCGTCGCTGACCCATGAGTCCTGCGTTTCACTGAAAAGAAAGGAAGAATGTATATGTATGAGAGTGCCGCTAAGCAGCTGAGACGGCAGGATTTACCGCTCACCCGGGAAAACGTCTATTATCGAATCTGCAGGGTGTTATTTACAAGCTTTAAAGTGGTGCCGGCGTCTTGTTTTTCCACTTTTCCCTCGTTTTTGTTCAGCATTGGCAGGCAGTTTTGGGGCGAGAGAGAGCAGCGGACAGCAACCGGGGCTAACTTACTGCTCGGAAATCAACTCGTCGAGCGTTTCCTCGCTAACCGGTTCGAGCCAGTCAACCTGCTCGAGGAACTCGTCCTGGTGGGGCGCTGTTGAAACTGCTCGTGGCAGTGATCGCATGGACAGACCCGGGGCGACCTGGTGGTAACGGGTCGTTTCCAGGGCTGCTGCCTGCAGTTCATCGTTGACCGATTCGATGGCCTGCTGGCCGCTCGAGATCGGCGAGTTGCTGCCTGGAATCTCCAGGGTATGGATGACGGTCGTGAGTGCATGGTTAACACCGGGGCCTTCCCCTTCCCCACCCCCGTCTTCTGCCTGGGCTTCCTCGTTCAGCAGGTTAATGATCATCAGGACATCAGCAGGTGTCACGAAGCCGTCGCGATTGACATCATAGAACGGGGGTTGCAGCGGCAGCGGGCGATCGGTCGTCAATTCGCGAGAACCGAGCTGGTTCAGGGTGTTGATGATCAGCAGTGCATCCTGGGGCGTGATCATGCCATCCCCATTGATGTCTGCGGGATTGACGGAATTATGCCAGACGAACTGAGCTTTCACGTTGACCTTGACCGTGGCCACGTTACTGACATCAGTACCGTCATTAAGCTGGTAGGTAAAGCTATCGGTCTGGTTGAAGTTGAAATTTGGAATGTAGACCAGGGAACCGTTGGCATTGAGTGTCAGGATGCCATGTCCTGGTTCGCTGATCGTGACGACCTGCAGGGTGTCACTTTCAACGTCGTAATCGTTCACTAGGACCCCGGGAGCCACGACGTTTAGCGACTGGTTTTCATCAACCTCGTAGGTGTCATCCACGGCAACCGGAGCGTCGTTGACGTTGGTAACCGTGATGGGAAGTGTTTCTGTATCGGTCAGTGGTTCGCCATCACCAGTGTTACCCAGGTCGTTGACATAGAGGGCCAGGAATTCCGGGCCGAAGTAATCCTGTTGTCCCTGGTAGGTGAGGCCATTGAGGGCGGCATTGATCATGGCTGCGCTACCGGTCATGGTAATCAGCGTGTCGGCGATGCCATCACCACTTTGCATGGTCAGCCCGGTGGTCTGGGCGAGTGTCAGGTTGCCATGCAGGACCGAGATCATGATCTGCAGTGGCTCGTCCGCTGCATCAGGATCGGTTACCGACAATCCCTGGATGGCCAGGTTAGTTTCTTCTGCGGCGAACTGGGCGGTTGGCAGGCTCCAGGCGGGGGCCTGGTTAGGTTTCTGGTTGCCAAGGTCGACGTCGTCGATGGTTTGATTTGCCTGGACGTCGTGTGTCTCATGGTAGGCATAGTCCAGGTCGTCCACGAAGAGATCGATACCTGGCTGGTCGTAGTTTCCATCGTTGAGGGCAGGGCGATAGAGTCCGAAGGCGTCGAACGAGATGCCCTGCAGCCCCGCTCGCTGAACCGCGGTCAGGTGAATCTGTTGCTGTTGTCCTCCCAGCGTACCGGTGATTAACCCGCTGCCATGATCACCCCCGTCCGGATCGTAGCTGAACGCAAAGTCCATGTTGGTATCTGCGGTGATGGTTGTTGCCGGGCTGTCCAGTCTTCCCACCCCGCCCTGGTAGCCGAGCGTGGTATGCCAGAGGCTGAGGTACCACTGGTTCTCGTTGAACGAGAAGCCGACCAGGGTCACATCCTGGCTGGATCCACCGGGGCCATCCTGGCTGCTGTTGAAGAATCCCAGGTAACCGCGATCTCCCAGTGATCCGGTAGGATTCTGGATCTCGATTTTTCCGGAGGCCTGCAGGTGGTCATCGACGGTGACGGAGCGCAGGAGGTTTGTATCGGCATAGTAGCTGGCCTGGTCTGCCGGGTGTCCTTTCCAGGAAACCCGTGCTTCCCCGGAGGAGCCGCCGGCATGACTGGTATTGGAGAACCCGATGACCTGGCTTTGCCCGGCGGGATTGTTCGTGATCCAGCCATTTTCCGTGGTCTCGACCTGTCCGACGAAAGCCTCGCTGTTCAGTTCCACGGGGTGCGTGGTGGCGATCCATGCCGCGGGAATGACCTGGGCTACCGTGTAGGCTCCCGGTAGCAGGCCGGTAAACAGGTAGGAGCCGGTTTCATCGGCCGTGGTCTGGGAATCATCGGCTGATGTGACGGTACTGGGTTCGCCATTATCGAGTTGGTTGTTGTGATTGGTGTCGAGGAAAACGGTGCGGCCAGCCAGTCCGGGTTCCCCGCTATCGCGGGTGCTATTTCCATTATGGTCGTGGAACAACGTCCCCTGGATTTTCCCGGGTTGGGTATCACCCATCAATTGCACCAGGTCACTGGTTGTGCCGTCGGTGCCTCCTGCCAACAGCAGGCTGCCATCCTGCAGGATCACGATGTCACGAGCGACGTCCTCACCATCGATGGGAATGGTCAGGATTCCATCCTCGTCAAACGCGTTGTCCAGGGTTCCATCCTGCTGGTAGCGTACGATGAAAAAATCCTGGTCGTTGCCATTGTCGGTCTGTCCGACCGCCAGCAACTTGCCGTCGGGCTGCAGGATCACGCGATGGATCTGCGAGCTATTGGATCCGATCGGGGTGTACACCTTGCCGAGCGTGCCGAAGGACGTATCCAGGGATCCATCGGACTGGAAGCGTGCCATGGCAAGGTGGTCGTTGGCCTGGCCGGCCAGCAGGATGCGACCATCCGGATAGACCAGCAGGTCATTGACGGTTTCCTGGTTGCCCATGTCGGTCGCCAGTGTACTGTTAATGTGTCCCTGGTAGTCCAGTTCGAGCAAGACGAAGCTCTCCTGCAGGACCGTGGTTGCCAGCAAGATACGGCCATCGTCAAAGATGGCCATGTCGGAGGCAGTGGCCTGGTCATTCAGGGTGATCCCGATCCGTCCGTCGTCGTCGAACTGCACGTCCGGTTCCCCGTCGACGGTCAGTTGAGTCACGATGATGCCCTGCGGATCCATGCCACTACCGGCGATGACAATTTTTCCGTTGGCTTGCAGGCTGACTGACATGGCTTGTTCACTGGAATCCTGGGTGTCCCAGTCGAGCGTGAAGATACCATCGGTGGCAAAGGAACTGTCCAGGGTTCCATTGTCCTGGTACCGAGTCACGAGCATCTGTGAGTCAGCCGTGTTCGTGGCGGTAGTTCCCACGACCACGATCTTGCCATCGGGCTGCAGGAGCAGGTCATTTCCGTGACCGTGATCGGCCAGGTTCGTGGTCACGATGCCACCGTTGCCAAAGCTGGTATCCAGCGATCCATCCGGGTGCAGGCGTGCCAGGGCCAGTTGGTTGTCTTTTTCACCGGTGACCAGCAACCGCCCCTGGTCATCGGCAATCATGCGATTGATGTGAATGTCGTTGCGTGTGAAGGAACCGGTCTCATGAAAGCGGTTGTCCAGCGTAGCGGGGTAAGTGACCCAGCCGGGAGGATCGACCCAGTTGTCGGCCGGTTCGACCGTGATGGCCACCGTGTCGGAATCGCTCTGGAGGCCGATGCCTGGCAACGGCATCAGGTCAATGGTATGCAGCGTGATGGAGGCGTCACCGGAGTAATCCATATCGGGCTGGAAGACCAACCACTCCAGTGCCATGTTGATTTCATCGACCGTGCCTCGGATCGTAAATGTCTGGTCATCGATACCATCACCATGGTCGAAATTGGGACTTTGCCCACCGCCGATGTCGGGAAGACTGATTTGCCCGTGGAGAGAGGTAAGGGTAGCCTTGACCTGCCGATTTGCGGATTCCTCGCTGTTTACGGAAAAGGAATTATTACGAAACTGGGTAAAAGCCAGGGGGGCTTCGAAGTGCGTGACCTGGCTGCCGGGTACCACGTTGGTAATGTCCATCTCGCCGGTCAGCAGGCGGCGGTCTTCCAGTGTCTCGAGCAGCAGGCGTCGTCGCCGGTCAGCATGTTGTGCGCGCGCGTATTCACGTGCGCGTCCTGACATGGTTGTCGAACGTGGCAGACGTCGAAATCGTGTTGCGAAGCGATTCATGCTGTTTTCTACAGGGCAACGCGCGTGAAACAAAAATGCTATGAATCCGTCCCCTTCCCACGGAAATTAGGCAAGGGTCGAAAAATGGAGAAACAGTTCCCCATTCGCCAAGCTAATCCAGGGTGAAAATGCTGGCAACAAAATTGCGGGTTTTGCCTGGAAATGCACGAATAAAGGTTCAGAAACCCTCGATTTGTACTGCTTTTGCCGGCCAGGACAAGCTCTAGAGGTGGCCGGGTTCGAAGGTCCCGGGGGCGTTACTGGTCGCTGGGATCGAGGTCGATCTCGGGGGCAGCGGGTGGTTCCTGGACGACTTCTTCAAGTCGTTCAACACGCTGCTTTAGTTCTTCGAACTGCTGGTGCCCGTCAATCACGACTTCATCCAGGTCCTGGACCGTTTTCTCCAGGTGAGTGAAGAGTGATTCCAGCTGGTTGGCGCGTTGCAGGAAATCTGAGTTGGGAGCTGATTTAGTCATCGTGTTGTTGCGGGTTGGACACTGCCAGGGAGTTAGTTGCACGTCGTGAAATCGTGGGTGTTCGTATAGCCAATATCCGTGAAAGTGACAAGAGCAGTTAACCTGGGATGATTTAAGAATTCAGTTGCTTATCGTCGTCCGTTGACGCTGGGTAACGTGAGCCGCTAAACTGGGAAAACTCGAGAAAAGTTTGTTTCTAGTCCAGGTGGACAGGGTCCTTTGGTGACCGCTTTGATGGGCCTGGTGCTGGTTTCGTCAGGAACCAGTGGCAGGGTTAATGATCTGACGAGATGGAAGTTTTGGTATGTCTACAACCGTGAATGAAATTGAACAGTTAGCAATCAACACGATTCGTACGTTATCGATGGATGCTGTCCAGCAGGCCAACAGTGGCCATCCGGGTACGCCGATGGCATTGGCACCGGTCACCTACGTGTTGTGGAACGAGTTCATGAAATATGATCCGCAGCATCCTCACTGGCCGGCACGTGATCGTTTCGTGCTGTCGTGCGGTCATGCATCGATGTTGTTGTACTCGATGTTACACCTGGCTGGTGTCCAGGGTGTTGACGAGGCAGGTGAGTCAACCGGAGGGTTGTCGATTTCGTTGGACAACATTCGAAATTTTCGCCAGTTGGATAGTCCCTGTGCAGGGCATCCGGAATACGGCGCAGCAGCTGGTATCGAGATGACAACCGGCCCACTGGGCCAGGGAGTTGGAACCAGCGTCGGCCTGGCGATTGCGTCTCGCTGGCTGTCCGCCCGTTACGGCCAGCCTGGGATGGACCTGTGCGGCGCGGATACCTACGTACTTTGTAGCGATGGCGACATCATGGAGGGGCTTGGCTGTGAAGCCGCCTCGCTGGCCGGTCACCTGAAGCTGTCGAACCTGTGCTGGATTTATGATGACAACCGGATCACGATCGAGGGAGAAACGGACCTGGCATTTAGCGAGCAGGTTGCGACTCGTTTCGAAGGATTGGGCTGGAAAACAGTCGAGGTGGAGGATGCCAATGACCTGGCAGCCATTCGCCAGGCCCTGCAGACTTTTCAGCAGACAGATGATCGTCCCACGCTGGTCATCCTGCGCAGCATTATCGGCTATGGATCTCCCAACAAGGCGGATAGTCACAGTGCTCACGGGGCACCACTGGGAGAAGACGAGGTACGCTTGACCAAGGAAGCCTATGGCTGGCCGGCCGATGCCTCATTCCTGGTGCCGGACGAGGTACCCGCTCATTTTGCGGAGGGAGTGGGGGCACGTGGAGCTGCCGCTTATGCCCAGTGGCAGCAGCAATTGAATCAATACCGAGAAGGTCATGCGGAGCAGCTTCAGCAACTGGAGGATATCTGGTCCAACCGGTTACCGGCAGGCTGGGAAGAGACAGTTCCGGTTTTCGATCCGGATGAAAAGGGGCTGGCCACGCGTGTTTCGTCTGGTCACGTGCTCAACGCTCTTGCGGAAGGGTTGCCCTGGTTGCTGGGAGGTTCGGCGGACCTGGCGCCATCGACGATGACCGTGTTGAACGCTGAAGGCATGGGTGAGTTCTCGGCCGAAAATCCCGCGGGGCGGAATTTCCATTTCGGTATTCGTGAACATGGTATGGCCGCGATCGCCAACGGGCTCGCCCTGGGTGGTCTGCGTTCCTACGTGGCGACGTTTTTTGTTTTCACGGATTACCTGCGTCCGTCGTTGCGGCTCAGTAGCCTGATGGGACTGCCCGTTCTCTACGTGATGACTCACGATTCCATCGGGCTGGGAGAAGATGGACCGACGCATCAACCGGTAGAGCACCTGGCAGCCTGTCGTGCGATTCCAGGAGTGCAGGTCATGCGCCCGGCAGATGCCAACGAGGTCGCGGAGGCCTACCGGGTTGCCATCGGTGCTGGCGGTCCCACGGTCTTTGTCCTGACCCGCCAGGGTTTACCCACGCTCGACCGCGCCGATTACGGCTCGGCATCCGGGGTCGGCCGGGGCGGTTACGTGTTAAGGGACAGCGGGGAAGGGGAACCGCAAGTCATCCTGTTGGGCACCGGCAGCGAGGTCTCGATTTGCCTGGCGGCCCAGGAGCAACTGCAGTCCGAGGGAATTGCCTCACGGGTCGTGAGTATGCCCTGTTTCGAATTGTTTGATGCGCAGGACGCCGCCTACCAGGAGCAGGTTTTGCCGGCAGCGGTTGGCGCTCGTGTGGCAGTGGAAGCTGGTATTGAGCAGGGTTGGGGACGTTACCTGGGGGACCGGGGCCGTTTCGTGGGAATGACTGGTTTCGGAGCTTCCGCACCGGCTGGCCAACTTTACGAGCATTTTGGGATCACGGCAGAATGCGTTGCGGAACAAGCCCGCCAAGCGTTGGCCCCGTGAGTTGAAGCGAGTGAGTTGAAGCGAGTTTCCAGGTTGCGTCGACTTCAAGGCGTGGCCTGGATCGCGGCATAGATCAGGAAAATCAGCCAGCCACCGAAGAGGATGGCAGCACCGGTGATGAGGCGTCGATTGAGCGGACGTGGCTGAGCCGGAACATAGACGTTCGCTGGCGGTGCCTGCTGCTGGGAAGCCCGGGCAGCAGCTCGCTTCGTTTTCTTGCCGCGTTGTACATTCGCTGTCATGGAGACGTACGTGCTCCGATTTTCCAGGTTCAGGCGTCGGGCACCGTGATCTTGAAATCGGTGCGGAAAGCCTGTTCAAAGTCGAAGACATTTTCAAAGTCCTCTTGGCGATCGTTGTCTGATTTTTTCATCAGCCCGATTCTGATCAAGTTGTAAACGATTTCGCCCACGTCTCCGGTGGATTTAATGCCCCAGTTATTGAGGACCATTTGTGCCATGTAGCCAAATTGTTCGATGGAGTACTGTCGGACGGCTTCACAGAGTTGCTGCCCGCTCAGGTGAGGTTCTGCCAGCGGTTCACTTTCCAGCGGTGACGGTTCATCCTGGTCATCACCCTTCCCCAGGCCGAGCACTTCCTGGGCAAAACTGAGTGCATCACGCACGAACTGGTAGGCTTCCAGCTTGTAGCGCGGGTCGTCCTGGAGCAGTTCAAAAATAGGATGTTGGTTTTCGGCCATGAAGCATGTTACGGTGAAGTCCGTATTACCTGCAAGGTGTCTAGAGTGTAATCATTTCTTGTCAGATGGTTCAGATGGTTTCTTGATGACGCTGAGAATGGTGGCTGCCTCGATCATGATACGGCGGTTATCCTCGGTTTGAACGAGTACTTGCTGGGTGAGGATTTCATGTC
Organism: Pirellulaceae bacterium; assembly: GCA_046583055.1. Lineage (GTDB taxonomy): Bacteria > Planctomycetota > Planctomycetia > Pirellulales > Pirellulaceae > JAZADA01. The sequence continues at coordinate 710 of JAYGDH010000416.1, read as the reverse complement.
CCAGGATGCGGGCACGTCCTTCATTGGTGATGATATCAGATCCGATCGACGGCAACTCGCGTTTCATTTCCACGTAGGTATCGTATTCATATCGCAGGCAACATTTTAGCCGGCCACAGCGTCCCGAGATCTTGGTTGGATCGAGGGTTGCCTTCTGCAGCTTGGCCATTTTCATGGAGACTGGTGGCATCTTGGAGAGGTGCGTGTTGCAGCACAGCGGCTTGCCGCAGTCCCCGTAATCGGCCAGCAGTTTTGCCTCATCCCGGACGCCGATCTGTCGCATCTGGATACGGGTCTGGAACTCCGCAGCCAGTTGCTTGACCAGTTCACGAAAATCAATTCGTTCCTCGGCCAGGTAGTAGACGACGATGCGTTCTCCACCGAACATGTGCTCGATGTCGACCAGTTCCATGGCCAGCTCGAGTTCCTGGACGTAATGTCGACATTTCTCGAACACTTTTTGTTCGTGGTTACGGATACGTTCCAGTTCGTTGCGATCCTCGGGTGTCATGAGCCGGAGGATTTGTCCGTGCGCTGGATCCTTGATCTGTGACGTGGCTGCCTTGGTGGCTTCACAGAGCACGTCCCCGGATTCAAGTCCCCGGTTGGTACGTACGACCACAACGTTGTCTCTTTCGAATCCACTACCGCCACGGGCGGAGAACACACCCAGCGTTTCATGGTTCCGAAGCGAACGAGGTATTTTGCCA
>JAYGDH010000272.1:0-23462 GCA_046583055.1 Pirellulaceae bacterium | reverse complement strand
GCGAGCTGCCTGGACTGCTGGCAATAGTAATGCAACCAAAATACCAATGATTGCAATTACCACCAGCAGTTCGACTAGCGTAAAGCCAGCCTTACTACCATTACGTGGTTTCTTCATGAAACTTCCTCCGATGAAAAGATAAAAAATAACGTGTTTCCGTCTTAGACAATGACTCGCTAATGAAATCACTGCCGACTATCCCACTGCGTTGTCATGTAGTTTTGGTTGGTGCCGTTTTAAGACGAGGTTGCCGTCAAGAGCACTACGAAACTTCCGAGAAGCAAAAGATAAGTCTGAGTCCATAGTAGCAGACCAGACTTTCTTTGCAAGTAATCGTGAACTTTTCTTTGGACGCTGCGTACCCAGGTGTTTGCTGCCCCCCCCCCCGTTATGGTGAGCAGGGGGGCCTTCAACCGCTTGGTGGCTGAAGGGATAGTGCAGGACTGTAGCGAGAATGAGCCGCCTGGCCGATCTGGACTTGTCGTTCAAGTCAGGAATTCGGGTTCTCGCTTCTGGAGTTGAAACTGCAGACGCCGCACGATGCTGCTGTGCATCTGGCTTACGCGACTCTCGCTGAGATTAAGCGTGTTTCCAATTTCTTTCATCGTGAGTTCTTCGTAGTAATAGAGAATCAGGATGAGCCGTTCACTGCGGTTAAGTCCCTTGGTTACCAGTCGGATCAGGTCATTCTTTTTTAGTCGACGAGTTGGGTCTTCGCTGCGTTTGTTCTCGACAACGTCCACTTCGCAAAGTTCCTTGTAGCCATCGGTATTGCCCCATTTCTTTTTGTTGAGACTAACGAGGTTGATGGCATTGGCATCGCGGCACATTTTTTCAAGTTCAGGGACAGTGAGTTGAAGATGGTCAGCAAGTTCCTGGTCCGTGGCAGCCCTGCCGAGTGATGTTTCCAACGTGTTGGTGGCTTCCGTGAGCTTGTTAGCCTTGGCCCGAACAAGTCGCGGAACCCAGTCCATGTGGCGCAGTTCATCCAGCATCGCACCGCGAATCCGCGGCGCACAATAGGTTTCAAATTTGACGCCACGGCTCAAGTCGAACGCATCAATGGCACTCATGAGCCCGAAGATTCCGGCAGAGATCAGATCGTCTAACTCCACTCCGTCTGGCAAACGAGCCCAGAGGCGTTCCGCATTGTATTTAACGACAGGCAAATAGTGCTCCAGGAGTTGGTTGCGAAGCGACTGGCAGGTTGGGTTGTCCTGGTATTCCAGCCAGATGGCCGGGATGATTTCCCGCGGTTTCGTGGTCTGCTGGTGTGTCCCAGTCGAGACCGGGTAGTCGAATCGTTTCACCGGTTGACGCTTGTTTTCCGGGCACGGTTGATCGTGTTGGATTTCAGTAGGTGCCATGCGATCCTTCCTGATCTTACGACTACTCGTGACGAGCAGTGGTGTGGCGATATAAAATGTTTGAAATAATGCTATTTGTGAAGTCCCGTGGGACGCGTGAATTGAGGTGCTTGAGCCGGGTGAAATAAATAAGGTTGTCTTTTTGCGATTACATTGCCCTGGCTCCATCTGAAACGGGTGGGCAGGAATGTTTCATGAGTTGTTCAGCCATATCCAGGCACGCCTGGCCAATGGCTGCTGGACGGTCTTCTTGTGGATTTGCCGTGGCATCGCCAGCCGTTTCCAGCTGTTGCGAACGTTCGGGTAATGAACCCAGATGGTCGACCGGAAATCCCAGAAATCTTTGGCAGGCGTGGTTGATTCGTTGGTATATGGCGTGGCCCTGCCCGGGGAAAACGATTCGATTAACGATGATGTGTACGCGTGGCAAGGTTCCCTGTTGAGACTGGATTTTCAGCATGGCGTACGAATCCATGATGGCAACTGGCTCGCAGGTAGTGACCAGTAGCAGGTCGTCGGCATATTCACTGAGTCGACTCGCTAGTCCCTGGGTTCGATTGCTGACGTCGGCAAGCAGGATGTCGTAGTCGTTTTGCCAACGCTGGAGTTGTTGGAACAAGTGATGAATCTGTGCTGGAGATTGTTTCGTGGCCTGCCCGGGTGGTTGCCAGGTAGCCGGTAAAACGTGAATCCCGGCCGGGCCCTGCTGAATCATACTTGTCAGGTCATCGGATCGGGAGCGAGGATTCAAGCCAGGCGTGTTTTCAGCCAACTCGCAGAGTGTCGTGATGTCACTTCGGTAATCACCGACTTCCACTAATAAGACCTTCTGTTTCAAGGTAGCCAGTGCGGTTGCCAGTTGCACAGCAATGGTTGTGGATCCGACTCCTCCCTTGCCCCCACTGACTACCAGCAGGCGCGAACTCCCAGAATGTTGGGAGTTCACCTGGCGGCCATGATCCAGTGAAAGTTTTCTGAGTTCTGTAGCTTGGTCGATCATCGTGTTTGGTGTGGTTAGACGGTTCTTACGGATTCCATGCCCAGGATGATACGTGCCAGCTTGGCTGAGTTAGCTGACTCGATATCATGAGGTACGTTTTGTCCATTGGTCAGATAGCTGATCGGTAATTCACAGCTTCGGAAGAGAGGAATGAGATTCCCCAGTCCCGTTGCTTCATCCAGCTTGGTCAACACCAGGGATGTCGTGCCTACCCGGGAGAATTGTTGAGCTGACTTGACGAGCGACGAGGTACTGGCAACGCTGCTCAATACCAACTGGATCTCGTCGGCGTTAGCCTCAGCCAGGATGGCCCTTAATTCCTGGATGCGAACATCGTCCCGTGGGCTGCGCCCCGCTGTGTCCATCAGGACCAGGTCCAGGTCGGCAAGCCGATCGATGGCCGCTCGCATCTCCCTAGGCGTGGAAACAACTTCCATGGGCAGATCAATGATGTCGGCATAGGTTCGCAACTGGTCCACGGCGGCGATCCGATAGGTGTCAACGGTGATCAGACCCACCCGATGCTGATCTCGCAAATGAAAGTTGGCAGCCAGCTTGGCAATCGTCGTTGTTTTTCCGACGCCGGTCGGTCCCACAAGTGCGACCAGCCGACATTGACCAGGCGTGGTGAAAATCGGGTCGGTGACGCGGATTTCTCTGTCCAGGGTGTGGGCCAATCGCATTCGCAGTAGCTGGATGTCCTGCTGGTCTGTGGGAGAGCATTCCTGCTGCAGTTGATCGATCCATTCAGTAACTAGTTCTTCACTGAGCTCGGCGTCAATCAATTCCGTGAATAGTTGGAACAGTGTTTCCGGCAAACGCTGGTGGTTCGTGGTGGATTGGTAGCCACAGAGTTCTTCTACCAGCGAGTTGCCCTGCCGCCCCTGTTGAGCCAGGCTGGATCGATATCGATCACGATGGTTCTGGGTGTCGGCGGCTGGAATGTTTTTGGGGTCCAGTGACAAGCTGGTTGTGGCAGCCGGTGGCAGGTGCCATTCCTCTTCTAGCCGACGCGGTACTGGTATGGTCGCCGACGCCGAGACTTCCACTTCCGGAGCGTTGCGAAACCAGCCTGCCATGCCGCTGCGAACCTGGCGGGTTTGCAGGATCGAAGCATCTGGCCCAAGGTCAGATTGAATCATCTGTAACGCTTCCTGAAGTGTCTTCGCTCGATATGTTTTCACGTCCATGTGAACCTGTTGGGGTTGAGGGCTGGATGCTGGAGGTGTAGCGATCGGAAGGTAATGTTTAAGAGGCATAGGCCATTTTTTCATGGTGGAGTTGTCCACTAATCATGGCCACGGATTCAACCTGCGTCTCGCGGGTGATTTCGTCATAGCTCAGCACCTGTAACTGAGGCAATTGTCCGGAGGTCAATAGCTTGAGTGCTGAACGGATCCGGGCATTGACCAGGACCAGGGGTGCCCGGTTACTGGTAGGCACGGTGTCCAGTTGTTGTCGTATCAGGTCGCATAATCGTTGAACGCTTGATTCCGACATTCGCAAGGTAATGCCGTTCTCGCCGTTCTCGATGGCACTGGCGATGTGATCCTCCAGGTCGGGATCCATGGTCAGGACATGCATGCGGCCATCATCTGTACGATAGTGCTGGCAAATCGTACGCGCCAGGCGGCAACGTACATGCTCGGTTAGCAGGGTGATGTCCTTGGTTTGCGTTGCCCGGTCCGCAAGTGCTTCCAGGATCAGCAGTAGTTGGCGAATCGGCACCTGCTCCTGCAGCAGTCGCTGCAGAACCTGTTGCACCTGTCCCAGCGACAGGAGGTGCGGGATCAACTCGTCCACGACTGCGGGTGAATTCTTTTTCAGCTGGTCGATTAGATGCCGAGTCGCATCACGCGTTAGCAATTCATGGGCGTGTTGACGAACCACGTGTTGCAGGTGACTGCAGATGACTTCGACCGGTTCCCGCAAGGTACCCTCGAGAATCTCGGGTTGATCTCGCAGGCTCGACTCGATCCAGAGGCCCGGACGACCATTGCTAGGATCCATCGCCAATTTTCCGGGGAGAGAAGCGGGAGGTTGTTGCGGAAACAAGACCAGCAGGCGATCCGGTTCGACATGCCCCGAGGCTATCGGATTCGTAGCCAGGCGAATCTGGTACTGGTTGGCAGCGAGTTGCATGTTGTCGCGGATACGCACTTTCGGCAGTACCATACCCTGTTCGGCCGCCAGGTCTCGGCGTAATTGCATGATCTGAGGGAGCAGGTAGCCCCCGCGCTGTGGATCCGCCAGGCGAATCAGGCCGATGCCAATTTCCAGTTCCAGGGGATCGACGTGCAGGAAATCTTCCACCGGGGGTTCGGTAACCGTCGGAGATGTTGGCGCCGAGGAATCGGTAGCCAGGGTTGGCGTTGGCCGGGTGTCTGTATCGACTTCATTACGGAGCAGCACGATGCCCAATCCTGCGCAGCCAAGCGACAGGGCAAGTAGCGGGATTGCGGGCAACTGGGTGAAAATCAAGATTCCCAGGAACCCGGAAGTAATCAACAAGGCCTGGGGCTGCGAGAATAACTGCTTCAGGAATTGGCTGGGTAAACTTGTCGACTCGCTGCTGCGCGTGACCAGCAGGCCTGCGGCCAGGGCAATCAGGAAAGCCGGTAACTGGCTGACCAGGCCGTCTCCGATGGCCAGCTTGGTGAATAATTGCGCCGCCTCGCCGAGTCCCATCCCGGCCTGGAAAACACCGATGATCAAACCACCTGCGACATTGGTCAGGGTGATAATGATTCCGGCAATCGCATCGCCACGAACGAACTTGCTGGCACCATCCATGGAACCAAAGAAATCGGCTTGCCGGGAGATTTCCTGGCGCCGCTGCCCGGCTTCTGCCTGGTCGATCAAGCCTGAATTCAGATCAGCCTCAATCGCCATTTGTTTGCCCGGCATGGCGTCCAGGACGAAACGGGCAGTTACCTCACTGATACGAGACGTTCCCTTAGTGATTACCAGGAACTGGATGACAATCAGGATCGTAAAAATGATCAGGCCGACTATGATGCGGTCTCCGGCAACGAAATTGCCGAAGCTCTTAATAACGCCACCGGCGGCATCTATCCCGTGTGTTTGAGCACGGGTTAGGATCAGCCGCGTCGAGGCGACATTTAACACCAGCCTGGCCAGGGTCGTTGCTAACAGCAGCGAGGGGAAAATATTGAACTCCAGTGGAGTCCGTACCGAGATCGTGGTCAGCAGAATAAGAACCGCGATGGTAATATTGGTCGCTAACAAGACATCCATCACCCCGGTTGGTAGTGGAACCAGGATGAATAAAATGCAGGCAATTAAACCCAGCGGAAGAATCCATTCTTGCCACTGTGATAGTCGTGTCATATGAACCAGGTGGGGGGGCACGGATGAGGGTGGGTGAGTTGCTGTCATGGGAGCCAGAACAGGCCAGTTCGAGAGAGGCGGAGAGTACTGAATCGGTAAGAAACCGTCTAGGTCAGCTTGGGCAAAAAGGGCAATGCAGGGTAAGATGGCTGGCTGAATGCTTGGTTCCCGTCGCTGTTGACGTGACTTCTGTCGCGCGAGACTACGCAATCGGGTGTGGGGCCCATGTCAAATCGGCATCCGTGAGATAAAATCATGGGAATCCGATGTCGAGATGATTTCAAGAAGCGCAAAGACCTTCCACGGGGGCAAGCAGCAAGTGGCGAAACAACGCGAAGCAAAATATAACCGGTACCCGGTCTGGGCTCCACGGTTCTGGCATGGTATGCGGTTTGGGGCATGGCTGAAGTTGCTAGCTCGCAATCGATTTCGCGTTCACCCATTGCGTTGGCCAACGGCCCTGGCCATTACGTTTTTCAGCATGTTTAACTCGGTGCTCTTTCAATTGCAGCGTTTGGTTTACGGTCGCCGGATTGACCGCACGGAGATTGAGCCCGGGCCGATTTTTATTCTCGGTCATTGGCGCAGCGGGACGACGTTTCTGCATGAACTGATGGCCCGGGATGATCGCTTGTCTTTTTCGAGTTCACTGCACTGCTTTGCACCGAGTCATTTTCTATTCACGGGTTGGTTTTTTACCAACCTGGGAGGATTTCTTTTGCCCAAGCAACGGCCCACGGACAACATGGAAACCGGTTGGTTGCGACCCCAGGAAGATGAATTTGGCTTGTTGGCCATGGGAGCGGCTTCTCCCTATTTTCGAATTGCGTTTCCGAACCATGCCCCTCCGGATACTTGCCTGATTGATATGGTGGATGTACCGGAGAAGGATTTGCGTCGTTGGAAACACCTGCTGAGACAATTCATGAAACTGTTGACCTTTGCCTGCCCTGGTCGGTTGCTCCTGAAGTCACCTCCACACACGGGTCGATTGGGCGTGTTGAAAGAACTCTTTCCGGATGCATGTTTTATTCACCTGGTACGCAATCCTTACGACGTGTTTCCTTCGACGCGGCGTTTATGGAAATCACTGGATCAGGTCCAGGCCATGCAGGTTCCCAGGCATGCCGGGTTGGACGAATACGTGTTCTCGACCTTGGAACGCATGTACGAGAGTTTTGAAGCAGCTCGCAAGTCGATTCCTGAGAACCAGATCATTGACATGCGCTACGAGGATCTCGTCAGGGATCCACTGGGAAGCCTGCGCGCCGTCTATGACCATTTTGACCTGGGAGATTTCGAGCAGGTGGCCGACAAGATTTCCGGTTACTGTGACGAGCAAAAGGATTACCAGCCGAACCGTTATTATCTCGAAAAAGAAGAAAAGGAACAAATCCGCCAGCGGTGGGGCAAGTATTTCAAACCCTACGGCTACGCAATGGAAGATGACCCGGTAGATTCCCCCCCAGGTGATGTGCCAGCTTGAGCTGGTGGCCTGCGGGGACGGGCTTAGTGATTGCCTCGGCCCAGGCCGTTGCCCTGGCAGGCTTCGTGATAGATCCGGGCCAGTTGCTGGAATCGATCAGGATGGATGGCCTCTTGTCGGCCCGATTCTCGAAAAAGATTGCGGGCCAGTTCGCGGTCGTCTTGAAGCAGGATATTCTTGACCTGGGCAGCGAAGACGATTTCTTCAGCCAGGCTCCCCTGCCCCTTCGTGATGACCCTTGGGACAGTTGTCGTGGATGGATCACACTGCAGGGCAACTGCCAGTCGGCTCCCATCGGTCAGGATAAGATCGCAGTTGGATATCAATTGCTGGATCTGGTTGGTGGCCAGGGTTTGTCGAGCGGATTTCCGCCGGTTGGCTGGCTGCGGATGCCGCTGGCTGTCGCGCAACTCTTCGCGCATCTCTTCATCAGTTAACCGCAGGCTGCGTTCGTACTGCCAGCGTTGAAACAGGTAATCGATGAATGCAACCGCGACCAGGGAAAAGGCAACTCGCAGGCTGATGGTAAAGATCAGTTGGAACATCAGCCTTACCATGGAGTGAGTATCCCGGGTCGGGAGTTGCATGATTTCAGCGCGTTGGCCCCAGAGTCCAAGGAGTACCATGCTGATCACCACACCGGTTTTGCAGAATCCCAGGGGAGCCTGGGCCAGGTTGCTTGCGGAGATCATTCGCCGCAGGCCGGTCAGGGGGTGGATGCGATTGGCATCCATCGCGATTCGCTGGGGTGAAAAGAGAAACCCGGTCTGGCCGAGGTTGGCCACAATTGCGACCAGTAGCACGATGGCCATGATAGGTGCCAGGCTGCGTCCGGCCGAGAGGATGGCCTGTTGCCATGTGTCGACAGCACTGCTGGTTGTAAACGATTGCCATGTCGGATCACTTAACTGCTGAATAGCGTAGTCCGTGATAAATTGGCCGAACGTGGCGCCCGTGATCCAGATGGCCAGCAGGCCTGCGGTCATGACCAACGCCGAGACCAGGTCCTGGCTTTTTGCCACGTGTCCCTGGGCGCGTGCCTGCTGACGACGACGCGGTGTTGCGGGATGCGATTTTTCCGTGAATAGTTCAGCCATCTTTCACCATCGAGCAAGTCAGGTTGTTGCTGCGTTACGCAGAACCTGCTGCATGTGTTCCAGGGCCACGACCATCTGGTCCTGGAAAATCCAGGCAATACTGCCTACCGAGAATAGCAGGACGACGAAAAGCAAGAGGGCATTCAGGTTGTGCCCGATGGCCATGATATTTAATTGAGGCAGCGTGCGATTGAGCATGGCGACAGCAATCAAGGCCGTCAGCATGGCGAGCAGGATCGGGGCGGTAATCCTGACGCTCAGTTGAAAAGCCAGGCCGCCTGTGTCTCGAAGCAGGTCAGCCAGTGGAGTTGCTGGAAGGATGGCGCCAGGACTAACAACCTGGAAACTGTCCAGTAGGGCCTGGACGACCTGGCGGTGCCCTCCCATGACCAGGAACGAGCTTAAGCCGATCAGGACCAGTAGGCGTCCATGGATCGTGGTCGTGCTCTCGTCGGCGAGAGTAAACTCACTGAGAGTAATGCCGCTGACCTGGCCAACCAGTTGTCCTCCCATGTGCAGGCCGCTGATGATTAAACGTCCTGACAGGCCACAGGCGAAACCGAGCAATAGTTCACTCTCGAACATGAACAAGAGTCTGTCTGACGCCACGGTCAGCAGGTCTCCTCGGATGTAGAGCGGGGTGAGCAGGAAGGCAGCCATGGCCGAAAGTAATAACTTGATTCGTATCGATCCAGTGACGAGGCTGAAAGAAGGCAGCAGTAAAAGCGTGCTGCTGATGCGGGTAAAGATCAGCAGCAAGGGGATCAGCAACGGTAGTGCCGGAGCGGTAATCATGAGTCATCCAGGTGGGCAGTCGGGAAGCGGGCGTCACCGTGTGAGCCGGGAAGTGGTCGTTGTCAGCCGCCACCGATGATGGTGGGTATGTTCGTGATTACACTACGGGAGAATTCAACCATGCGATCGATGAACCAGGGCAGGCAGATGGTCAGGACGAGAAGCATGGCCAGGATCTTGGGGACAAAGGAAAGTGTATGGTCCTGGATTTGTGTCAAAGCCTGGAAAATTCCCACCAGCAGCCCGACGGCAGCCCCCACGATCAATACCGGTGCCGCAATGGTCATGGCCGTGATCATTGCCTGTTGCCCCAGTTCCAGTACAGCTTCTTCATTCATGTTGAGTAATCCTGTTCGCGGTATTTCGGGCCGATCAGGCCATTCATGTCAGGCTTTGCATTAGCATGCCAACGATCAGGTGCCAGCCGTCAACCAGGACGAATAAGAGGAGTTTGAAGGGGAGTGAAATCATGGCGGGTGGCACCATTAACATCCCCATGGAAATCGTCACCGATGCAACGACCAAGTCCAGGACCAGGAACGGCAGGAAAATCTGGAACCCAATCAGGAAGGCAGTCTTTAGCTCACTCAAGACGTAGGCAGGGAGCAGCACCTGGATCGGGATCTCGTCGTAGGTGTCGGGCAGTTCCTGCTGCGTGGCAAGACTTGTTGAGCTGGCCGGCAGGTAGTTGTAGAAGAGCCAGACATCGTCCGTGTTGCCTGCCATGTCAATCTGCTTGCCCATAAAGTGAACCAATGGCCGCTTTCCTCGGCGCCAGGCTTCCTGGCCATCAATACTCTTTTCTGAATAAGGTTGGATTGCCGTTTCGTGAATTTCTTTCCATACCGGGGTCATGACCAGTAGCGAAATAAAGACAGCCAGGGAAGTAAGGACCTGGGTCGGAGGTAGTTGGGCCGTTCCCAACGCCTGTCGCAGGATTCCCAGGACAACCACGACACGTACGAAACAGGTTGTCATTAACAGGATGGCAGGCGCCAGGCTGAGTACCGAGAGCATGAGCATGATCTGGATACTGTTCGTGAGTCCGGCCGGTGTTGTCCAGCGGCTTGATTGTTCCCAGAGACTTTCATCCCAGGATTGAGCCGGCGGCACCGGGGTGGTGGAACTGGCCTGATCGGTAGCCGCTTCGATCGATCCAGGGACAGTGGCTGAAGGCAAGCTGGCCTCGCCCGTACTGGATGTCGATGGTGGCATGACATCTGCCAGGCTCGCGGATTGCAGGCATGCCAGTGAACATAAACTGGCTAACGCCCAGCAGGCCAGAACCCGGTGCCTGTTTCGTAACGGCGGTAATGATACAGGTTGATTCATCCGGTCCTGGTCAGGAAAGAGGCTTCTTTATGATCGAACGGGGGCAAAGGATCTGTCTCTACCCGGTTTTTACTGTACTGGTCCAAAACCTGTTGGAATGTTTCCCGAAGATGGTTAGGTTGCTCCTTGTGGCAAAGTGCTACCAGTCGTTCCACTTCCTTGCTGTCAGTAATCTCGGTAATCGTGTCAACCTGGTTGGCATTGACTGAAAGCATCACGAGCTTGTTGCCGACCTGCACCAGCTGCATCCATTGCCGCCCGGCCAGAGGCGCGCGTCCCAGCACCTGGACAGCCTCGGTTGGCAACGGTGACCAGCGGCGTTTATTCGCACTGCGTGTCAACCAGACCACCAGGAAGAATGCCGCCAGGACAATAGACAGCGCGCTTACCACGGTGGTCATGGCCCGAGTCGATACCCTTGCCGACGCAGGGAGTTGTTCGCTATTCGAGTTGCGTTCCCGTGATGGTTTTCGGAGGGATAATACCTGCTGTCCTACAGTACTGGATGGTTCCGGGGTACGAGTCGCTGCTGGCCTCGTACCGCTACTCTCGCCAGGCGTAAAGAAACGCAGTGGATGTGACAACTCCTGGTCCGGGCTGCTCTTCAGCGGCAGGCCAGGTGCCTGTGATAGAAGAGTGGAACTGATACACACGACTCCCCACCAGGCGATCGCGAGGGCGATTACGCGAGGCAAAAAGAGGCGGTGATGGTAAGTACTAGGCAACATGATTTTCCGGTGGTATTGCTGGTTTACCTGGACAAGGTCAGGCCGATCGACGTAGCGTGTTGGTGGCCAGGTGGATAATACGAATGCAGAGCTTGTTATCACGAACCAGTAACTCACCCTGCCCGATAAAACCTTGCTTGATATACAGGTCCACTGGATCCGCAGTCGCTTGCTTGAGCATGATCCGCGAACCCCGTTTCAATGCCTGGATAGCCTCGGAATCTAACTGTTGATGGCCTAGTTCAATGGAAATAGTCAAGCTCTCCGGAGTTTGCTCGGGAATCGCATGCTTTAAGTTTGATATCGTGACGTGATTGAAGTCCGGGAGGTCCAGGGGAGTGTAATTCTCGTCAGGAGAGTTGCCGGGAGGCAGATTGAAGTCGGCAGCTACCGGTTCCTGCTGTTGGTTGTTAATAGGATGGTGATTTCCCAGCTCCGTTGGTGGCACCCGTGGTTGATCGGACGGCGCATGACTACCCAAGGTTGGATCCTGGCGTTGGGTACGCTGCGGGAAATCGTTGAAAGGGTCCGTCATGAACTACAAGTCCCGGGTGAACGAAGTCAGTGGGCAATCGTGAAATAACAACTTGCCTGGGATGCTTCTACAGGCAAGCGAAGCATTACTTTCTGGATAAGAACAGGAAAAGGTGGGTAGTAAGCCGGATGAAGTTCCGGAAATGGGCCGCTACTTGTCGCCAAAAATGGCATTTGAATCAAGATCAACTGAGAGGAGAGCCCCGGCCTGCCTGTGATCCCAGCGCTATGAGGCTGTTTGGGAAAGGTGAGCAGGTTACTGCCAGGTAATCAGCCATGACTGCTAGCACTGATTCGTTAGGCTGTGGCAGCAAAGCGGGAATTAGTGGGCCATTGGATCTCGCCTGTGGCCATCAGTTGCGTCGCTGCTTTGATCACCATGTTCTGAGCGGTAGTAATATCCTGAAGACGCAACGGACCAATCTGTTCCATCTGTTGTCTCAGGCGTTTGTTGTCATTGGCAGGCAAGGGTTTGGTGATCCGATTCATGAGTTTGGGTGAGGCACCGAGGAGAGCGAGCAACAAGATGTGTGGTTCGACGTTTTGCAATACTTTTGCCAGGGCGTCGGTGCCCATTTCGGACAGGTGATCAAAGTGGAAGTTATTTTCCTGTGGAGACGTGGGAGTGACTGAAGAACATGCCTGGTCGGGTGTGTTCTTGGTCGTATTTTCGGGCAGCTTGCCAGCTACTTGCTGTTGCGTTAATCCTGTTTGGCTGGCGAGTTGTTGCTCACGGTCTTCGATTTTTCCCAGCAGTGTTACCATTCGCGGAGAAATACCTGGCTTTTGATCGCGAAGGAAATCAGCCAGTTTTCGACGGTGTTTACCTGCCAGTTGGTCCCTGTGGGTGTTCTTGGGAGATTGATTTCTCAACAGTCTTTGCCGGTCTTGTGACGACATGTTTTTCAGCAGTTGCTGGCGGTGGTGTGCATCTGCCTGTTTGAAGATGGCCTGCACGGCCAGTAGTCCCGTTGCTGATTCTGAACGCGAATGGATCTTCCTGGAGAAAAGCCGTTCGAGTTCCTGTTCAATATTACGAAGAACCTTGGGATTGGTGTTTTCCAGGCCGATCATTCGTTGCAGGACCTGGTTTTGCAGTGAATCCGAAAAATGCACCAGGACTTGCATTCCCTGGCTGGGCGGCAGGTGGGATAGTACCACCGCGATTGTTTGAGGATGTTCCCAACGCAACAGGTCGCTAAGTGTTTCAGGTTCAGCCTCGTGTAAAAAACGGAATGGTTGTTCAGGTTCAGCAGGTAGGCCCGGATCCACGTCGACCAGATCAGAGGCTCCCACCAGTTTGTCTGCCAGGGACTGGTCGATTTCAACTCCGCTGACAGGATTGTTGCTCTGTAAGAATTCCTCAATCACCTGGGAGGTTTCAAGACGACTGATTTCACCAAGCTCCAGGGCTGCGTTGCGGACCAACTGTGCCTGTTCGGAGGGCATCTGCTCCAAGAGCTGGTCAGCTGTTTCCTGATCCAATGCTGTGATCAAGACGGCTGCTTTGCGGATTTTCTCAGGTAGGGCACTCATGGGAGTCGTGTTTTCTTGTTTAACGGGGTGAAGTAAGGCAGGCAGGTCAGGCAGCATCGTCGAGCCAGTGTTTGAGAACGTGAACGGCGCTATCGGGGCTTTGGCGTACCCGGTCAGTCAATTGAAAGCGAAGTTGATCAGCGGACGGATCATCAGGTTCTGTGGTACTGGGGATGGCGGTCTCGACGACAGGGTTCGGAGGGCTGTCCGAGGCTTCCAGGGGTTCGGGATGAGGTTCTGACCGGGGCTGGTTAACTACGGAGTTTTTCCGGTAGGCCTGTTGAATGACCAGGCTTGCTCCGATGATGGCGAACATGATCCAGCCCAGCCACATCCAGGGCGATTCCGTAACCTGGGCCAGGAGATCACGATCCTCGGTAGCCAGGTTTGCCACTGCGATCGATTCCGAGGAGGTTTGAATGTGAACAACTGCCGAGGGGGCGGGCAATCGTGATGACGTTGGCACTTGCAGTATTTGGACGACCCGAGATTTGAGCGTCTGTGGGGTCATGGGGTGCTCGCTTGCTCCCTCGGTTTGCTGCTGTTGATAATCAGCAGGTAGCGTGATCGAGGCGACAATATGTTGGGGAGCCAGTACGGAGGCGAGGGGATCGGTAATCCCCGCTTGCTGAGCTTCAGGGGCCAGGGGGCTGGCGTTTGCGATAGACTCTTCGACGTAGTTCAGGGCCACGTAGATTTTCACATTAACGTCGGGAATTTGTCCGGCCAGTTCTGAGCGAACGCGGTCCTGGTACAGCTGTTCGAAATGTCGCTTGCGAAGCGCGTAAGGATCTTCGCGGTTGGTGGGTTCTTGTGAATCTCCTCCAAAGATACGGCCGGAGTTAAGATCCAGAACCGTTACCTGGTCGCTGGCCAGGCCTGCATAGCACGCTGCCACGGCACTGCGAATGGCATACGCCTGGTGGCTGTCCAGTTGCAGGTTCCCGGTTGGTTTGACAGCAGCCAGTGCCGTTGTTTCACGGCTGCCACGAAGACCCTTGAGTTGAATTTCATCTTTGCGAACGGTGACATTTTCAATGTACTTCATCGTGGCCAGCATGCGAGACAATTGCTTTTCTTCGGCATGCTTGATCTTAAGATCCTTGACATGACGCGGTTCCCAAAGACTGCTGTTCTTGAGAGCCAGGTCAATATCGGCATTCAGGGTGTCTGCTTCGATGACACCCTGTAGCGAGGACAGGTAACTTGATTTTTGTTCACGTGGCACACGTACCTGGGAAGCATCGATCTGCCAGTCAGTGAGGCCGGCAGTTGCAAAGGCCTGTTCGATTTGCACCAGTTCCGCGGAAGTGAATTCGCGACCAGAGAAAAGTTCCGTGTACGATTGTGCGGGGGCTTGCCAGACCATGATCAGGCTGACCACGGCCACGACCGGCAAGGCGATTGCCAGCCACCGCTTTGCCGGTGACAGCAGCGAGTTGGTGTCGGTGAATTGTGTGGCAATGTTGCCCAGGAAGCCCATGCGTGAATTTCCCTTTAGCCGTGGCTGGAGTGAAGGAAACGTCTGTGGTTGGTCTTGCTTACGGAAAAGTTTTAAGAGCGAATGAAAATCGATATGTGGGGTTAGTGATTGGCCTGCGGGAGACTGAACCAACACTCAGTCAGGCCGCTGCTCGTACCGCCTGAATTGGGAAAGTGATCGTAAACGCGGCACCACCTTGAGGGCAATTGCAAGCGACGATTTGTCCACCGTGTAACTCAATGGCCTGTTGAGCCACCGTGAGCCCTTGCCCCCTACCCTGCCCCTTGGTGGTGTAATTGGCATCAAATAACTGCTTGCTGCTGTTCGTATCGATGCCGTTGCCACTGTCCGCGATTTCTAGTTCGACGCCATCCGGCCCGGTCCACGACGTGATCTGCAACTGGCCCCTGTTCGGCATGGCATCCAGCGCGTTGAGAAACAGGTTCACGAGTGCATGCCGTATCAACCTGGAATCGGCCTGTATTCGAGTGGACATGGGAATGTCCAGTTCGACGGTAATCGACTGGGATGACAACCGAGACTGCAAGGAGTCACAGATGTCCTGTACCAGTGGCGAAAGATCCAGCCATTGCAAGCCTGACGGTTTGCCGCTGAAACTGATCAAGTCTTGGAGGTTGGTACTCATGACAAGTTTCTCTTACTGGTGAGCGAAGGAACGGTTCTGCTGCGACCGATGTTTCCCGGAAAATAACTCCGGAAAAACGGTCTAAAGCGAGGGACTTGTAACGTAAACTGCCAGTGAACGTCAATCCGCATTTGAGCTGCCACCCGGTATCAAGGCTTGGCAATCGATGGAGTGATAGCTCACCGCTCCGGTTGATGGAACGGTTGGAGTGCTATCAGTTTTCTTCGCCCTGAGGCCACGGGGCGGGAAAGTGTGGTTCTTCGGCAACTACCCCGGTAATCTGTTCCATTACCCAGGCATCTAGATCAGCCAGCATCTGGGTGTCTAATTCGTTACCGCACGGGTATTGTCGGATAGATGCCTGAAGACCGGCAATGTGGAAGAGCCGTAATTCTTCGCAGGCAGTTTCAATCGAATAATCGATTGAGTCACGGCATTGAGCTAGGAAAATAGGTAAATTGCGGGCTTGCTTGAGGCACCGTAAGGGTGCTTCGCCCTGCGGGAACGGCCCACCGATGGAAACGGCACCGGCAAATCGATCAGGATGGTTCAAGGCCATTCGCAAGGCCATCGTTCCTCCGGACTGGAAGCCGGCCAGGAAGATCCGACGGGTGTCCAGGTGAAATTCTTCTCCCGCCATTTCGATGGCATCAAGAATGCGATGTTCTGCTAGGAAGATTTCTCGTCGGGTTTGTTCCCAGCGAAAACTGGCCTCGTTATCGCGGTTAGAAACGGTACCACGCGTTGCCACGCCGACATAGTTTCTCATGCTGATCAAAGGCATCACCTGGCGCAATTGATGCTCGTTTCCTTCATCGCCATGTAGCCAGACCAGCAGCGGATAGGCGTAATTGTTTTCGTAATGCAAAGGTGAGAAGAGAGAGTGCGGGGGACCACCGGCTGCCAGGTGTGCGGAAATGGTAGCAGCATCAGTCGGGGATTTGCTTGCCGACGTGGTCTCGATTGGCAGGTCGCTTAACTCAAGACGATTCATTCAGGATGCCTGTGACATTGATTTTTTTGAGCGCTTGATTGATTAGTCGTTTTTAAGCCACCCTTGGGCGCGTGTCAATGTCAAAGAGAACAAGCGCTCAACTCGGTTTATAGAAGCGTGCCAGACGATTGAGAATGCGCGCGCAGTGGCGTGATGAAAGTGCTATCACTTTGTCCGCGCCGTCCTTCTGCGACAATTGAAGTTGTCACATATGGGCGCCCGTGGCAGAACCGATCGAAAGGCCTGCTGGTAGTATAGAGGGATACGATTTTACCGGCGGTTCAATCGTTCTCCAGTAACTCTCCCATGGTTTTGACCAGTTCTTTGACAGCATTGACACTATGCTGAAAGGCGGCTTGCTCCTGTTCGTTTAGATCGATTTCGATGATCCGTTCAACTCCCTGGGATCCGAGGATGACTGGCACACCCACGTAGTAGCCGCCAACGCTATATTCCTGGTCACAGTAAGCGGCACAGGGCAGCAGTCGCTTCTTGTCTCGCACGATGGCTTCCACCATTTGTGTTGTGGCAGCGGCGGGTGCATAGAAAGCGCTACCCGTTTTCAGTAGCCCGACGATTTCTGCCCCCCCCTGTCGCGTTCGCTGGACGATTTCTTCAAGCCGTTCCGGGCTGATCAACTGGGTAATAGGAATGCCGCCGACGGAAGTGCAGCTGGGTAAAGGTACCATCGTATCGCCATGACCTCCGAGCAAGAGGGCTGATACGTCTTCCACGCTGACTCCCAGTTCCATGGCGAGGAAGGTTCGATAACGAGCCGTGTCCAGGACGCCTGCCTGTCCCAGTACACGCTCGGGTGGAAATTCACTGACCTGCAGCGCTCGCTGTACCATCGCGTCCAGTGGGTTGCTAACGACGATCAGGATGGCGTTCGGGCTGGTTTGCTTGATTTCAGCAGTTACCGCAGACATGATTCGTGCATTCGTGCTCAGCAGGTCATCACGACTCATGCCAGGCTTGCGTGGGATTCCAGCGGTGATGACAACCACGTCGCTGTCTACGGTTTCTTCATAACTGGTCGTGCCGACAATGTTGGCGTCGAAGCCAACGATAGGTGAGGCCTCCATCAGGTCCAGTGCTTTGCCGGCTGGCATGCCTTCGCTGGCAGGAATGTCGACCAGCACAATGTCTCCCAGTTCCGCCGCAGCACACCAGTGAGCAGTCGTGGCGCCTACGTTGCCGGCTCCGATGATCGTAATCTTGCTTCGCCTCATGAGATGCTTTCTCCCAGTCTGATTGGTTGTGTTCCGGGAACCGCGGTTGCAGGTAACACTGCGGCCATAGAGTGGATACCTAGGAATATGGTCCTGCAGCGGCAGACGTCAAGTAGGTGTCGCGATTTGCTGGCGAGAAGTCCGCCCAGATCCGGTGAAACTCGTGGAGATCAGGCGGAGGACGTGGGCTCCGCTTCCGTTTCCTGGGCCAGTCCCGTTAATTCGCTAAGAGATTCCATGGCGTCGGCTTCCCGGTGCCGTTTCAGAGTCGTTTGGCTGAATTCTTGATCAGCCCGGTTGTTTTTCCAGAGGAAAAACCAGATAGCGATCAGTATCAGGATGAAGATCGCGGCGAACAGGCTGCTAAGATAAGGACTGCGTGTTTCCTCGGACAGGATCAGTTCCGGAGTACCCGAAATAAAGACAGGGCTCAATTGCGTTCTCTCCTGCTGTTCGTCGGAAACGAATTGCGTCTGGTAGCTCCAGAGCTTGAAGAAAAAACCCTGGATACGCACGTTGGCCCGCAACAGGTCCTGGTTTTGGTTGCCCGCGGCCAGTTCCTCGTTCATTTTTGTTAGTGCCGGGGGTAGGTTTCGAACGCAGACATTGACCGGGTAACGATTTTCAAAAACAGGGGCATCCTGGTCCTTGGAGTGACGCTTTATTTGAACGGATTTCCCGCCCAGCGACACGAACATGTCTATCTGGTAGTAATGGTCGAGCCCGAACCGTTGCTGGATTTCCGGATCCTCGACAACGATGCGCGTGATCCGCCGAGCGGTACCCTCGAGGGTAAAGAGTTGGCCTTGGAAGTCCTGGGGTGCGCGCAGCAGCCCGGTAATTTTCAGCGGTATAGGATTGGCCCTAGACAGGTGTTCTCCCGCGGGGTGGGCCACGGCCTTCAGAAGTTGAAAAAAGCACTCACGTTCGTCGCCGATGAATTCACGTCGTGTTTGCCTCGTGATGTGAGAAAATAAGCCGATATCAACTCCCCGGTTTGCCAGCAGGACGTGATGTTGCGTAATGCCCTGCGATGGCCTGGCCTGGTCCGGTAACCAGGCAATACGAGGTGTTGCAAACCAGAACTCCTGTCCCTTCTGCCCGGCTGGTCCGACTTTCAGGAACAGGCCTGAAAGCTCGGCACGTTCATCCAGCGACTGTCCGGTTTTCCAGGCTTTCGGGTAACGCCGCGTGAAGATGAGCGCCGTATGAGGTGTTCCCGTGACATCCAGGTGAATACGGTAGTAATGATCAAACTGTACTAAGTCAGCGGCTTCCTTCACGAGCGTGATTTTTTCAATTTTGCGGGCCCGACCGCGCAGGCGAAAAACCTGGAGACGATGGGAAGCAGGCTTCTCGATCATTTCTAGCCATGGAACCGTCTCCTGGCTCCAGCGGTCGAGAGTCTGGAGGTTGTCTTTTTCCAGGTTCAGGAGAATTTTGGTCGTCGTATCCTCCGCTTCGGGAGACCAGGCGTCTCCATCACCAAGGAAACTCAAATGGCTGTCGTCGAGGCCGTAGATTTTCAGTAGTTGTCGTGGCGTGACTCCTGCTCCACTGGGTGGTCGCGGGGAACGCCCAGATTTTTTCCAGGGCAGTTCTCCGGGGGAGTCGCTGTCAGAGGACGGTTGCGTCGGTTGTTGTTGCGTGGGCTGGACCGCACGAGCATTTGCCAGGAGGATTCCCGTGACCAGCAGGCAGGCATACCAGGGTGCCAGGGCCCGCAACCAGTTGGTGATGACCAGACAACGAAAATATTTACGCATCCCGTTCATCTCCTGGAGATGGGCTGGTCGCTTCCGCTGTCCCGAGAGAACTCTCCTCGGTCAACCTTCGCAAGGCATCGAGCGTATTGGGTCCGACCTGGTCAGGTGGGATTTGTCCCAGTGCTGCAGGCACCTGCTGATCAATGGAATGAGCTACGGTAGCCGCGTTATCCCAGTGGCTGCGACAGTAAACGAAAAGGGTAAGTAGAATGGCCACGCTGATGGTGCCGCCGAAAATCAACGCCAGTTGCCGGGAATTCGTATGGGAAGCTGGCGCCACCGTTTCACGGACAGTTTGCTGCCAATCCGGTGACTTGGCCAGGATCAAGGGAGCAGAAAAAGAAGATGTTGCCGTTGTGTAAACCCAGGATTTAAAAAAGTAGCCCGTGAAGCTGGCCTTTTCTCGCAGGCTGGCCGTGCGTCGGTCCACGTCCTTGTCGGGGAGCGGTGGGAAATTCGAGGGCGTGCCCAGGCAATAAATAATCACGGGTTTCTCTGGACCACTGTTTGGCTTCACGGTGAAGACTGAGTATTCACGAATCCCCAGGATGTTTCGGGGAGCACGTACCCGGTAGCCCTGACGAATCTCTCCATGCACGGTAACAAGCTTTCCTCGGTAATCTCGCCCCTGGCTGTCCAGTTGCAGGAAATCGACATCTGCCGTGGAGGCTTGCTTGATTTGAGCAGGTGTTGCCTGCTGCAGCTTTTCGAACAGTCGAAACCAGATGGTATGTTCCGTACCGCGAAACAAAGTGTGATCACGGACGTTCTGCAAGGCGATGTGGTCCAGGGTGGACTGCACCTGCAGCAGCGCCTGTTGCTGAGCGGGCGAGGGCTTTTCCTGTCGGGCGATCCGGTTGAATCCGGTTGTCAGAGGGCCCTCCCAGAACTCCTTGCCGTGCTGCAGAATGTCCAGCCAGGTTTTCTTTTGCGTGTTGCTGAGATCCTTGTTGAATTTCGTGACTTCAAGAAAGGCTTTTTGGTAATAGTCGCTCCAGCCGGCGTCAAGCTTTTCTTGCAGGGAAGGCCAACTCGTGATCATGTCCGGATTCAAGGCCGCGTCTTCACGAGATGATTTCAAGACCTCGTCCAGAAGCTCTCGTTCTCGTGAGTCAAGTGAAGTGACCAGGGTTTCCCAGAGATCCTGTTGAGTGTGTTGGTAATCCTGGTCTTCGGACTGCGCTGCTGCTAACCAGTTCAAGGGATCACGCAGCTGTTGTTCTCGTGGCACGGGTTGCTTCTTGGAGGGCGCTGGCCGTGTCACCTTCTCTGCTTGCGGGGAGGATTTCGAGGAATTCCACATCCAGCGATACAGCTGGGGATCACGAGCTCTCTCAATCATGACCAGCACGAACATGAAAACGAAGACCATTGCCAGGATCTTAAGCTGCACTTTCCGAGCAAAGTAATTGGGAGGTGGTTTGAGATGGCTGGTTGACGGCTCATCATCGGGAGGTTGAGGGCGGAAATCGATCATCAGGATCTGAGGCGGCTCCGAAACCAATGTGTATGAAACACGACTGCTTTCACGTATGGATTTCTAGTATCAGGAGGTCTCCTAACATTGTAGTCTGGGAGAGTACCGTATCGGCAAGTCCGATTTGCGCTGGTAAGCAAGTTTAGCCGGTGGTTTTTTGGAGACAGGCGGTTTTGTGGTCGAGCAGCCTAATTGTCCAACCGACGGTCGCTTTCCGTGCGGTCGGCAGGTGATCCGTGTGAAATGGATTCCGGGGACACTCAGAGAGCAGCAATGTGTCCCCGTCAGGCCCTGGTGGAGACCCGGAAAAGGCTGGAAATCCAGTGGTCTTTCTGCGGGTGGCTTGCTGAGCGTTGGAAGACTTTATAACCTATAACATGTGGCCTGGAGATCGCATTCCCCAGGATTCGCCGAAGCTTTTTTTCTGGGTAAAATGTTAGTTCTCTGGAGCCTGGCGAAAAAGATGGATGGAAGGCATGGAAATGAAAGTGGGAGTGTGTCAATTGTTTTTTTCGAGGTCCCCCTGGAGTGAGCTGCAGGCTCCCTCGAGGCGATAGGTTCCGGGGAGTTCGCCTGGTCGACCTCCAGGTGCTTCATGAATCGCGGTAGCCAGCGAGTACGCTGGCCAAAGATAGCTTTGTCACGATCGTACTACTAGGATGGAAGTCATGATGAAAAACGGCTCGCGTCTGTTTCTTGGGATCCTGCTTTGCGGTGGGCTGTCCATAGCGTTGAATGGTCAGGCTCGCGCAGAAGAGCCATATGTCCAGTTTCTCAATGCGCTCAGGGAGAATCGCTATTTCGACGTGGCCGAGCAATATCTCGCCGGGTTGGAACAGAATGTCCAGCTTTCAGCGGACTTCAAGGTGCGGTTGCCCTACGAGCACGCAGTCACGTTGATCCAGGGCGCGACCACTATTGCCAACTACGATGCTCGCGGGAAACAACTCGATCGTGCGGAACAATACATCAAGGATTTTGTCAGTAAAAATGCTGGGCATCCCTTGCAGGTGCAGGCCAATAAACAGCTGGGGAACTTGCTTCAGTTACGTGCCAGTGGCAGCGTGAGGTTGGCTAATTCTCCTGGCAAGAGTAGTCGCAAGGTCGAGTTATTGAAAACTGCACGGGCTCAGTATGAAGAATCTCACAAGGTTTTCCTGGCCAGCAAGGAAACGGTTCGGAAGCAGTTGGAAGGCATGAAGGCTGCCCTGGATCCCAAGACCCAGGGGAAAGAAATCGCCAGGCGTAATGAGTTACGCAAGGATTATCTGCAACTTCAGTTGCTTGCCGCGATCACCCTCGAAGAAACGGCGGATACGGTAGATCCGGGGAACGCGGATTACAAGAAAATCCTGACTGACGCTGCCAAGCAGTTTAATGATATTTATACCAAGTACCGTTCCTTGAACGCAGGCGTCTATTCCCGTGTCTACCAGGGGCGTTGCTACAAGAAAATGGGACAGTTGAAAGATGCCCTGGGTTACTTCTCGGAGATCCTTCAGCAACCGGATAACCCCGCCTTTCGCGATGTCAAAACCCTGACCCTCGTCCTGGCAATTGAATGCTGGCTGGATAAATCGCAGAAGAAATACAGCGAGGCGGTCCAGCAGGGAACCGAGTGGGTTGAAGACATGCGTCCCAACGAGAATGCCCAGCCGGATTGGATCAAGATGCGTTTGTTGCTTGCGGAAGCAAATCTGTTGTATGCCGAGGAATTGGCCACCAAGAATCCTCGTGATAAACAGGTGCGACGCTCCCAGATCGAGGCCCGTAAGCTGGCCCGAGACGTGGTCCGATTTTCCGGGGACTACCAGGAACAGGCCCGCGCCCTGCTGGCACGCTTGCCAGGGGGTGACAGCACTGAGGTACCCGAGGAGGCCCCGGAGAATTTTGCCGAGGCCAAGGATGCTGCCAAGGAAGCCATCGATGGCTGGCAAACCTCCAGACTCGTCCTGCAAGTCGTGCCCGCGCGGATCCAGGAAGAAACCAATGCAGAAGTGAAGCAGGAACTTCAAAAACAGCTGGCTGAGGCTGAGAAAAAGGTGGGGACCAGTTTGCACCGGGCAGTGGAACTATATCGCCTGGCTATCAGCATGGTCGACGACGAGACGCCGGTGGGCGATGTGCAGACTGTTTATTACTACATGGCATTCTGCAATTACCAGCTCAAGGAATACTATGATGCTGCGATGCTCGGCGAGTTTCTGGCCAGACGCTATCCCGACAGTACGGGTGCCACGCAGGGAGCGAAAATTGCCCTGTCGGCTTATCACCAGTTGTTGCTGCTGAAAAAAGATCCCAAAGAGCGTGCTTTTGAAAATGGCCGCCTGTCTGCAGTGGCCCAGTACATGGTAGAGAATTGGCCCGATGCCCCGGAGACTATCGATGCTCGGATCAAGCTGGTTCCGGAACTGTTGAAAGCCGGTAATATTTCGCAGGCACGGACGTACGTGAAGGCCTTGCCGGAAAAGCATTCCGCACGAGCAGATATGGAACTTCGGATAGGTCGCGAGGTGTGGCGTCAGTACCGGGTACAGGCCAAGCAACTGCGGACGTTGTAGGAAGAGTCACCCGGTTCCGACGAATTGGCCACCATCAAGAAACAATTGACCGATAATCGGGAATTGGCAGCCGAATA
>JAYGDH010000154.1:0-3104 GCA_046583055.1 Pirellulaceae bacterium | reverse complement strand
CAGTACGTTTGGCCTGGTGCCGACATGTAATGCCCGGCTGCCGCCAGCAGGATGATCAGGATGCCGTAATGAAGGCCCCGGCGTGTCCGAGTTGCAGGAGCTGGGGGGATGGAAGACGACAAGATCGCAGGGTGCCAAGGTGTGAAGTGCGGGCAGGGAAACGGTCACTTGTAGTGGTAATTCGTCGTTTTGGCAATGCCCGAAACGAACCCCGATTCGATTCGGCCGGTCCCATGGTATCGATGTTCGTGACCACGAATTGATTGCCAGTCTGCTTGCCGGGGCCGTGGAGTGCCTAGCCGGGTTTGCGCGTTTCGGCGGGGCGGGCCCTGGCCGGTTTCTTTCCACGCCGTACCGCTTCCGGGTACCTGGCCAGGATGCCTTGCAGCTGCTTTAGCACTGCCGGATTGGCCTCGGCGTGGTTCCTGGTTTCGTGGGGGTCCTGCTGGTAGTCATACAATTCGTACTGGGCCGTGCCGGGTGGTTGGCCCGGGTTACGCCATTCGACGAGTCGATAACGTTCGGTGCGAATGGCTCGGCCCAGAGTTTTGCGAGGATACGCATGGAAGGCGTGATCGCGAACGCGAGCGGTGGCGTCCTTGAGAACAGGGACCAGGCTGATTCCATCGATCGATTGTGGGCCCCTGGGGGCTGGCAGTCCCGCCAGCTCGGCAAGCGTCGGGAAAATGTCCACGGTCTCGGCCAACTGGTTGGTGGATTTGCCGGGTTGGGTGACGCCGGGCGCGATGACCAGGATGGGGATTCGGTTGGCCTGTTCGTAGTTCGTGTGCTTGGTCCAGATTCCCAGGTCGCCCAGGTGAAAACCATGATCGCCCCAGAGCACAATGATGGTGTTGTCGTTGAGCTCGAGTCGTTTTAATTCTTGGAGTACCTTGCCAATCTGAGTGTCGACGAAACTGGTGCTGGCATAGTAGCCGTGGATAAGTTTTCGTTTCAGCGAATCACTGATGTCTCCTGCGACGGGAACGGGCTTGTAGGCCTTGATTTCGCCGCCCTGCTTCACGGCGACTGCCGGTGCCCCGTGCGGTGCTTTCTCGTTAATGGGCATCGGCAGCCTGGCTGGGTCATGGAGATCCCAGTATTGTTTCGGCGCACTGAACGGCAGGTGGGGGCGCACGAAGCCGACAGTAATAAAGAAAGGAATGCCGTCCTGTTGGCGACGGTCCCTGGCAGCCCGGAGCCTTAGAATGGTTTCCGCCGCAACACGGCCATCGGCATAGTCGGTGTCCTTGGCCACGGGAGATTCAAAGGCAGCCCCTCGGGGCAGTGAGCGAATCTGGCCCAGCTTCTGGTTCGTGAATAATGCTTCTTCTCGTGTTAGTTTGCCGCCGTCGGTACTGGCCGGGTCGAGATATTCGATTACCTTGTCCTGGAAGTGAGGCACGCTGAAGGATGGTGGGTCGCCGCGGTTGCCATGACCGATGTGAAAGACCTTGCCGAGTGATTCCGTCCGGTAACCGTGCCGGGAAAAGTACTGGGGCATGGTGACCGCGCCAGGTACCACCTGGCGTAACTGGCTGCCCAGCCCGTAAAGTCCCGTGGAAGTGGAGTGGGAGCCGAGCATCAGGGTAAAGCGAGATGGGGCGCAGACCGCCTGGTTGCAGTAAGCCAGGTTAAAGCGCATGCCACGGGCAGCCAGGGCATCAATCTGGGGAGTCCGGGCGGTTGCATCGCCGTAACAGCCGAGTGCCGGTTTCAGGTCATCGACCAGGATCAGGAGCACGTTGGGCCGGGCCGCAGCTTGCCCGAATTGTGGTGCTGCCGTGGCTGGTAGCAGCAGGGAGATTAGTACAAATAAACGAGCGGGAGTTTTTTGCATTTGGTTTACTTGCTTCCCGTTCGCTTCAAGACATGCTCAGCCAGTAGCTGGCCCAGCGCATCCGCTGTGTTACCACTGAAATGGACATTCTTACCGGACCACCACTGCTTGTAGAGGTCGTTCTCATGGTCCTTGCAGTATTGCCACTGGTCACAAACGCTAATTTGTGGATGCCGTTTGACCACCTCGAGGGCCCAGGGATTCAGGTATTTTTCCATCACTCCCGACTGGCGACCGGGTGCTCGGCCGTCGCCTTGCAGTTCAATCGCTGGGGGCATGCCGCGGGGCACGGGACAGGTGGTGACCCAGATGAGCTTGGCTTTTGTTTTCTCCAGTTCCTTGATCACGGCCTCGAGGTTCGACTGGTACGTTGCCTTATCGTTGCCGGCATCCCAGTGACCGAAATTAAAACTGATTACATCCCAGTGTCGTTCCTTTTGCTGGTAAGCTCCCAGCCAGTCGATGATGCTTTTTTTCCCCTTGCCGGAGGGTCCACAGTTGGTGGGCGGATGGTGGATGTTAAACTTGCCCTGCAACGCCTGGCGGAGGCCATTGTTGTAATTGCCGGAAATCGAATCACCGATGAAGAGATAACGGGGTGACCGGGGGTCATCGTTGGCAGCCTGGTCCCCGATGGGATGCAGGTGGATCTGGTCCGCTACAATGATGTCCCCATGCTTCCGTCCGATGACTCTCACTCGATTAATGAAGGGTTTGCAGTCGGCGGTGCCAAGCAGGTTAAAGAGCAGGGCGCTGGTTTGTCCGCCCTTCTTTAACGACACCTCGTACGTCTTGCCCTTGATGCTCAGTGTGCGAGGTTTGCTCGTGGAATCCCAGAGGCCAATAAATCGAGGGTCTGCCTGGGTCGGTAGCTGCTCGGCCAGTTTTTCTCCGAAGCGTAAGCGAAGACCATGTTCCGCAATCCAGTTCTCATCATGGGCTACCTGCAAGGCACCAGCAACCCGGTTGCTACTGCGCACGGTGATGATTCCCGTGACCGGTCCCCTGGGAATTGGAAACTCGATCGCTTGTTGTGAAGACTGCACGCGGTAACGCAAAACGTTTGCCTTCAGGTTACGGAACAGGCGTGTGTTCACTTCCAGGGCCACCTCAGTTTTGTCGTTCCACTCGATCTCGAATTGGCCATCTGGATTGCGGACGTACATCCCCTCGTTGTCACGGGGAATGATCAGCCCCTCGACCGTAACGCTGGTGTTGCTGTTTTTTTGCTGGCCGAGAACAGGCAGGCAAGTGCACGAGGTGA
>JAYGDH010000228.1:0-14718 GCA_046583055.1 Pirellulaceae bacterium | reverse complement strand
AAATCGTGGGCTATTATGAAGATGGAGGGGCTGCCTCACGGGCGGAAGTCGTTTTTGATGCTACCGGAAAGCTCCCACGGATAGTATTCTGGAGAGATATTAGTCACCTCGGACGGGGATACTCTTTGGAACTTCTGGGGTTTAATTATATGGAGGATGGGACCAGCGTAGCGCCTGCTCCTAATCTACCAACTAACTAACTTACGTAACCGACACCGTTTCCCACTTAGCCTGGAAACCGACGGAGGCAGATAACATGGCTCAAATACTCGCCCTTGAATGGGATACCCACGAAATCAGGATGCTCAGCGCCAACCTGCGCGGAACTGACGTGACCGTGGAAAAGGCTCTCAGCTTTCCACTGGAGAACCAGGATGGGGATCTTGCTATTGGTTCGGACCAGGATTCCGAAACAGGTGACTCCGACTCCATGTCCCTGCAGGAAGCCCTCGCCGCAGCCCTTGAAACCCAGGATATCACACGCGCCAACGCATTGTTCGCAGTGCCTCGTTCCAGCGCCGAAGTACGGGTGCTCCAGGTCCCACCGACCCCGGATGATGAGCTACCGGACATGGTACGCATGCAGGCACTACGCCAATTCTCAACGATGGGAGCCAACTGGCCACTGGACTTTGTCCGCCTCGAATCAAGTGCTGCTGATGGATCGGAGCGTGTCCTGGCCACGACGATTTCCCCACAACTGATCGGCTCCATTGAAGCTGCCTGCAACAAGCACCAGGCTACCGCCTCGCGACTGGTGCTGCGTCCCTTTGCCTCAGGATCACTGATTCAGCGAGCTGTCGGAGCTCAACTTCCAAGCTGTTACATGGTGATCGAATTACTTGGCAAGGAAGCGGACCTGACCGTCATGCTCAAAAACCAGGTCGCCTTCATGCGAACCATTCGGCTTCCCAATGAGGCCGATGTCAACGTTCAATCGCAGGCTATCATGGGAGAGCTACGACGTACGATCGCGGCGGCCCAGAACCAGACCCACGGTACGACCATCGAACAGGTCGTCCTGTGCGGTGACAGCGAACTGCACCAGAAATTACAAACCGCCATTACACAGGACCTGTCACTGGACACGACCACGGTAGAACCATTTAAACAGGTTTCACTCGGCCGCAGCCTGTCCAGCAACCTGCCGGAACACCCGGAACGCTTTGCCGCACTCCTGGGAATGCTCCAGGATGAAGCTGACTCAGGCGCCCATGTCATCGACTTTCTATCGCCTCGCAAGGCGCCGGAACCGCCCAGCAATCGTCGCCGCAATCTCACCTACGCTGCAGTGGCAGCCACCTTCATGCTGCTGGCTGTCGGCGCCTGGTTCTATCAACTCAGCAACTTGAAATCCCAGATTGCTGACCTGAAAGCCCTGTCTGCCAGTAAGGACCGGGCTGTCACAGAAGCTATCAAGGTCGGTGCACGTCTTTTCGAAATAGAAAAATTCACGCACAGCCAAATTGTCTGGCTCGATGAACTGGCCCGACTTTCAGATACGTCCAAGTTCCCCGGTCCAGAAAAAGCAATTGCTGACAGCCTCCTGATGACCTCCAAGGCCGCTGGAGGCGGCAGCCTCGTGATGCCGCTTCATATCACCGAGAATGCGTCTAACAACTGGGGGCCCACGATCACCCCGTTACGCGACAGTACCCATGGCATCCAGGACCGTGGCTTCAAGGGAGACCCCAGGAATCGGGATTATCCCTGGTCACTGATTCAAGTAGTCACCATCCTGGCCGATCCGGCAACCCAGAAAGCACCTGGCCGCCGCCAGCGATCCAGTCGCAGCCCGTCCGCTCAATCCCGTGGTCGCACAAGTAATTAACCCAACTTTCACATACCTACTCGCTGCGAGTTCCCGTTACTCTCCGCAAAGGCCAATACAATGGAAACCAACGAAAAATATTTAGCCGGTGGCCTCATCGGCCTCATGGTAGTTGCCGGGCTGTTCTACGGAATCCCCATGGTCAGCCGGTCCTTCACGGCACGCCACGAAGAAATTGCGGCCCTCAACCAGGAGGTCCGCGAGAAAATCCAGACCGAGAAACAACTCGTGAAAAACAAGGCCAAGCTCGCAAGTCTCCAGGAACAATCGCTGTGCCGAGATCCAGACCTGGCCCAGGCCCAGTACAAGACATGGCTGATCCAGACTGTCAAGAATGAAATCCAGCTTCGTGACGTGACGGTCGCCTCTCTACAAATGCAAAAAAGTGGCGATGATTACCTTCAACACACATTCAAGGTCACCGGCAAGGGCGACCTGAAACAACTGACCGAGTTTCTTTTCCAGTTCTACCAGGCGAACTACCTGCATCGCATCCGCCAACTTTCCATCCAACCCATCAAGCCCGACAACCGCCAGTTACTGTTAAACTTTTCCATTGATGCCGTTGGATTACAGTCGGCACCCATCGACAAGCAGCTCAGCGAAGAAAAGGCCTCCGTCCTCGCTCACGCTGAACTGGACAAGTACCTTGATCCGATCGTCCAGCGCAGCCTGTTTACTCCTGGAAACGATTCGGCACCTCGCTTTAGTCGACGAGGCAGCGAAGAAACTATCCTGATCAATGAATCCAAGAAATTCAAGCTGTCAGCCTTCGATGATCAGGGAATCGCCAGTTACGAGATCTTGAAACACGATCTTCCCGAGGGCGAAGCTACCATTGACTGGGATCCCGAGGGCAACGTTACTATCATGTGCAAGAAAGTTGGCACTTACACCCTTGAAGTACGTGCCACCGACAAGGGATCACCTGCGAAGACCAGCGATGTAGCCCAGATTAGCATCCACATTCGTGAACCAACTCCCGTTCGCGAACCAGATCCAGAGCCGCCCAAGTTCGATTTTGCCAAGACGGCATTCTTTATTGCATCCGTCGAAGTGGGTGGCCAGGCGGAAGCCTGGGTCCAGCGACGGGAAACCGGCATCACGTTGAAACTACATATTGGTGATGTCGTCGATATCGGTTCCATCAAAGGAAAAATTGTCAGCATTACGCTTAAAAAGCTGGAACTGGCTGAGGGTAACGAACGGCTTATTGTCGAGGCGGGCAAGGCTCTCTCGAGCGCCAGTTTTGTCGCCCAGAAAACAGCCTCCGAATAGTCAACTTGCTAGTTGCCCTTCTTTTTCTGGCTGCTAGCATCGAACCTTGGTGCACATCGCATCTGGCTCGGAGCGCCCTTTCTTCCTGGTCGCCCCTCTTTCTTTCGATTTCGCCTCTGGAATCCTTCCTGGCGGGCACTTCTCTGCCTGTCCCTATATTCCTCTGATCAGGCTCTATTTCATCGCTATTTTTTGCGCTTTTGACTAAGACCGGGGGTAAAGATTACCGATTATGAGGATGGAAACGGGTTTTCCGACAATATCGCTTTGTCGGATTGCGCACTCTGTACAACTGCTACAGCGTTTTCTCAGACAAGGAAACTGAAGCATGGCAACCTCTCGTTATCCACAAACTTCGCATCCACTCCTCGGTGAAATGATAATGACTAGAATCGTCGCAACACTAAGCTGTTTCCTTGCTCTTGCACCCTTAACTGTCCTGTCGCAAAGCCAACCCTTGCCTCGCACGGCGGTTCCACGAACTGCGGCCCCACCGACCCTGGGTGGTTACCAACCTTACGTCCTGAAACACGCGACAGCTGGTGTTATGGCACCCAATCTTCGCCGCATGCTGAATGATCTCATCGGCGGCGCCGACGTCCAGGTCGATGCCGTGAACAACCGAATCTTTGTCGGCGGTTCCCCGCAGGTACAAGTCATGGCTGCCCAATTGATCCAAAATCTTGACCGCCCGGCTACCGACCCTTTGCCGGCCAAAACACCTGCACCGACACCCAGCACCTCTCCGACAGTGAAGGGATACACGGTCCCCAGCCAGCAACTCGCCTACTGGATCAATACGCTGCGTCAACAATACCCGGCCAACACCGGTGTCCGTATCGCTACGGATCAACGCACGGGCCAACTACTGATTATTGCCGCTCCCGCCGTTCACCAGCAGATCGCTGGCCAGCTAGTTGGAACCAATCTCGCTCAGCCAACACCTTCGAACGCCGCTCCAGTTTCGCCTGCGGCACCTGTCGAACGTACGCGTGCCAACCATCAATTTGAAAATATTACCTGGCATGAATTCGAAGACATGCTGCGCCATCTCTGGGGCGACCGACTTTTGTTAACCAACCATGAGAACGGTGCCAAGTCCCTGATTCAGATGCCGGAGACAGGCGACAACACACCGATCATGCAAATTGATCGTCGCCGCGACCAGCTTTCTATTGCCGGTCCTAAGCCCATGACCGATGCCTGGGCACAGGTAGCCAAGGTCCTCGATGCGCCGGCCGACAGTCCTCGCAAGAACCTGCAACTGGTACCCGTTACACGAGCGCACCCCGACACAGTTCGCAAGGCCGTTCGCTTGATTGACAATGCCGCCAAGGTTGCAAGCCAGCAAAACGCAACGGCCGATGCTATTCGTTTGAACCCGCGAAATGGCGACCGGCGATGGGGCGGTGATTTGATCACGTCGATTTTCCAGCCCGCGCCAACCGCCAAGCCACAGGATCAACCAAAGCAGCCAGCACCACCGAAGGTTGACCCGGCAGACCCACCTGGGGAAAAACGACCGGTGGATGGAATCGTGGGCTCGATGGAAGAAGACACGGGAGCGATTGGACCGGTACGGATCGAATTCATCGAGAGCCTTGGCGTTTTTATCGTTTCCGGCAACAAGAGGGACGTGGAGCGTGTTACAAAGATCATCGAAGAAATCGAGGCCTCGGTTCGCGACACCCAACCGGAAATCATCGTCTACCAACTCAAGCACGTTAACAATGTTGCACTCTCCGAGCTCATCGCACAAATCTACACGACCGTTTTTGGATCGTGGCAAAGTCCGGTCAGCATCACGCCATTGGACAAGCCGAACGCACTGCTAATGATTGGTCGCCAGGAGAGCATCAATTCGGTGATCACCCTGATCGAGAAACTTGATCAGCCGGTACCCCCGGCCACTCAGATCAAAGTTTTCCGACTACAATTCATGTCTGCCATTGACGCTGAACGTCAACTACAACAGTTCTATGGCGCTGCCACCACCGGCCAACAGTCGCAGGGTAGCGCCGCTCGTGTTGGCCTGGGGCCGCGGATCCGCGTGATTGCCGATTACCGAAGTAACTCGATCATCGTCAATGCGGGACCACGTGACATGGCAGAAATTACCCACTTCATCGAAAGTATCGATGTCGAGGACGTTGTGACAGAGAACCAGATCAAGGTGTTTCGGCTGAAGAATGCCCTGGCTAATGATCTGCAACCGGTCCTCCAGGAAGCGATTACAGGCCAGGCCCCGGCCCAGACTGGGGGCGCAACCGGTGGTGGGGCCGGGGGAACCAGTTCCGCAGCGATGAGTGCTCAGTCAACCCGTCTCTCCATCAGGCGGATTGGTGAAAAAGAAAGCGATGAACTTAGCTCCGGAATTCTCGCAGGCGTTTCGGTAACCGCGGATGCAAACGTTAATGCCTTGATCGTGCGGGCACCCGCCAAGAGCATGCCCTTGATCGAGGAACTGATCAATCAGCTCGACCAGCTTCCTAACGCTGAAGCTCAAATCAAGGTATTCCAGCTCCAGAATGGAGATTCCACCAGCCTGACGCTGATGCTGCAAACACTCTTTGGCCAATCGACAACTGGCGGACAAACACTCAATACACAATCGTTATTACAAGCAAGTGCAGCTACCGCTGGCGGTGAGAGCTCGCTGGTTCCGCTTCGTTTTGCTGTCGATGTTCGCACCAACAGCATCATTGTCTCCGGGTCATCGACCGATTTACGGGTGGTGGAAATCCTCCTCTTGCGTTTAGATGAAAGCGATATCGAAACTCGTAAAACCGAGGTCTTCCGACTCAAGAATGCCCCGGCAGCCGAAGTGGCCACGGCAATCACCAACTACCTCAACAGCCAACGACAATTGGTTCAGCAACAGTTGCAGTTCTCCCAGTTAGTAAGTCCCTTTGAGCAGAGCAACCGCGAGGTTATCGTGGTTGCGGAATCGGTGAGTAACAGCCTGATCGTCAGTGCGACACCGAAGTACTTCGAAGAAATCGTCAAGGTTATTAATGATCTCGATTTCCGACCGAAGATGGTCATGGTGCAGGTCTTAATCGCGGAAGTCGAATTGTCTGATACCTTCCAATTTGGCGTCGAGCTCGGCTTGCAGGACAGCTTGTTATTCGACCGCGGCCTGGCCAGTGTTGGTTTTCCGTTTCTCGGCCAAGCGCTGGGCAACGATTTAACAACCGAGTCCTTTGCAACCCGTCCCAACCTGGCCGGACAAGCCATCTCCAGCTTCGCCATGGGACGTTCTAACAGCGGGCTGGGCTACGGGGGAATGGTTCTTTCGGCGGCCAATGAATCGGTCAACGTCATGATTCGAGCCTTGCAAGACGCAGGCCGCATCAAAATCCTTAGCCGGCCCCAAATCATGACTCTTGACAATCAGGAGGCATTTATCCAGGTCGGGTCAAGCATACCGCGAATTACCAACAGCACGATTACCCAGTTCGGTGGCTCGCAAAACTCCACCACTGACACCGATGTGGGTCTCCTCTTGACGTTGCGACCGCGGGTTAGCCCTGATGGTCTTGTCGTCATGGAGATTTCTTGCGAAAAGTCGGAGGTGGGGCCGCCTGAGCAGGGAACACCGGTCGCCGTTGGCGCGGATGGAACCGCGATCTTCTCGCCACCGATCTTCAAGACCACGGCCCAGACGGTCGTCAGTGCCACTTCCGGACAAACCGTCGTCTTCGCCGGCCTGATGACCAAAACCACATCAGACACCCAGCGTGCCGTTCCCTATCTCTCTGACTTGCCCTTGATCGGGCCAGTCTTCCGATTTAAGTCCACATCAGAGGTACGAACTGAGTTACTGATCATCATGACACCGCATATCATTGACGGTGATGAAGATCTTGAGGAAATCAACACCACCGAGTCAGAACGCATGAGCTGGGCCTTGTCAGATGTCATCGAACTCCATGGTGACGTCGGTCTCAGCTCAGCTGGTCGAGGCTATGGTTCCAACGGCAGCAGAGTTATTTACCCGGATTCCAATCCTACCGGACGTACCGACGCAACCCCAGCGGACAATGCAACCTCCTCGGCTGGTTCCTCAACCAACAGTACCTGGAAGAAGTTATTCTCCGGGTTTAACAACAACACGGACTCTACATCCACGGCCAATGCGGAATCTGGCCCTCGACCCGAGCCAAGTACGAACCGATCAAGTCAATCCAACCTTGCTCCAGTTTCGCCTGCGGCACCTCCGCAACAGACGGGTGTTCTTTACGCACCCACACCTCAACAACCCACCACCGGCCGTCCGCAACTCCCTTCCCAGGGTTTGGCGCCAGCATATCGTCAATACCAACCAGGTTCTCAGAACCAACTCATCCAGCAGTCTTATCCGGTTGGGGCTGCGGCCCACCAACCAGTGGCGATGCCTTATACGACCGCCGGTAACCAGCCCACTTACCCGGTTGGCTATCAATACCCACCCGTGAATGGAAACCCAACGCTTCCGCCCAACGGTTACCCGGCCACCCAGTACATTCCCGCCGGTTACCCAATACGATGACCAGGCACGTCCATTCTAAACTGGACTGCTACAACACCAACACCGTTTCTTCCCCCCCCTGGATGAAAACCAATGAGATTAAATCAGATCACCTCCCTGCTCTTTGTCACCATGCTGTTAACGGGATGCCAGGCAACAAACGCTCCCACTTCCTCGTCAAGCTGGTGGAATCCACTGAGCCGGTTTAACAGCAAACCCGTTCCGCAACCGACACGCATCGTTTCCATCTGGTCACCTGACGTGTTAAACACACAGGGCCAGGTATCGACCCAGGGTTTCGGCGGTCGGCTCTATTTTTATGATGCGGAAAACAAGACGATCCCTGTAGATGGCCAACTCATAATCCATGCATACGACGATTCCGATGACGCCGACAACACGACCCCGGATAAAAAATTCGTCTTTACCGCAGAACAGTTGAAACGGCATCACGGAAAATGTGAACTCGGATCGTCCTACAGCATCTGGATTCCATGGCAACCGGTCGGAGGACGACAGAGGCAAATCAGCCTGGTGCCAACTTTTAACTCCTCGACCGGTATTCGCCTGGTGGGACATCAAACCCAGAACTTACTGCCCGGCAAAAAGCTGCCAGTTCAAACGGCCTTGCACAAAAAAGACAGGGGCCAAGCCAGCTCTCCCGTTCACCACTATCCTAATGGAACCCAGCAAGGTACGGTTGCACCAACCGCATATCCCCAGGAGCACGCGGCGGCGGCAAGAACTCGCACGCTGGATTACACAACTACGACGATTAACGTTCCCCGCAGCTTGTCTCAGCAAATGCGAAGTACCGCGGGTAGACCAACTGGCCTGTTAACAAACCAGGGCAATCAGTGGACCCATACAGGCACTCTTCCAGACGCGGCAAGCTACCAGCCGAGCTCGCCGACAGCCAAGCCAGCTGCTCTGCAGGGTGGACACAACCGTACGGCCAACTATCGGCCTGCCTGGGTGCCACCCGGCACACCGCTAACCAGACCCGCGAGTCGCCGGCCTGCTCTACCGTCAGCTACTACGGTTTCGCCGCAGGCGCCTTGACAACCAGTTCGTTGCGGACTTTATAGACGCCTGGCTCTAACAGCATCAAGCCTGCGAGAAGATCGGCCTGGTCACTGTCAATTACAGTGCCTTGCAACACGGCGGTCTCTTTTTCGATCAGCACCACGACCTTGTTCCCCGTCTTGAGTCCGGGCAATTTCGTAATGCGGCGTTGTACGGATGCCTTCAAAACCGGCGCCGGAACAGCTGGCATCTGAAAACCGATTCGGAAGGGGATACGCAAGGCATTTCGCCCCGAGTTACGACTCGAATTATTGCCGCCGCCCATCTGGCCACCACGACCGCCCGCGCCACCACGGCCACTCATGCCACTCATGCCACGCGTACTCGACGACGCACCGGTGCCACCGGTGCCACCGGTGGGTGAATTACGCAAAGTGAAAGTATCGGCAGAGTCACCACCAACAAATCCGTTGCCGCGATCGATGGCAGCTTCGCTAGTAAGCTCACCAGTCTGCTCTAGAGCACTGGATGCTTGCCCAGTATTACCAAACGTCGATGTATTCGCGGACCCGAACTGGGCCTTGCTTTCCTGGTTTCCCAGCAAAACCAGGGCAACGATCACCAGGCAAATTCCGAATCTGTTCTGCTGTAATCTCATTCCTGTTTTTCCTTCACTAGTGATCGCTGAGCTTCGGTCCCACCTGTGGCTGGTGCCACCGATGGCCTGTAATCAATTTATCGTCACAAAAAAGTGACCTAATCCAACTTTCTCATGGTAGCTGTCATTATAGTAAAGTTCCTAAGAAAGGCACCCTCTATTAAAACCCTGGCAGCAGACGATAGTTTCCCTGCAAAAAACAACCCCTACGGGGGGTACACGTCGACATAGCCATTTCTTTGGGTTGCAGAATACCAACGACCTTCAGGAAGCGGCGCGGGTAAAACCCCGGCACCGGGACTTTCGATGAGTGAATTCACAAATCTCGTCGTCCGAGCCACTTTTGCCAGCTTCCGTGAAACTGGTAGAATGAGGCTCATCAGTAGTCAAGGTAGTTTTCCGAAACTGGTTAAAACTTCCTGCTGGAGCCACCTTTTAAAGGAAACCAATTCATGCGCCCTCGTTTTCGATTTCAAGCAGCTAGTTTCACACTCGTCTTTGCTGTTCTGTTTTCAGTTTTCACGATTCCCGTGATGGCTGCTCGTCCGAGTGCCCCCAGGTTGCTCCCACAAACCACGCTGGCCTATATCCGGATTGCCAATTGTTCCGAATTCCTCGAACGCATCAAGGAAACCTCGATTGGAAAAATTGCCCGTGACGAGGAAATCCGCCCGTTACTAGAGCAGTTGTATGGAGATGCGTTGGATGCGTTTAGTGACGTAGAAGAAGACATCGGCCTCTCGCTGGACGACTTGCTGAAACTGCCCCAGGGTGAAGCTTGCTTGGCGTTAGTCAGTTCGGAAACTGGACTACCGATGCTGACATTAATGATTGAAGTGGGTGAGCGGATGGCCGAGGCAGAAAAGCTCCTGGACAAGATGGAAGATGCGATTGATGGTGATGGTGGCAGCAAGATCACTGAAACCGTCGGAACCACTGAACTGGCCACATACAATACGCCCGGTGAAGATCCCTTTACGCTTTTCAAGCGAGAGGGAATGATCGTCGTGTGCACGAGCAGCATTCTTGCCAAGCAACTCATTGACGTCTGGGACGGAACCGCACCCGGCAATTTCCGGTCGCTGGCCGACAACCGGAAGTTTACGGCCATCATGAAACGTTCCGCGGGCAGCAAGGGCGCCCGTCCCCAGGTGAGTTGGTACGCAGACCCGATTGCCATGGTCGAGTCATTTGGCCGCGCCAGCTTCACGGTGCAGGCGGTCCTGGCGGCACTCCCGGCCCTTGGAGTAGATGGTTTCAAGGCCCTTGGCGGTAGCGTGATCCTGGCTCCAGACAACTTTGATTCCATTTCCCACTTCCATCTGTCCCTGGATTTCCCTCGCAAGGGTATCCTGGAAGTCTTCGAGATGAAATCAGGCGACCTTACCCCGGAATCCTGGGTACCTGAAAACGCCGCTTCCTACACCTCGGTAAATTGGAACATTGCGAAAGCATTCGCTGCCGTGGAACGCATGATAGACACGATTCGTGGTGAAGGAGGGTTTGCCAGGATGCTGGATGAACGCATCTCTGACCCCTGGGGAATCGATTTCAAGGAGGATGTCATAGGGTGCCTGGATGGTCGTTTCAGCTACGTGACGTGGATCGAACCTCCCGCTCGCGTTAACAGCCAAACGAACCTGATTGCCTTCAAGCTCAAAGATGCCGTGGCCGCTCAAAAAACCTTGAACCGCATCATGGACAAGTTCGACTTCTTTTCCAAGGTAAGTAACCGCGGAACCAGCTACTACACAGCCCAGGTTCCCAACAGTCGCAATGGTGAGCGCCCTGATTTCGTCCGCCAGCCGGTACCATGCCTGGCCATTATCGGGGATTACCTGATGTTCACCGATAGTGACCGTTTCCTGAAACGCATCCTGGTCACCAAGGGCAACAACAGCAAAAGCCTTGCCAACCAACTGGACTACAAGTTGATTGCCAGTCGCATCCGGCAACAGGCTGGTCGGCAGCAACCGTCCATGATCTCCTTCAGTCGACCTGAAGAGGTGCTCAAATCGCTCTACGAACTGGCCACCAGTGACTCCACGCAAACCGCTCTTTCGGGCCAGGCCGAGAACAATCAGTTCTTCAAGGTCCTGGACCGGGCCCTGAAGGATAGTCCGTTACCAGACTTCGAAGTGATTGCAAAATACCTGTCACCGCGAGGTGCCATGACCCTGAGCGACGAAACGGGTCTGCACACCATTTCGTTCACACTCAAACGCAATTAAACGGTACGGCCTACCATCTCACAAACCTCGTACTAATACCCTGTCCAGAGGGGGCTTGCAC
This sequence comes from Pirellulaceae bacterium, assembly GCA_046583055.1. Lineage (GTDB taxonomy): Bacteria > Planctomycetota > Planctomycetia > Pirellulales > Pirellulaceae > JAZADA01. The sequence continues at coordinate 3,123 of JAYGDH010000228.1, read as the reverse complement.
AATTGCGGGCTGAACGTTCCAGCCGGACTTCTTTACCCCTCACCGGTTGCAATTCGCACCGATCTAAGATAATTCTATGAGCATCGATTTGGCGAAAAACCATCTTGATCTCAGCCCAAATCCCTGCAGCCCTACCTCGAAGGAGCCTTCCTGATGGTCGATGCCCCCACCCCCGAGGAACAACCCACCACTGAAACCACGCATCGCATCCTGGTCGTGGACGATGATCTGGAAATTGGCCGAACTGTCCGCTACGCATTGGAAGCGAAGGGATACGAAGTCATCAACGCCACGGATGGAAACCAGGGACTTGCCCTGGCGGAAACTGAGGATCCGGACCTGATTATCCTGGACATGATGATGCCCAAACGCAGCGGGTTTCTGGTCCTGGAAAAAATCCGCCGATCACGTCGTGTACCCACTCGCATTATCATGATCACGGCCAACGCAGGAAATCGACACAAGGAATACGCGGAAACGCTGGGGGTCGATGACTACATTCGCAAACCATTTCAAATGGACCGCTTACTGGAAAGCGTCGATCGACTGCTGGCTTCCTGACCCGATCAAGCACCCAGCAACTCCGCTCCTTTTTACATTACCCCAAGCCTGGAAAGTGACACGAGACTATGAGCGGCCGCCCACCTGCACCCGAACAATTGCCCGAACCGGCTATTGAACTTATCGAGGGATGGCACTGCAGCCATCTTTACTACGAGTTTGACCGTGGTGTCCTGGCAAGCATGACGTCCGACGATCTTACCCAGGGTCGTGACGAGATCATCTCGATTCTCGATCCTGATCGCGAAAGTCCGCAGCGAATCCAGGTTAGTATTGTCAGTGGCAACAAGGCCGACTTCGGCTTGATGATCATGGATCCCAACCCCCTGTCCATCGACAGTGTGCACCAACAATTACAGGCCTCCCGGCTAGGGCCTGCGATCCGTTCCACCTACAGTTTCATCTCGGTTTCTGAAGTATCCGAGTACGTTCCTACGCTGGAACAATACGCAGAACGCCTGGTCCAGGAAGGCGAGGAGGCCGGTAGCCCGGCCTACGAAGCAAAACTCAATGCCTATGCAAAACGTGAGCCGATGATGCGAAAGCAGCGTCTCACGCCTGACTTTCCTGAATGGCCCGCTACCTGCTTCTATCCCATGAACAAGAAACGCAAGGTGGGTGAAAACTGGTTCATGATGCCTTTTCCGGAGCGCAACCGTTTAATGGCCGAGCACGCCCGCAGCGGCATGGCCTTTGCCGGCAAAGTCAGCCAGTTGATCACGGTCGGGCTCGGGTTCGAAGACTGGGAATGGGGAGTCACTCTCTGGGCTCGCAACCCGGAATACCTGAAGGACATCGTCTACAGAATGCGGTTTGATGAAGCCAGTGCCCGTTATGCGGAATTCGGGCCATTTTACACCAGCTACATCTGCAGCGCAGTTGCAATGCTCGACCATTGCCAACTGGGAACCTCGTAACCGAGCGACACCCCCGCTACGGCTTCTTGTCTCCAGGATCGGCTTTTCCAGGATCAACTGCCAGGTCAAGTTGCTTGACTTCCTTTAGCAGAGGTGAATCTTTGGCCATGATCGCGGGTGGTTTTGGTTTACCAACCGGCTTCGCGGGTTGAGCGGGCTTTTCCCCAACAGGCTCACTATTCTTGGCAATCCGAGGCATCAAGACCATCCGAACCGGGGTCCCCATGGGTGGAATATTCTCCGTGTTGGCAACGAACGTCAAGCTGGAATTTGCCTGGCTACTCTCCACGGGCAAATCTAACATCGCCGAAGGAAAGTTCGAGACGCAAATAAAATCTCCACCATCCCCGTAGTAATGACGCTTACCCGTCGTTTGATCCGTCCAGAAACCACTACCGCCAAAAACCCACGGATAGGGCAAGATCTTCTTGCTGCGGATACTGCGAACCCAATCCTGAGCCCGCATCACCTGCTTCTGGCCCTTCTTGTCTTTCCACAAGACCGCGATGTCAACTACGGTTCCCGTTGCCGCCTCATACTTCGGCTCAAACCTGACCGGATGCCCCACTTGTGAACCAACGGCCAGCAGTGCTGCATGAACAAAGCGCGCCTGGCTGTTCACGGCGATGATCGATTCGTGTTCTTTCGTTTCCCTTGGACAGGCGAACATCTCCAACTGCCCTTCTCGCAGGCAAACTACCCCATCAAGAACGACCCATTTTTTCTTCGGGTTAATCCAGATATCCTGTTCCTTGGCCAGTCGCACCAGTCCACCAGCAAGTTTTACCGTCGACTTTTGTTTTTCCACCTGGCTATTTGCTGCAGGCTTTTTCTCGGCAGGATTGTCTTTACCGTCGGTCGGCAGTAAAGCCAATGCCACCAGGTACAACAAGGTCACGGTAAATAATACTGGCCTGTTCATAAAACAATCCTCATGCTTCCCCATTGCCAAATCCAAATTGATGCCACCACAGGCACCGTTCCCCCCCCTGCACCGCATGGCATCCCCACTCGCCTGTGAACGCAGTTTCATTCTAACAGATTCAAGTCCGCTGACACCTGTTTATTCTCGCGAATGGACTCCTGGATTCTTGAGATCCGGGCTGTCGCCAACAGTCTACCTGGCTGTTATCATGTGCCAGGTTGCCAGCCTACGATGCGGAAGTGCCGGCAATCCATTACCCTGGCTGCTGTGTCAACCAGCCAGCTATCCACCCGGCTGGCATTCACCCCACCCGATTCGCCCTGGATGATTCGCAAGGAAGACCGCAGCAATGTCGGCCACGATTGACTCTAATTCTTCACCACCTGACTCTGACTCGGTCCTGCGGCAATGGGACTCCTGGTGCCGGCACCTCGAATCTCGGCAGTCCCCCTGCCCGCCCACCGACCTTTTCCATTGCGATAGCACCCGTTTTTTGCAATGGGGTTTACCAGCGGAACTGGACCCTGCTGACCTGGAACGCTTCCACAGGACCACCCGGTCGGGCTCCATTTCGAAGTCCTGGTCCGCCAGGCTCGATACCTGGACCGCAGCGGGAGTTTCGGCTCCTCCGACGCTAGGATTTGCCTATGACTGTCTCGCCTGGTGCTATCAACTGCCACGGCTTAGCCAAGTCCTTCCTGCCAGCGCATGGACCGATCT
>JAYGDH010000225.1:0-1667 GCA_046583055.1 Pirellulaceae bacterium | reverse complement strand
GCCAGCAGCATGCCCTGGCCGACCCGGTTTCGTCCATAAGCATCACGCAGCGAATCTGGTCCCTGGGAAAGGTCAAAAGCTTCTTTTGCCTTGCGCGAGGTTGCCAGGCTCAGGGCCTGTTCGGTAAACCCATCCTGGGCCCGAGCAAAGGCCAACTGGTTCTCATGCGCGGCCTGGTACTGGTCCAATGATTGCAGCAACGACTTGCGTCCGTCCAGCCGATTCAGGTCCAGTCCTGGTGCGGACTCGAATTCACGCACGGCGAAGGATGAGGCATTCGGATCCTGCTTGATCAGGAAAGGGTTGTACATGTTCCCCAGGAAACCACCGAACCCCGGGGCGCTGTAAGCCGGGTGCTTCATGTCGCCCAGGTGAACAAAGGGTGGGATGGGGGCCTGTTGTTTCTGTTGCCTGCTGAGAACGGCACCGATACCGGGTGCCTGCAGGTTCTTGTCGACCGGGCTGCCGCACATGATGTGAACATCACCTTCCCCGTGCTTGGAAGTATACGAATGCATGGAGCGGATGAGTGAGAACTTGTCAGCACAGGTACGCAGTTTCGGCAGCTGGTCACTTAACTGTAACCCGGCCAGGTTGGTAGAGGCCGGGTCGTACTTGCCACGGATTTCATCAGGAGCATTGGGCTTCATGTCATACATGTCGATATGACTTGCCCCGCCCTGCAGGAACATGAAGATCACGTTGATCTGCTTCTTGCCACCGCTGGCGGCCTCGTTGGCCAGCACGTCTGACAGTGACAGTCCCAGGGGCGAGATCGCGCCCAGTGCCAGGCCTCCAGCCTGGAAGAACGTGCGTCGATCGATGGGTAGCGAGCGTGCAGTCAAGGAAATTATTCCATGAAGTGGGAAACAGGTTTATCTATCTTATCGGTTTGGCGCCGGTTAAGCCATCGTGAAAAGGTCGCGGTGGGGGAAGTTCAGCATTATACTCAAGTCGGTTGCTTTATTTTTTTTCGCTGCGATTGTGTTCTTGATGGGGAATGAATTCATGTTATCGCCGAAGATTCTCAGGGTCCTGCCCTTGCTGTTTTTGGGCCTGCTGATCGGTTGTGGCCAGGCGCAAACGCCAGAGCAGCAATCCGTTCCGTCAGAGCAGCAGCCCATACAGCAATCTCCCGAACCAGAGACGGCGGAGGCAGAGTCCGAGGTAACGGAGGATGTCCAGCCCGAGTGGATCCCGGAGTCGGCAGCCCGGGCCTTGCTGGCGCTGATCATCGCTGGCCAATACGATCAGGTTGCCGAGAACTTTAACGACCAAGTGGCCGTGGCACTCCCCGGTGAGAAACTGAAAACAACCGTGGAAACATTGCAAAAGCAGGTGGGCCGTTACCAGGGTGTTGCCGACGAGGCGAAGGTGCAGGAGATTCAAAGCAACCAGGTTGTCGATCTGCTCTGTAGCTTTGAGATCACCAAGCTGGTTTTTCGTGTCTCCTATAATGAACAGCAGCAAGTTGCCGGTATCTTCTTTCTGCCGGCTCCCGCAGAACCAACCCCCGTCGACAAGAATGCTCCGCCCGATGTGCAGCTGCAAACAAAAGACACCACACTTTATGGCACCATTGAGCTGCCTGCAGGGGTTGGGCCGTTTCCCGTGGTGCTGATCGTTGGCGGGTCGGGGCCCAACGACCGAGATGGCAACCAGGCAGC
>JAYGDH010000170.1:0-31630 GCA_046583055.1 Pirellulaceae bacterium | reverse complement strand
CAGTGCCGCGGCGCGAACCTCCGGATCATAAAGACTCCTGGGACCACGGCCGGCGCGTGTCATCACCGGCTGTTCGTTTCGCGAATCCACTGCCCAGCTCGGAGGGCTGCGAAACATCAGATCAATATGATCCTCCATGACCATCACGTCCCCGGATTGAAACCCGGGATTGAGTCCTCCACTGGCATTGGTAATCACGACCGACCGGACTCCCAGGGCTTTCATGATCCGGACAGGCAACGTGACCTGTTCCCACGAGTAGCCCTCGTAAAGATGACAACGGCCCTGCATGGCGATCACGGGGACCTGTTCCAACTGGCCGCAAACCAAGCGACCTCGATGTCCGATGGCCGTGGAACGTGGAAAATTCGGAACCTGGTCATACTCGATCAACTCATCGGACTGTATCGAGTCAGCCAACCCTCCCAGCCCGGTGCCCAGGATCAGTCCCACGCTGGGGATCGTCGACCAACGTTGCTGAATCGCACCAGCAGCTTCATCAGTGGCTCGCTCCAGGTCAACTTGATCCATACGAATTCTACTTTTCACCAGCCAGCACACCCATCACCAGGGTGCGCAGTTTTGGTTCGGCCTGGTTGGCCGTGGCGATGATCTCTTCAACATTGGCCGGTTGCAAGGCATCTGCCAGGCACATATCGGTAATGATCGAAAAACCGACAACACGCAATCCACAATGAACTGCCACGATGACCTCTGGAACCGTGGACATACCCACCACGTCTGCTCCAATTCCTCTCAGGAACCGGTACTCGGCTCGTGTTTCCAGGTTGGGACCAGCCACGGCCACGAAGACTCCCTTGTGCAAGGGAATATTCTCGTGACGGGCCAATTCCTGGGCCCTGGCAATCAAGGCCTGGTCATAGGGTTCACACATATCGGGAAATCTTGGTCCCAGCCGATCGTCATTGATCCCAATCAAGGGATTATCTCCCATCAGGTTGATCTGGTCATCGATCACCATCAAGTCCCCGGCCTCGTAGTGGGGATTCATTCCTCCACAGGCATTGGAGACCACCAGCAGGTCTGCTCCCAGGGCCTTAATCACACGCACGGGAAGCGTGATCTGCTTGAGGGGATATCCCTCGTACATGTGAAAGCGGCCTTCCATGGCCACGACAGGCAACCCGGCAAGCATGCCACAAACCAGCCGTCCACGATGGCTAATGGCCGTCGAGACTGGAAAATTCGGGATCTCACCATAATCGAGCGACACCTCTACTTCGATCTCTTCGACGAGGCTGCCCAACCCGGTACCCAGGATAATTCCGGCACGTGGTGTCTTGTCCCATTGCGATCGGATTGCCGCCACGGATTCTTCGATTTGTCCGAACAGTTCAAGCATGGTTCATTTTCCCCTGGAATACCATCGTCCAATGCTGTCGATGTGAAACACCTAACCTACCGCAGGAAGGAGTCAGCCGACAAGTAACAGCCACGATTTTCCGATCGATCGTCTTTGCTGGTTTCCAATTCCCACTACGATTTGGATTGATCGACCAGGCCATTACAAAATGCAGCGATCGCATCAAGCCCCTGTTCCATGTTTTCCGATGTCGATGCGACCGATGATTTCGGCGGCTGGAAGCTATGATTGCCATCGGTTAACCAGTGGAGTCGAACCTGTGTCGAAAGGCGATACCTCACCACGTCACGGCGGTTACCGAAGGGATCACGTTCTCCCTGCAGGATTAACGTGGGGCATTCGATATCTCGTAGATGTTCAATACGCTGACCCACGGGTTTTCCTGGTGGGTGGAACGGATACCCCAGGCATACCAGGCCAGCGACCTGTCCTGCGGCCGCAACCATGCTGGCAACACGACCACCCATGGACTTACCGCCGATCACCAGTTTTTTTCGACCAGGCTGCAGGCGGCGTTGCAACTGGCGGATAACCGTCTGCCATGTTTCTATCAGGACAGGAGCACGGTCCGGGGGACGTTTTTTACCCGTTTCCCGAATACGCTGCATGTAAGGAAATTCGAATCTCGCCACGCGCAGGCCCCGCCCTGCCAGCCCCCTGGAACATTCTTCCATGAAATCCGAATCAATCCCTGCACCAGCACCATGTGTTAGTGCCAGGCATACCGGGGCGCGCGCAGAACCCTGGAAAACAATATCGACCTTGTCAGCCACATCACCGGTCCTTGGAAAGAGTCACCGGGAAATACCGTGTGGATTTCACTTCCACTACTTGGGAGCCTGGTATCCCGGAGCGGCAACGAACTTGACAATCGGCTTACCATCCTCGGCATTCCAGACATGGACTTCCCCGTCAAATCCGCCACTGGCTATGCGCTTGCTGCCGGTATGAAAGGCGGTGGCCAGTGCCCAATCGGCATTCCCGACATAACTCCGAATTGCCTTGTGGGTTTTTGTCTCGAACTGACGTACCGTCTTGTCCGCCGATGCCGTCACGAAAAACTCTCCGACCCGCTGCAGTTTGTAAACTTCACCACCGAACCCGACCTCTGCACTTTTCTTTCCATCCGCCACTTTCCAGCGGTGAATTTTCTTATCGTTACCACTGGAAAAGACTTCTTTTCCGTCCGGATGAAAAGCGACGCCCCGCACCGGTTGACCGTGCCCCGAGTAAGTCACGACCAACTCACCTTTTTCCACATCGAATACCTTGGCGGTCTTGTCGCGACTGGCCGAGACAATTTGTTTTCCATCGTCACTCCAGGCAATCGCCATTACCCAGTCCGAATGGCTGGTAATAACGCGGATTTCCTTGCCGCTGGCAACTTCAAAAATACGGATCACACCGGCGGCCGAACTGACTGCTAATCGATCGCCCTTGGGGCTGAAGGCAACATCGAGAATCACGTCCGTGGTGGTACCGAGAACCCGGATCAATTCCCCGTTTTCCATGTTGAACAGTCGTGCTTCTCCAAGTCGACCAGGTGCCCCTCCACCAACGGCAAGCTGTTTTCCGTCTGGACTGTAGCGAACGGCGTAGGTTCGCTGGCTGATATTCTTGATGCGACGAACGAGTTTTCCATCCAGGGGATTCCAGACAGTCAGCTCATGGTAGCCGCCGACGAGCAATTCTTTTCCATCCGGGCTGAAAACGAGGGCCGTGATCGGCAAGCTACTGGGATACGTTTCGGGGGGATCCGGGTGGATCGGAGGAGGTACAATCGTACTCAACGGCGCCTTGGGATCCGGTGCATCATTGGCGGCACCCTCGATAATCCAGCGTCTAAACAATGTAATCTCTTCAGCGGTCAGCGGCTCGGATTCGAGCGGCATCCGTTCATCCTTATCTTCCGACACCAGTCTGCGAAACAATTCGCTGGCCTCGATATCCTTTCCCTTGACGCCTACCGATCCGGAATCACCCTCGCTGAGTAATCGTTCGTAGTTGTCGACGCGGAAGCCTCCCTCGGCTTTTTTCGGCCCGTGACAGGCCAGGCAATTATTAATCAGCACCGGGGCAATCTGTGCACGAAAGCTGACCGGGTCTTCTGCATGCACCACGGTCGCCGTGCCCAGCACACTCAACAGGCCGACCACACATCGCAGGAGTGTCCGCGACCATTGACAATTCAGATCCCTGGTATATTTCATCACTTCACCGTGAAACGTAGCGCGGTACTAAGGAACCACTAGTGCTGGAATAAAAACTCGTTCGTATTCAAGATCGCCCAGCAAACATCTTCCAGCGCCAGGATACGATCTTCCTTGGACTTGATATGTTTCAAGCTAGCTTCCATTTCCGTCTTGGTCGGAGGACGACACACGGCGGCCTTATAGAGGCTCGTCACGATTTCTTCATCCGTTTTCTTGGCGGCAATGAGTTCTCGGAAGCGGTTCTTTTCGTTGCGCAGCTTGTTGTAAACAAGGGGTCCGTTAAAGAACTGGATCGCCATACCGAGATTTGATTCCGTGGACCGTTCGCAGGCACACACGGTTTGTCGCTCCGGTTGTCCGAAAATTCGCAAGAAATCGTGCTTCACCAGGTCTGGCGCCGGCAACTGCGTGGCCTTGATTCCGGCGGGCAGGGGTCCAAATTGCTCGGGCACGTTAGTCACGTGGCAGATCGCATCCAGCAACTGTTCGGCGCTCAACAAGCGTGGTTGGAAATGCGAAAAATACTTGGTATCCGTTTCGTTGAATGTATTTGGCCGAAAGCTCATCTGGTAAACACGGCTGTTAAGGATGACTCGCATTATGTGCTGACGATCGTAACCGTGTTCCGAGAAATCCTTGGCAAGAGCATCAAGCAATTCCGCGTTACTCGGCGGGTTGGTGTCACGGAAGTCATCCGGCGGATCCACGATACCTCGACCCAGCAAGTGGCTCCAGATTCGATTAACCTCGATCTTCCCAAAGTAAGGATTGTCTTTTCCTGTTAGCCAGGAAGCGAAGATCTGCCGACGATCATTACCGGTTTCCGTTTCCACATCTCCCACGAGGGGTAACCAGGGTTTCATTTGCTTACCGGTCCGTGGTTGGGTTACCTCACCAGTAGTGGAGGTCCAAACGAACAATTCGTCGGCGCGGCGGGTCTTTTTCCGCTGGACGCGGTTAAAGAACGCGGACAGGCCATAGTAATTATCCTGGGTCCAACGTTCGAATGGATGATTGTGGCACTTGGCGCACTGCAACCTCGCACCCAGAAAGATCTGCGAGATCGTTTCCACGCAGTCATTGGTATCCCCGGCAGTGCGGTAAAAGTTTGCTGGCGGGTTATTCATCGTGCTTCCGGTAGCGGTCAATAACTCCCGGGCAAACTGGTCATAGGGCATATTCTCTCGCAGGGTTCGTTCCAGCCAGCGGTAGTACTTGTAGACACCATCGCCACCCACCTGGCTGCTTGTCAGACGTAGCAGATCGCCCCACTTCAGCGCCCAGAATTTTGCGTGCTCCGGTCGCTCCAGCAACTGATCAATCAACTTGGCCCGCTTGTCAGCGGCAGGATCCTGTGCGAAAGCCAGCAGCTCTTCCGTCGACGGCAGAAGGCCAATCACATCGAGGTATATACGGCGAATAAATTCTTCATCCGAGCAGATTTCGGAAGGCAGGTATTTCAATTGTTTCAGCTTGGCGTGGACATGTTGATCCACGTAATTATTCCTGGGGACATCTACCCACTGGTACCCCTCAACGTCCCTAACGAACGTGAGGAAGGAAGATTCGATAAACTCCAGATAACGGACGATGACCGCCGCTTGTCCACGATCCTGGCCCACCACCAATCCCCCGTTATCCACCAGGGCCACCTCGGTATCCGAACTCGTATAAACTGCCAGCGGTGTGATATCCCTGATGGACCCATCCGAATAATGAGCCAACACGGACAGTTGCTGGGTATGAGCAGGTCGCTGCAGGACACGTCCGGAGGAGGGATAAACTTCGATCCGAACACAACGTGCCTTTTTCTCGGGATCAAGCTTGCAACCTTCCGAGATCCAGTTTTCCAGGAGCCCGTAGGCATAATCTGTTTTCCTGAGCTGACGTCCGCCACCATGGGAAACCTTCATCAACGGTTTCAGCAACAGCAGGCTCTCACTGGCATCCAGCACATTGGTTCGCCGACCGAAATCTTCCCGGATCAGAGTAACCTGGTCGAGAGCCGCATCAAATGCTCGCAACGACAGGCGAAACCCGCCCTTGCCACTGGGGCTGCCGTGACAGGCGCCTGCATTGCATCCCTGCTTACTAAGAGCGGCCAGTGTTTCGTAGCCAAACGACACGACCTCGGTGGATTTCTGACCGGTAACCTGCACAGCCATTTTCACTTCCTGTCCCCCAGCCTTAACCAGGAGTTCACCGGTTCCATCGCCACGAGGCCGCACGATTCCCTTTTCTACTTCCGCTACCTGCGGATTACTGGAAACGAATTCCGCGACTCGCGTGATATCCTGTAGTTGCCCATCAGCGTAGTGTGCCGTGACAACCAGCTGCCGGAATTGTCGAGGACTCGTCAGCTGGATGCTGGTTGGATGAACCTCGAGGCGGACTGGTTGGCCAATTTGTATCGGGAGTAGTTCCGAGAGATCCGCGGCATGCAGGGGCATTGCCAGCCAGCTACAGGTAATCGCCAGCGTTGCGGCGACCAACGTTCGAATGAAATAGTTTCTCGATTTCATAGCGTTCCTCAACATATTCAAGCCCAACCATTCAACTAAGGTTTCTTGGCTTCCGGTTCCTTCTTGGCTTCCGGTTCCTTTTTCGGTTCCGGCGCTTTCTTGGTTTCCAGGGCCACTGACGGACTAACAGCAGTTACATCCTTTTCGGCGTACTTCGTCTGAGCATCGAGTGCCAGACCGGTGAACTTACCCACCTTCGCATCCGCGGCTGCTTTTAATTCAACTTCAAGTTCTGATTGATCTGCAGCAATCGTGATCGTTTCATCACCGGTGACGCCGGCAGGAAGATTCTTCCACTTCAGGGTAACGGGTTGCGGATTCGAACCAGCACCACGAACCACCTTAACCTTCACCTTTTGAGTCTGGCCAACCACGACCGCACCCGGCGCTGACAATTCAACTTTCAGGGGTATCACTACCTGGACTACGACGTCCTTGATTTCAATCTGTCCCTGGCCATTCAGGTCACCATAACTCGTTATATGCAGTGCATGCTGACCTTCCTGCATGTCAACAGAGCCCTTCACTGTCACGTGGTACTGATCCTTTTCCTGCTTGACAGCTGCAGAAATTTCTCTTGGTAACCCTTCCATGGAGACCCGGATGCCAGCTTTAAAATCCTTGTGCTTGCGTGCCAGCGCCAGGGTAAACTTGAATTCCTGGGTTACGGCAGAAAGGTAAGCGACAGGTGTCGAAACAGAAGTCTCAAAAATTGGTGCTGCGGGTGGCCCTGCGGCCACGTAGATGCGGCCATCCTGCCAACCGGGTGGATACTCAATAGCGGTCAACTGGGTTCGCAGCCAATCCACATTTCGAACAGGTACCGTCACGACTCGGCCGTCGATCATTCCCGTTCCGACTAACCGTAACACCTTCAGGTCACCTTCCTTTAATTCTGACGAAAGTGCCAGCACCACGTTGGCCTCTTTTCCTTTCGCAGCAATCACATTATGCAACAGGCGGATACCAACAATGGGTTGTTCCAGCCCGATCGTGACGGGTCCATCGAAAGCAGTTCGAGCACACTGCACATTGACCGTAAACGCACCAGTGCTCCTGCCCACTCGAAATCGATTCTTCGTATTTTTGTCATTTTTGACCGTCAAACTAAAGGAGGCACCGCTAGAGACCTGGACATGGTAGGCATGATCAAGACTGCCACCATGTAAAAGATCCTCGACTCGCAGAAAATAGGTTCCATTTTCTGCAAAGGCGTGGGACATCGTCCATTCATCGGTATTGCCAACTTTGGTTTCCACCAGCTTGGTGCCATCTGCCTTGTACAACTGCATCACCAGGTACGTGGGCGATCCAACACTACGAGTAACCGAACGGAAGGTCAGCCGTTCTCCCTTGGCCGCTACAAACTGAAAATAATCCTTGTCATTTACTTTCTGCAGGACACCATTCAGGGCACAGGGGACGGTGACCCTGGTGGCCTGTGGTCGCTCATCGTTTGGTTCCTTTTCAACTTCTGCCGGTAGATCGCTGACAGCCATCACGGCCATCGCTGACGATTTTCCATCTGGGTATTTCACCGAGACCGACAGGCGATCGCTGTTGGCAAAGAAAGGCACCTTGACCAGCAATGGCTTCAGTCCTTCTGCGCCTGCTCCGGTGAAATCGAATTCAGCGGTTGATCCCAGGCGCCCCCCAAGCGGATAAGGCGTGGTAACCAGCGGGAAATCACCGATCCGCAACCGATAACGATTTCCGGCCAGATACTTGTTGTCACCCACCTCGATAATATATTCCGCATCCCCGCTAGCCGTGAAGCTTAACCGACAGTCGGCTCCTAGTCCCGGATCGTCATCGATAGCAGCCAGTTCCTGGCCGGAGGTAGTGAGAATCCTCAACACGGGATCCATCTTGCTGTTCAGCCGAGCAGCAACGACCTCTACGGACAAGCGCTGACCTTTCTTGACAGTCGCCTTGTAATAATCAAAGAGCTTACCCTCGCAAACACCGTCCACGGCATTGGGCAGGCTCACAGGCTGTGCTGTTTGCCAGGTATGATTCTTGCCATTGTCAACCGCCGTGGGTACGTCATCCACCATGACCAGGAGAACATCGGAGGCACCCGCCTTGTTGCCAACCGCGATTCCAACCACACCCACGCCAACTCCTGCATTCACCGTGATCTTGCACTGGATACTCTTGTTCTGCTTGGAATCCTTCGGTGCAATGAGCTCGAGCTTGCCGGGAAAGCTGGCCCAGGCCTGCAATGGCCAATCGAGCTTGTCACCCGACAAGGTTACCTCCACGGTTTGGCCAGCGGTGACAGCACCAGGGGCCATCCGGGACAGGGACGGCTGTGCGAACACGTCCTGCCCAAGTGTGAAGAGCAGTAACAAGCTGACAATAATCGCAGAGAATGTTTTCATCGGCGGGTCAATCCGTGGAGGCCAAAATGGCAAGTGTTGATTGCACGGGAAGGTACGGCCTGCCATTGTCGACGATTCTTAGACCAACGTCAACAAAAGCTGCCGTTTGCGCAGGTGATTTTCAGTTGCCACTCGAGAGCTGACTTTCACCATGCTGCTAGTTTGATAGCGGTCCTGTGCGGATTCCATCGTTTCGCCAGTGGAACCGGCTGATAAATGGTTTAAAACCGGGATTCGGGTTTTTCCGTGGCACTGGCTGTTGAACTAGCTTGATTCCACCGATCTGCGAGGCCATAGCATGGCCCCCACGGTAATCAGCAAACCGAGTAGTGCCAGGGCACTAAAGACCTTGCTGGTCCTCTTAAGCTTGTCGAGTGTCTCGTGCTCTTCCTCGAATTTTCGAGACATGGGTTCACCAAGTCCCATTTTTTTCCAGTTCAGGAACTGCTCGTAGGCCTGCAAGGGCTCGAGGCCGTCGATAATCCTCGTATTCATATCCTCCTCGTAAGCCTTCATTTCCTTCTTGGTCGGCAATCCGCTTTCAATTCCGGAAATCTTGACCCGGCCAATGACTACGGCAGCGGCAGCCAACGCCACGACGACCAACCCAGCAGCAAAAGTACTCGTACGGCCCGCTGACCAGGGCACTTTCACCAATCGTTGACGTGAAACGGTTGCTTCCATCTCAGGCAATTTCTGAATGGCCCGTAACGTGGGAGCCACCTGACGCTGACCACACTCGCAGGCAACTTCCTGCCCAGCGTGAAGCTTGCTAACCGAAATTGATTTTCCACAGGTACAGGGAAGCAGGTAAGAGGGCATGATTTTTCTTCTGTTGAGTTAGGCAAACACAACTCTTATTATTCCGGCGCCGCGGATCCGCGCGAAGCCCACCACGGCAAGCTAATACCACCATCCATCAACAGGGTTGCACCGGTCATGTATTCATGACTGGGATCGCAAAGAAAAAGTATTCCCTGGGCGATTTCTGCAGGCTCACCAAGTCTTCCCAGGGGAATCTTTTTGCCGGCTTTTTGCAATGTTTCTTCGCTGGCAAACTTACGTTCTCCTGGAGTATCAATCCAACCGGGTTGAATCATATTGATCCGAATTCGATGTTCGGCCACTTCAATGGCCGCTGTACGCGCCATGTGTTCCAGGGCGGCTTTTGACATATTGTAAGCCATCGCCCGTGGGGCTGGAATAAAAGCGTGGGGAGAACTGACTAGCGTAATAACCCCTCCCTGCCCCTGCTGGATCATCTGCCGAGTCGCCGCGCGCAAGAGATGAAAGGCGCCCCACATGGTCACGTCGACCGTGCGACGAAACTCCTCCATGTCTGCTTCATAGAAAAGATCCCGATCACTATAAGCAGCATTACTGATCGCAATATCAACCTTCCCGAAGGTGTCCGCCGCTGCCTGGACCAGCTGTTCTACCTGGGGCTGATCTGCCACATCGGCCTGCACCTTGATCGCCCTGGAGCCTGCTGCCGCAATCGCCTGGACTACCTCTTCAGCTTGTTCTTCGTGCGAGCGATAATTAACAACCACGTGGGCCCCTGCTTCGCCGAGCGCAATGGCAGTCGCTCGGCCAATGCCCAGGCTGGCGCCGGTGACGACCGCTACTTGTCCCTGCAGGTCAATCGTTCCCATTGTTAGTGTCATTCCCGTCCTGGTACCTGATGGCCGAAAAGAGTAAAGGCCCCCCATGGTTGGTATGCTACCGCCGGGCCCTACAACCCTCAACCGCTAGGGGGGGAAGGAACGACCGCACCAAGGGCAAGACTCGACGAGGAA
This sequence comes from Pirellulaceae bacterium, assembly GCA_046583055.1. GTDB lineage: Bacteria > Planctomycetota > Planctomycetia > Pirellulales > Pirellulaceae > JAZADA01. The sequence goes on along the minus strand of JAYGDH010000170.1, from coordinate 21,328 downwards.
AGGAAATTCCCCTGATTTAGACACTGGACCCTGACATCCAATTAACTACAATTTAAGAACTTGTTACCTCCTTTAAGGACAACGGCCCAGGGACAATGTCAGAAACTACCTACTGGGGGGGGTATTAACGGGTATTTATCGTCTGGAACGAGCTGGTAGCTTGTAAGGCGATAGATTCAATATTCAGCTTGAAGAGGGCTGGAGAAAAGAACGGGGAACTTGCAAATAAGCCAATTACAACGACTGAGCAAAGTTGGTTGAAATTGGTCAACGGTTTTAGTTGTTTTTACGTGAGCGGGTAGTTATCCTCGGTAGTGGTAAGGAACTCAATTTAGATGGACTTAACGCAATCGCTTCGGTCGGGTTAATTGCAATTTTTTACCAATTAGTGTGCAAACCAAGACAACCTAGAGAAGGGTGGTACAATTACGTGTTCCCGGCCTGGCCAAAGGCGAAATGCCACTGCCAGCGTCTGTACGGAACGCCTGTGAATTGCTGGCTCCTTGAAAACTGTTGTCATTCCAACGACAGACATTTTTTATTTTCACGTGAATGACAGGCTGCCACGGTCCTCCCTGGATGGCAACCCATTGTGACAGCCTGTTTAGAAGCCGGCCGCTTGAAGATGAAGCGGTGTATTAGATTTCAAGGATAAGATCCTCGCGACTGACGCACGCCTCAACGAGTGCCATTTGTTCAATCCTAATTCGACCATTCCACTGTTAACGAGGGAACATTTCGTTGTACGACACCATTCTCGACGACTTTGATGACGACGTTTCGCCGACTACTGAAGAGAACTTCAGCAAGTTGCCGGAAGATTCTGCCCAGGCTGAAGCAACAGCACCTGCGGCGAAGGAAGAACCGCAGCCTGCCGTAGCAAAATCTCGCAAGAAAGGGGGGACCACGTTACCGAGCAGTGAGGACAACGAGTCCTGGTCGGAAGATCCGGTTCGCATGTACCTAACTCAGATGGGTGAAATTCCGCTGCTTACCCGTGCGGAAGAAATTCGTCTTGCCAAGCGAATTGAAATTACCCGACGACATTTTCGTGCCCGCTTACTGGAATGCGATTACGTCATCCAGCTGGCTTTCAAGATTCTCAAGCGCGTTCACAATGGCGAATTGCCCTTTGATCGCACGGTACAGGTTTCCGTAACGGACCGCCTGGAAAAAGAACAGATCCTGGGCCGTTTGCCACACAACCTAACAACCCTGGCCGTATTACTGAAGCGTAATCGTCGTGACTATCGAATTGCTCTGAGCAAAACCTATAGCAAGGCACAACGCAAGAAAGCATGGCAACAACTGGGGTACCGACGACGACGGGCTGTCCGCCTGGTCGAGGAACTGGGGCTGCGAACACACCGCATCGAACCCATGATTCGGACACTGGAAGAGTTCAGCCACCGGATCAAAGAACTCAAGCAGTTGTTAACTCGCAACAAGAAAAATCGCAGCCAGGTAGGCGAGTATCAATCGTGGTTGACCGAGTATCGCAGCATTCTGCTGGCAACGCAGGAGAGTCCAACCAGTTTGCGAAATCGCATCAAGTACCTGAGGAAAGTTTACTCCCGGTACCAGCAGGCCAAGCGCGAATTGTCGGAAGGCAACCTGCGACTTGTCGTTTCAATCGCGAAGAAATATCGCAACCGTGGCCTGAGTTTCCTGGATCTTATCCAGGAGGGTAATGCTGGCCTGATGCGTGCCGTCGACAAGTTCGAGTATCGACGCGGCTTCAAGTTCTGCACTTACGCAACCTGGTGGATTCGCCAGGCCATTACCCGAGCAGTTGCAGACCAGAGTCGTACCATCCGGATCCCGGTACACATGGTGGAAACCATGTCCCGGGTACGCAATGTATCCCGGCAGTTACTCCAGGAACTGGGGCGCGATCCCACGCTTGAAGAAACCGCGTGTCGCGCTGAAACAACGGTCGACGAAGCCCGTCGCGTTTTAGCCATGAGTCGGTTTCCCATCAGCCTTGATCGACCGGTCGGCAACAGTGAAGACAGCCATTTCGGTGACTTGCTTCCGGACGGTGAAGCAGAAAATCCGGCAACGGGAGCTTCGCAGGAAATGCTCCGTAATCGCGTCAACCGCGTCTTGAAAACGCTTAGCTACCGGGAGCGTGAAATCATCAAACTGCGGTACGGGCTGGGTGACGGTTACAGTTATACCCTGGAGGAAGTAGGGCATATTTTCAAGGTTACCCGCGAACGCATTCGCCAGATCGAAGCCAAGGCGGTGCGTAAACTTCAGCAACCCAGTCGCAGCCAGGAACTCGTCGGCTTCCTGGACTAGGAGCAACGCGTTACCTGCCAGGAACAGATTGCTGGTACAGCACATCGAACCTCCGGAGAATTCTCCGGAGGTTTTTTTATAGCCTGAAAGCAACGGCCCGCTTAGGTTATCATAACAGTAGATTCTTTACGCCTGCGCCACCCAGTTCCCGAAAGCATCATGAAGATCGACCAATTGGTTCGCTATCTGGATAAGCCGGAAAAGGCTGCTGTCTGGCTGCGCTCACTGGGCCTGGAAAACCTCTCCCGGGCGCATGAAAACCTGTCTCGCATCGCCGCCAACGGTATCACACTGGATCTGGTCGCCTCGTTGGCATCCCAGCTCACCGAGCATTTACCGCAGACCAGCTACCCCGACATGGCGCTCAATAACCTCGACCGTTTTATTGCTGCTGCTCGCAACCCTCTCTCCCTGGGAACACTCTGGGAGCGAGACAGCCAGGCCTTGCCGACCTTGCTGCAGATTTTTTCTACCAGTCAACACCTTACCGATTTGCTGATTCGAGATCCGGAAAGCTATGACCTGTTACGACTGACGGAGGGACAACCGGTAGCCCGGGACCAGCTGGTCAATGAAATCTGTAGTGAGATATCAACGATCAGCAAGGATTCTGATGTCGTTGCCGCGCTGCGTCGTTACAAGGATCGGGAAATATTGCGGATTGCTTATGGCGACATCGTTCGCCACCAACACGTCAACACGGTAACCCGTCAGATTTCCTTTCTCGCTGATGCTATCTGTGAGGCTGCCTCGCAAAGCGCGCGCCAGAAGCTGGAAAACAAACGTGGCGTCCCGCGCGATGCCGATGGCCAGCCAGCCGATTTTGTCATCATGGCACTGGGAAAGCTCGGTGGTTCTGAATTGAACTATTCATCTGACATTGACCTGGTGTTCCTCTACCGGGGAGAAGGGAAAACAGATGGAGAAAGGTCGCTCAGCAACCAGGACTTTTTCCAGCGGCTGGTGAAAAAAATTGTATCCCTACTGACCGAATCGTCGCAGGCTGGCGCGGTTTATCGGGTGGATCTGCGGTTACGACCCAATGGCAAGCAGGGGCCGTCCGTGATGTCCATAGGTGCCGCGCTACGTTACTACGACGTATCCGGACGCACCTGGGAACGACAGGCTTTCGTCAAGGCTCGTCCGATCGCAGGAAACATTCAGCTGGGAAAACGTTTCCTGAAAAAAATGGACCCCTGGGTTTATCGTCGTTACCTAAGCGGGGCGGAAATTACCGAAATCAAGGCACTGAAACGCCGCATCGAGAAAAACAGTCAGCAGCAGGGTGGCACGGAACTCAACGTAAAAACAGGCTTGGGTGGTATCCGTGATATCGAATTTGCGATCCAGTTCCTGCAACTGCTCAACGGCAGTGAAGTACCGGGCGTGCGGGGCAGCAACACGCTGGCCGCCATTGAGCAACTGGAATCCAGCGGTTGCCTAACCATGCAGGAACGCACCCTGCTGGAAGAAAACTATGCCTTTCTGCGGAAAATCGAGCATCGCCTGCAGATCATGTTCGACCGGCAGACACATACGTTGCCAGATGACCAACAGGAAAACCATCGGCTAGCCATGCGACTGGGCTACCACGGTAATCCCGAACGCACTGCCCTCGCGGCCTTCCAGGAAGACCTTTCACAGGCCACCCAGTTGAATCGCAAGATCCTGGATCACTTGCTTAACGATGCCTTCCGTGACGTCGAGGATACCGCGCCGGAAGTCGACCTGATCCTGGATCCCAATCCGACCCCCACAACAATCGAGAAGGTTCTCTCGCCGTACGGCTTCCAGGATCAACAGGTGGCCTACGATAACCTGATGACCCTGGCCGAAGAAAAAATTCCTTTCCTTTCTTCCCGGCGGTGCCGTCACTTTCTCGCCTCGATTGGCCAACGGCTGCTACAAGCAATCTCGCTGACCCCGGATCCTGACTCGACCCTGGTTAGCCTGAACCGGGTCAGTGATTCACTTGGAGGGAAAGGAGTACTCTGGGAACTGTTCAGTTTCAATCCACCTACCCTGCAACTGTACGTCCGTCTCTGTGCCTGTAGCCCCTACCTGTCCGAGATCCTGACCAGCAATCCTGGCATGATTGACGAATTGATGGATTCCATGGTGCTGGGAAAACTACCTTCTTACCAGTCATTACAAGCAACGCTGACCGACCTGTGTCATGGTGCCGAAAACAGCGAACCCATCCTCTGCAGTTTCAAAAACTCACAACATCTAAGAGTTGGCGTACGAGACATTCTTAATAAGGAAAATCTGCAAACAACGCATCATTGTCTCTCGGACCTGGCAGAGATCTGCTTGTCACAAATCACGACAGAACAGTATCAGAGGCTGGTGCAGAAACTTGGCTTACCTACCATTGCCAGTGGTCCTCACCAGGGAGAACCGGCATCCTTGATTATCCTGGCCATGGGAAAACTGGGTGGGCAGGAACCCAATTACCATAGTGACCTGGATGTCGTGTTTCTTTACGAGGCGGAGGGGACAACAATCCCGACTCATGCCGGACATCGCATCAACGCCACCACAAACCAACACTTCTTCGGTGAACTGGGACAGCGAATCATCCGGATTGTTAACCAACTGGGGCCACACGGAAGGCTGTACGAACTGGATCCCCGCTTACGACCTACCGGGAAAAATGGTCCGCTGGCCGTGTCGCTCGACGGATTCCATGACTACTTCTCCTCTGGGCAGGGTCAGCTCTGGGAACGGCAGGCACTCTGTAAAGCGCGGCCAATTTACGGTACCGAAACGGCCCGCGATGCCACGCACACTATCGTCCGACAGTTACTGCTTGATACCCCCTGGAAAAGCGGGCGGGCAGCTGAAATTCTGGACATGCGAGAACGGCTGGAGCAGACTGCATCAGATCATAACCTGAAGCGTGGTTTTGGAGGTACCGTCGATATTGAATTCGTGGTGCAGATGCTGCAACTGCGGCATGCCCAGGAATTCAACGAGATCCTTGTACCTGGAACACTGGATGCCATCGCCGCCCTGCGAACGGTTGATATGTTGAGTGAGCAGGATGCGACTGTTCTTCACGAGTCTTACATTTTTTTGCGTAGCGTAGAATCCGGCCTACGACTGATGAACACCTCGGCCCGCCATGATTTACCAGGCGATCCGCTGGAACTGAAAAAACTTGCCTTTCTCCTGGGAACTGCTGGCCCCGAGGAACTCGTTGACAAGTGCAAGCATTTCCGACAGGAAAACAGGCAGCGATTCGATCGTATTTTCCGGGAGCAACTGACAAGTTGATTGCTTCATGGAAACCCACTGGGATGTGATCGTCGTGGGAGGTGGTGGCAGCGGATTGGCGGCAGCACTCTCTGCGGCACAGCAGGGCGGCCAGGTATTGCTGCTGGAAAAACGACCTCAACTGGGAGGTACGACAGGTATTGCCGTTGGTTCTTTTACTGCTGCCGGAACCAATCTGCAGCAACAGGTCGGTATCGATGACCACTCCCGCCAACACGTGGAAGACGTTGCCCGTTTTGCGAAACCCGAGATCGAGTCACGTAACAACGATGCGCTACGTACCTTCTTTCTCGAGGAGGCCGCTGAAACATTTCACTGGCTCCAGGAGCTGGGACTGTCGTTCGTAGGTCCCCATCCGGAACCTCCCAATCGGGTGCCACGCATGCACAACGTGGTACCAGGAGCCAAGGCTTACATTGCCGCCTTCCAGCTTGCTCTTCAAAAGACCAGTTGCCAGCTGGTTTGCGATGCCCAGGTAACGGAGCTGCTCTTTGAACAGGGACGCGTCGTGGGTGTCCAGGCCGATGTGGATAACATTCCTCATACTTTTACCGCCCGTCGGGGCGTGATCCTGGCCGCGGGTGATTATTCCAACAGCAACGAATTAATCGGTCGCCATAAAGGGGAAACATTTACTCGAATTGAAGGAATCAATCCTCACGCCACGGGAGAAGGCCATCAGTTGGCAGCCCAGGCTGGTGGCCAGTTGGTCAACATGGATGTGACCTATGGTCCGGAATTGAGATTCGTACCAAGTAGTCGAAAACCGTTTCAACAATGGTTGCCCACCAGCGGTTTCCGGGCTCGCCTGGTTGGAATGGTAGCTCGGCGACTGCCTGCCTGGTGCCTGCGACGTTTGATCAAGCGACTACTGGTAACCTGGCAGCACCCTGAAGACCAGCTGTTCCATGACGGTGCGATTCTCGTGAACCTGCAAGGAAAACGGTTTGTTAACGAAACCTGTTGGCCGGAACGTGAACTGGCCGTTGCTGCCCAGGAAAATAAATCTGCCTACATCCTGATGGATGGGCGCCTGGCGAAACGTTATTCTGCCTGGCCTCACTTTATTTCCACGGCACCAGATATTGCGTATGCATATGTTGCCGACTACCAACGCCTGCGACCCGATATTACCCGTCAAGCTGACGGGCTCAAGCAGCTGGCACTTTCACGTGACATTCCCGTAGCGGCACTCGTGAATACCGTTGCAGAATTCAATCGCTATACCCAACAACAACAGAATGATCCCCATGGCCGACAGGGTGATACCGTACGCTTACAGGAAGGTCCCTGGCTGTTGCTGGGTCCGTTGAAAGCATATTTCACGACCACCGAGGGAGGTGCTGCTGTCAATCATCAACTTCAGGTGCTGGACAAGCAGGAGCAACCCATTCCAGGTCTTTACGCGGTTGGTCAAAATGGTTCTGGAGGAATAATTCTCTGGAGTCATGGTCTTCACATTGCCTGGGCACTTACCAGTGGTCGATTGGCCGGCCGAGCCATCATGCTCGGTTAAAACCGCAAGCTTTATTCCGGCGGAGATGCAGCCAGCTTCCGCCAGTCGACCGGAACATCAAAACCACCCTGCCAGGCAACCTCGGCCAGGACCGGCGGGACCGCATGGCGGCCAAGCGCCTCCCGGTTGGTAAGTCGACTGGGATCTTCGTTCTCGGGCGATCGACAATTGTTCAGTACGATACCAGCAACTGGAATTCCATCACGGAACGTGACCGCCGTGATTAAACTTTGTAACGTCTGGTTGATAACCCCCAGTTGATTCGGCACCACCAGGACCAGGGGAAATCCAAACTCGTAGGCCAGGTCCGCCACGAACTCTTCTTCGGTTAACGGTGACATCAAGCCACCTACACCTTCCACCAATACGATATCACTGCACTGTTTCCAGTATTCCACTCCGGTACGCAAGAGGTCCTCATCCACAACCCGTCCCTCGGCCCGGGCAGCCAGGGGTGGAGCAAGCGGTGCCTGGAACTGCTGGGGACACACGTTTGTCAGTTCCGCAGGTTTGCCAGCGGCGATCCACAAATCCTCGGCATCCGATGACCCCTGCTCACCATTTTCCGGCTGGTAACCGCTGGCGACCGGTTTATAGACACCAACTCGTAATCCCGCTGCGCGCAGCTGACGGGCAATTTGAACGGTCACATAGGTCTTACCAACCTCGGTGTCGGTACCCACGATAAACAATCCAGGTGGTGACGTGCTCATGTGCCATAGAGTAACATCAGGATAGCCGGGGTCAATGAGCTCAACCGGATCACTGGATCACCAGCACCCGGGGCCGGATCTTGATTGGCCGGAGAGCCCTGTCATCACTTCTTTTCATCCATACGATTCATGACAACATCATCGGACACCCATTCTTCTCGCCACGTCACCATCGCCTTGATCCAGATGGCCTGTGGAAAATCCACCGAGGACAATGTCCAGAAAGCGGTTGATCGCATTGAACAGGCGGCGGCCAACGGGGCCCAGGTTATTTGCCTGCAGGAATTATTTCGTGGATTATATCCCTGCCAGGAAGAAGACCATCGCCAGTTTGACCTGGCCGAGACGATACCCGGCCCCACGATCGACCTCCTTTCCCAGGTAGCCCGCGAACGGGCAGTAGTAATCATTGCACCAGTCTTTGAACGCCGGGCCGCCGGGGTTTACCACAACACGGCAGCTGTCATTGACGCGGACGGGACCTTGCTGGGCACCTATCGGAAGATGCACATACCGGACGACCCCCAGTACTATGAAAAATTCTATTTTACACCTGGCGACCAGGGATTCCGCAGTTTCCGCACACGGTACGGGCAGCTGGGAATTTGCATTTGCTGGGACCAGTGGTTCCTGGAAGCGGCCAGGCTCACGGCCTTATCGGGCGCCGAGATCCTCTTCTTTCCCACTGCCATCGGATGGTTACCGGATGAAAAAGAGGAATTTGGAACGACCCAGTGGACGGCCTGGGAAACGATGATGCGCAGCCACGCCATTGCCAATGGAATCTATGTCGCCACGCCCAACCGAGTCGGCCGCGAGGGTAACCTGGAATTCTGGGGAGCATCCTTCGTGGCCGATCCCAATGGCACGGTGATCTCCCGTGCCAGCCACGACCAGGAAGAGATACTGACGGCTACCTGTAACCTGGATCTGATCGATGTTGTCCGGACACACTGGCCGTTTTTGCGTGACCGCCGCATCGATGCCTACGAGGGCCTGGGGCAACGCTTCCTGGATGACCCACAGCCATGAGTTCTGGTCTCCCGGGAAATCGTTCCACTCCGCGACAGCTAGGTTACCGCTGGCCCGCTGAATGGGAGCCACACGAGGGCACATGGCTGGCCTGGCCGCATAATACCGATACTTGGCCCGGGACATTTGATCAGATTCCCCCGATTTTCCAGCAACTGGTCGAAATCCTTTTACAGTGGGAACCCGTTCACCTCCTGGCAGCTGAACCGGAAATCGCCACCGCCGCACACGGCTGGCTCGATCGCCTGGCTGCTTCTGCCACCCATCCACTCCGCTGGCACGACATTGGCACCAACGATGCCTGGATCCGGGATTATGGTCCTACATTTTTACTGCCTGCGACGGGCAAAGAGGCTGGTAGTAAGCCCATCGGAATTGATTGGCCCTATAACGCCTGGGGTGACAAATATCCACCATACGAGTTGGACCGGCAAGCAGCCAGTGAGGTTCTGGAACAACTGCAAATCGAGTGCTTCCGTCCCCCGTTACTCTTGGAAGGTGGAGCCATTGACGGCAACGGGGCTGGCACTCTGGTCACGACCGAAAGCTGTATACTCAATCCCAATCGGAACCCTGGCTGGACGCGAACCATGGCCGAGGAGATCTTTTCCGACTACCTGTCGGTGGATCAGGTCATCTGGATTAACGGCCAGATCCTGGCTGGCGATGACACCGATGGACACGTGGATCAGCTGGTGCGATTTGTTGGCCCAGCGACGGTAGTGGCGGCACATTGTGAGGACCAGCACGACCCCAGCTTTCAACCACTGACAGAAAACCTGCATCGCCTGCAGGAGACTGTCCTGGTCGCTGGGCAAGCGTTGCAAGTAATTACACTTCCCTTGCCGGCACCGGTCACCCACGGGGAGCATCGTTTACCGGCGAGTTACTGCAATTTCCTGATCGCCAACGGCGGTCTCATTGTTCCTCAATTCGACGACCCCAACGATCAGCTGGCCTGTGCAATCCTGCAGGATTGTTTCCCGGACCGAGAGGTGGTTGGGTTGCCATCAAGAGCACTGGTCTGGGGACTGGGAACAGTCCACTGCCTCAGCCAGCAACAACCGGCCATGACCCCGCGCGAGCCGAGTTAATTCGTAGCGGGCCAGGCTGAGTAAGCGGGTCTACAGTTCCAGGTACTCTTCCAGTGCTTCCCGCATCACGGTTGCATTGGGTTCCACACCGGTCCAGATCTGGAAGCCGATGACTCCCTGGTTTACAAGCATGCCCAATCCGTCGAGGACGGTACAACCCTGTCCAGCCGCCTCGCGCAGAAAAACGGTTTCCGGTGGATTGAAAACGACATCCGCAACGACCATTTCGCCGTGCAGCGAATCCGCCTCAACCGGCACCCGTGCGTCAGGATCTCCGAGTCCAATCGAAGTGGCATTAATGACAATGTCCGTTGCCTCATCAACCTGGTAATCGCCGGTCCAGGCTGCCAGTTCTGCCGTAACACCAACTCGCTGGTTCAACAGGTCGACCAACTCCTGGCCTCGCTGGGGTGTACGATTAACGATCGTAATCTGTGCCACTCCACTGAGGCCCAGTTCCACGGCGATGGCGCGCGCGGCGCCACCGGCACCGAAAATCACAACCCGCTTCTCTTCCGGGCTGGTAATTTCCTGCAGGGAGCGGACAAAGCCTTTCCCGTCGGTATTTTCACCGATCAGACAATTATCTTTCACGTTGACGCAATTGACCGCGCCCATCAACTTGGCCGACTCACTCAACTCGTCCAGGTATGGAATCACGGCCACCTTATGTGGAATCGTGAAATTTCCGCCGCGAAATCCCATCGCCCGCATCCCCTGGACTGCCGATGCCAGGTTTTCCGGGGGAACTTCGCAGGTCAGGTACCTCCAGTCCAACTGGGCGGCAGCAAAGGCTCGCTCCATCATGAACTCGGTCGGATTTCCGGCAACCGGTTGGCCCATGCAACAAACAAGGTCTTGTATCGATGAATCAGGCACGTCGTATATCTCTTTGCAAGAATCGCTTTTTGGGAAGGCACATGGCCGATGTAAACCGGCATCAGCATACTGTCCTTATTGTGAAACAGGATCTACGGGATTGCAACGGTGCTAGACGATTCAGGGAACAACAATCCGGGGACGGTCAGGTAACTCCGCTTGGTAACTGGTAACTCTCCGTGCTTTAAAGCGTACATAGGGGGGCACGTACAAGCTGCGGTGTTCGAAACTTCCGGCAACAGCCTCGGGGTCGGCATGCAACGGTTCTACCAGGTCTTCCAGCACGAAACCGGAACGACACAGAAATCCAACCAGTTCCTCCCAGCGATGCAAGTACTCCAGCGTCCCTTCTTCACGGTGGCGACTGCCCTGGACATCCGGCAGGGGATCTTGCCGGTAGTACGGTTCAGTTAATTCATAACCCAGGCTGGACACCTTGATGTCAGCTTGCAGGCTGCCAGGTTGCTTGTGTTGGCTGATGTAAATTCCCCCCACCTGCATAACACGAGCGACCTGCTGGTACACCAGGTCGATTCGGGGCACATAACAGGTGCTGACCGGCTGAACGACAAGGTCAAATTCACCTGTTTCCAGCGCCTGCAGGTTATCCATGGAAGCTTCCACGGTACGCACATGGAAACCTCGACCAGCAGCGACCTGACGATCCAGTTCCAGCATGCCAGCGCTGATATCCACTACCGTCACTTCGGCACCCGCGGCAGCATAAAGTGAACTTTGTCGTCCTCCACCCGCTGCCAGGCATAGCAAGCGTTTACCGCGAATGTCACCACCCAGCCATCCCAGGCCATCCACGGTGGCAAGCGGATCGACAAAGTCCTTGTCCGCAGCTGGCCTGGTAAATCGTTCCTGACGGCGGACCCGGGCATCCCACGCTCGACGATTGTGTTCGTGGGCTGCGGAATAATTCGATGGTTCCATGAACAGTTCTCCTGAAGACCGCTGGTTCAATACAGCATCCGGCAATCAATCATCCTTGGCATGACGTTCGAGCCAGTTCACAGCAGCCGCAGCAATTCCTTCATGCCCTCCCTCGAAGATGGTGACCCGTGATTTTCCAGCCATCCGTCGCAAATAAATTTTCCTGCCGAGAATCGCATCCTCGACCTGGTCGGAAGGACGTGGCTTATCTAACCGCCCGTTGCGGCGACCGAGTTGCGTCATCTCCTGCTCGGTGATCGGCATTTCTCCAACTGCCCTGGCAACCAGGTTAAAAGCATTGAGAGAATGACGAATCGGAACCGATCCCGTGTGGCCATCGTGTACACCAGCTGCCATATCCAGGGGCACTGACAGGGAACGATGTAACCACGTAACCGGTGATCGTTGACGATATTGCTTGTCCACTTCCGCATTGGTCATCGGTTTACCGCCACAACATTGACGCAACATTTGGCCATACCTTCCCTCAGCATGTCGGGCGTGCCAGGTTCGCAAGTCACTAATTCCGACCCAGGCACTGGCAGCAGCCCAGGGCTGGGGATGCTTGCCAACCATGAGCATGGTCATATGCCCACCTCCCGATACACCGGTCAGGTAAATGCGTTGTTGATCAACCCGATAGCGGGCCTGAACCCACTTCACGGCATCCAGGATGTCCTGGCAGGCGGCCGGAGATCCACAGGCCTGCGGCGTCCGATTCACCCCTCGAAAATTCGGAAACAGGTAAATCCATCCCTTGCTGTTCGCAGCTTGCTCGAGGTCCGCATTACGCTGTTCCAGGTCACCACTCCAGGTGTGCAACGAAACCAACAACGGGACCGGGGATTTAGCCGTATCGTAGCTGGTGGGCAGAATCAGGTAACTCGGTTGCCGTGACCTGTCAAAAGAACTGGGTACCGATATTTTTTTGCGTTCAGCAGCGCTCGCTGAGTTAATCGCTGCCAACAGAATGATCAGGATAACGAGTCCTGCCCGTTGATTAACTCTGCCAAACAGGAAAACAAAAACTGGTTTAATCGGATTAACCCAAACCGCAAGATGATCGCAATGGTACCGGTACCCGGCATTTGATTGACGTTTCATTACCCTGTCACTACCTCCCATATGACATCACCTCGCACGCGCAACAATAACGCCTGCCTGTTTTTTCGACCGACGTTCATTGTACTGCATAACCGTTTACCAGCAGCAGTATGCCGACAGCCCTCACACTGCTTTTTTCAAGAGTATCAAGTGCAGTTGGAATAACCCGAGCAATTGTCTCCCCGGACAGGTCGTTCAAGGAGAACATGATTTCCTTCCGACAATCACAACAGGCCCTGACTTCGAACCACGGACAACCACCTGCACCGTATCGTTTCATCTCTCGTCGACTGTCAAGACTCACCTGAAAAACCGTATGTCCTATCGCAACATACAGCTGGACTACCAAAAGGAATCAACGCGGCCCCTGGTCAGCCTGGTCTTCCTGGCGCCCATGTTGATTGCCTACGAATCCAGCATGCTGTTATTGGACCCCCACACCGTGCGAAACGGGGCGGATATCTGGTTACGACAAAGCCTGCAATGGGTAGGGTTCGGGCAGTATTTCCTGTTGCCGATTCTAACCTGCATTATCCTGCTGGCCTGGCACCACCTACGGAAAGAACCCTGGCAGGTTCACATGGCAACCTTACCGAGGATGTTATTCGAATCCATTGCCCTGGCTGTATTCCTCTTGATCCTGGCCCACCTGCAGGGCCGCCTGGCAGCTGAATGGTCTCTGCAGATTCTCCCCTACGAATCTGCCGTGGAACCCAAGGTACCCCCAGGGTTTTCACGAGCCTGGTCGCGACTGATCCCTTATTTTGGAGCCGGGATCTATGAGGAATTGCTGTTTCGATTGATCCTGCTGTCCGGAGTCATCGGCCTGGTCCAGTGGCTGGGTGTATCCCGTCGCAACAGCCTGGTATGTGGTGTGATCCTCAGCAGCATCCTCTTCGCAGCTTCGCATTACCAGGTTTTCGTCCACTATGGCGATGCATTTCAGTGGTACAGTTTTACCTTCCGTTTCCTGGCAGGTATCTTTTTCAGCGTCCTGTTCCTGTATCGCGGCTTCGGGATCTCCGCCGCCACCCACGCCATCTATGACATCATGGTTGTCATTCTCTAGAAATACCGCTTCGGCGATCGCTGCCGTCGATGCTAGCAGCCGCAATCAGGTCGTGAACAGGCCCAGATGTCAAGAGGTAATTGCTGGGCATCTTTTTTAGGGAAAACTGTTTCGCAAAGTGGCTTTGTTCAGGTTTACGGAGCGGTCTATAATAACGGCATCGTAAGAATTGAAACTAAACCACTGGTTACAGATACTTGAACTCTAGGAACTGTTGTCTTGCTTTCCGTCAGACCCAAAGTTGCCGACTTGTCATTTCAGCTCTACGGGCGTTCCCTGCATCCAGAGTTATTCAATGTTTACAAGAGCCGGCACGTTACTCGCGGTGGATACGGTGCGACTATTGAGATTACCAGTGCTGGGCACGTGGTCTGCTGGCGTTACGACGGAATCACCCTGACCGAGGTGGCGGCTTCTGCCCAACATCCTCTTCCCCAGCGTCGTCGATTGCTGTCCTACCCGCTGAAGGGGGAACGCAGTGATCGCCTGGAATGTCGTGGTGGAGTCACTTACGAAGCAAGTTTTCAGTTGGAGACAGTCGATCCCGAGGTCTTTTGGACCTTTCATCGGGAATTGGCCCAGGACACGGAACACCAGGGCTTGCTCCACATTTTCGATTCCAGTGGTCGCTTAGCGATGGGTGCCTTGAGTTACATCAATGTTGAAACTCGCAACCGGAGCATGCTGGTCCAGGCATTCCATACGTTTCCGGATGATTACGCGATCGTCAAGAGTCAATCGCTCTTCAAGATGCCCTGAACGCTGACGCCAGCGAGTTCCTGGGGTACCGCAGCTTACTTCGGTTACTGTTTACGGAGGCTTTCCTGGAACAGCTTGAGCTGCCGTTGCATCTGGGCCGAATGGGGCTCCTTGCCAACGGCTTCCAGCTGATTTTTTACGGCATTCTGATAATCCCCCTTGGCATAGTAGCAATGGGCGAGCGTATCAAGGTATCCCGCGCTATCTGGTCGCAGTTCGAGAGAACGTTGGCTACAACGTAACGCTTCATCGAGGTCTCCGTTGGTATTGGCTGCCAACCAGGCCAGTTGGTTATTGGCGGAAGCCAGCAGGCGTTCAACTCGTTCGATTTCCTTCGGGTTGTCACCTTGGCGGACCTCGGTTTGATACCGTTTCACTTCACCCTGGAAATGTTTGACGGCCGTGTTGATTGTCTGTTGCGTCTTTTCTTTCCAGGCAGCATCCGCCTTTGGCAGGCGATACATGGCAATCAGCACATCGGCATCTCGAGGATCCTCCTGGATTCCTTTTTCCAGGAACTCCCGGTGTTTCTGCTGTTCCTTATTTCGAGCATGATGTTGAGCAAAGAAATAATACATGCGTGAACGGATACCACCTGGTTCACGTTGGAAAGTATCCTTGATAACTTTTATCACCTGCGGTTGTTTCATTGCCTCGACAACCCCCTGCAGCACGTTGGCAGCATCGAGATCGCGATCCTGATCGTGCAGGATTTCCGACAGCAGGAAACAGGAGTAAATATGCTGGCGTGACTCGGCCGGACTAATCTTGATAACCTGGCGATATTCCTTTACGCACCAAAGAATTAATCCGCGTCGCTTCAGCCAGATAGCTGACTCGATATGCGTACGGCTATCATCCGGGTTGATCGCCAGAGCCCGAGCCGCGGTTTTTTCAGCCTGTTCCTGGCGACCCTGCTTGGCCTGGGATTCCGCAATCCGGTAGACCAGGTCCGCATACTTGTTGAACTCTACGGGAAACCGATCCACGATTTCATCGATCACCGTCCAGGCTTCTCGTTCGACCAACCAATCGATCATATCCAGCAGCTGTTGCTGTGTACCCTCCAGTAAATCGAGGGTACGACGGATCACGGCAATTCCTTCAGCATGACGATTCAATTCTCGCAACATGGCTGCCTGCCAGCGCAACACGTCACGGGTAATATCTCGACTGGATTCCTTCGGAAACTGGGAAAGTGTCACTTCTTCGGCCCGCGTCAGTTTATCCCAGGTCGCCACCGCGGCCTCGGGATCTACCAGGGTTTGGGCATAGGCCCTCATCCAGTTGGCCGCGGTCCGTCGACTGGTACCGGTTTGCTCTCTCAGTTTTCCGGCAATTTCGCTCCGTTTCGCTGGTTTCTCTGGAGCACCCTGTTGCATGATCAAGAGGGCTGCCCGCTTGGAAAGCGGTTCACTGGCTTCGTAACGCACCAGTCGACAGAGGGCTACCAGGCCCTGGTTTTCCGGCAGCTTGGAAAGATTCTCCATGCGATTTTTTCGTTCGTCGTTACTTCGATCTCCATACCCAGAGAGGAGTTTGCGCACCGCAGGTGGATCGTCAGGAAAAGCCCATTGGACCTGCATACTGCGCACTATATAGCGCGCCCGCATGGCAATTTCAATATCATCGTGATCCTGGGCACGGTGCAGGGCATCGAAAGCCGACAGTCCCAGTTCCTTGAGCTTTTCCTGGGCCCGAATTCGATTCGCATACTGGGAATCACCCAATTGCGTGATCAGGCGATCTACCTCGACCTGCCTGGCGGTGATTGTTTTCGGCGAATCGGCTGACTGTCCCGGCAAGACATTCCACGATCCGATGGCAAGCGTTAACAGTAACGCTCCGCAAGCAGTTCGCCATGTTGAACATCGGCAACAGCTGAACATCGGACAACCTCGCTAAGCCCCGAGAAATGAACTATTTCAGAATACCGCACAGCTCCCGGTGGGAGCAAGCTCATTGGTGCCGGATGAATACCGGGCGACAACTATTTAAATCGAAAAAACGTGCTTTTCTCGGCGAACCGGACCTTTCATGCGGAGGGCTGTGGTCCCGAAGACGCTTCCATTTCTTCAATGTAGCAGCGTAATCGATCGACCTCGTCTGTCACATCTTTGAGTTTCAGCATGTTTTCCACGCGTTTGACCAGTTCAACCTGATTCACAGGTTTGGACAGAAAGTCATCTGTTCCTGCCTGGACCGCTCGCTCGATATCACCCCGTTCATTGAGTGCCGTCACCATTAATACCATGATGCGCCGCGTGTCGGGATTATTCTTGAGTGTCTCGCAAACCTCGAAACCACTCAGCTTGGGCATCATGACATCGAGCAGGATCAAGTCCGGTTGAAACTCGGACACCTTGTCGAGTGCGTCCTGTCCGTCAACTGCAACGACTACCTCGCAATCCACGGACGCCAGGTAAGCTTCCAGCAATTCGCAGTTTGCCTGGTTATCATCAGCAATCAATATTTTGTTGTTCGTCGTCATACTTTCCTATCCTGTCACCATCGAATCACAGCTATCCATCGGTACGGGAAACTGTTCGGTCAATTCACAAACTTCACCTCGAATACGTTCCTGGACCGCTTCGTCTGCTGGATTACGGAGGCTTTCCAGTATCCAGTGGCCGATGTGATGCATTTCATCAACTCCCATGCCGCGGGTGGTAAGCGCAGGTGTACCAATGCGGATACCGGACGGATCCATGGGCTTGCGCTCGTCGTAGGGAATCATGTTTTTATTGACCGTGATCCCACAGCAATCCAGGCAGGCTTCCGCCAGTTTTCCACCAATTCCGAGACCGGTCACGTTAACGAGCAGCAAGTGATTATCCGTTCCACCGCTGATCAATTCGAGACCACCTGCTGCAAGTACTTCACCCAGCACGCGAGCATTATCAATCACGGACTGGGCATATTCCTTGAATTCAGGCTTGAGTGCTTCGCCAAAGCAAATCGCCTTGGCAGCCACGACGTGCATGAGAGGGCCTCCCTGGAGCCCCGGGAAAACACTCCGGTTCACGTCCTTGGCATCCTGCTGCTTGCAGAGCACCAACCCGGCGCGTGGACCACGCAATGTCTTATGGGTTGTCGTAGTAACAAAATCTGCAACCTCTACCGGGTTGTGATGGAGCCCGGCAGCTACCAGGCCTGCATAGTGAGCCATGTCGACAAATAGCTTTGCCCCGACTTCTTCCGCAATCTCAGCAAATCGAGGATGAGGTATTTCCCGTGGATAAGCACTGGCCCCCGCCACGATCAACCGGGGTCGATGTTCACGGGCCAGGCGAGCAACCTGGTCAAAATCAATACGATGCGTATCTGCCGTTACACCATAGTTATGGAACTGGTAAAGCTTCCCGGAGATATTCAGTCGCATACCATGCGTCAGGTGTCCACCATGAGTCAGATCCAGTCCCAGTACGCTGTCCCCGGGCTCCAACGCCGTCAGGTAAACGGCCATATTGGCCTGGGACCCGGAATGCGGTTGAACATTGGCAAATTCCGCGCCAAACAACTGGCAGGCACGCTCCCGTGCCAACTCTTCGACCGTGTCTGCATGTTCACATCCGCCATAGTAGCGGCGTCCCGGATAACCTTCTGCGTACTTGTTCGTAAGCACACTACCGGTCGCCTGCATGACCGCCGGGCTGGTGTAATTCTCGCTGGCAATCATCTCCAGGCCCTGTTGCTGGCGCTGCTGTTCGGCCTCGATAGCTGCCCATACTTCAGGATCATTGTTTTGTATTGAATTCATTTTCTCAATTCCCTCCCTGCGGCGGATCCATGGCTGTCATAAAATCAGCCTGCCAGCGGTCAATCCCCTTACATCCTGGCAAGGCCTGCATTGTTGGATCTGGCACATGTTTCGTCAATCCGGAGATGCTCCCGACAGCCTGGATCCGCTAGTTCCCGTCGGTCAGCTTAATACTCACTCTACAGGTACCCTTGTTATCTGACAAACCCGCACCTGATTCATTGATCCGCAAAAACAGGACACCTCCCTGGGCCGTGGTCACGCTGCCGGCAGCACCAATAACCTGCAGGCCCGCTAACCGCGTGAGCCCCGTGGTATTGGGTCCATTCACAACAGCCATCAAGGCTCCGAGAGGGCGACCCCGGTAGTAGTGGATCGTGATCCCATTAGCTTCGCACCACCAGGGATCCGGATCGGCAGCGACCTGGTAACGGCCACTAGCCACGATTTTCACTTGCGATCCGGCGGCCAGTTCCAGCCCGGTCGACTGCCAACCCCGGTCCGCCAGGATTTCTACCTCCACGGCCTGCTCTCCAAGAGGCAGCACTGGCCGGGGATCAATGGCTTCGCGTTTCACATCAAAACCATACTCCATGTTGAGAACAAACCATTGCCACTGATCTCGAATGGCAGGCCAATCATCCTTTAATCGCTGATAAAAACGATCTGAAAACAGATCTCCCACCTCCACAGTCTCGGTTTTTAGTTGATGAAATTGCTGCTGGTAGCGAGGATGATTCTCGAAAAACGTGGTGGCTGCCCAGCACCAGGCATAGGGTTGCACCTGGCGGTGAGCCGTCGGTGGAAACCGCAGGACCTTTGACAGCATGACACCCCGGCCCGCGGCCACTTCATCCTTGATAATCTTGATACGTCCCCACCCGGGAGTTTCTTTCCGATCGCGCGGGGAATATTTCATTTGCAGTTTTCCGTTGACCCAGCGATGCGTGGCCAGCAATTCTGCCATACCCTCCCGGTACCAGGCTGGTCCGGAGCCACCGAGAAACTTCTGCATGAATCCATGAGTTCCTTCATGCAGCAACAGGTGGCGGCGGTAGTAATTTGTCTCCTGATCGTAGACCCACAGATGATCACCATAATTAAAACCATGCCCGAACGCTGGCAAGCTCTCCGGTAACAACCCGGCTTTCTGAAACCGCGTTTTGTCCTTCATCAGTCGCCCGATGATATGCCACTCGGCGGTCGCGGCCACGGGAACCTCGAAATAGGCCGCCCATTGGGGAATCGCCGCATCAAAAATGATCGGCAATTGATCGATCGCCGGTTGTGCTGGTAAATCGGTGTAAAGCGTCAGGTGTTTTCCAGACAGCCTGCGGATTCCATGAGCCTGGATACGTTCTTCATCCAGGGGCACGGCATGAAGTGCTTCATGCAAGCCGGGAATTCGAACGGGCAGCGCGGACCGGGGTGGCACGGCTTGCGCAGCCTCATCTGCTGCTGGTTCGACCGGCTCGATCGGAGCGGGCGAGTCTACCTGGGCTGCCGCGGGGGAGGATTGGTTTCTCGTTCGCTTTGAGCCGTCATCGCGCGGCAGAGTGCGCCGAGGTTTGGCTTTTTTTTCGGCCGCCGTCGGCCGAGACTCGGGAGTAGACTCTTGCCGACCACACCCGGCAACCAGGCAACCTGCGAGCAACAGGATAGACAGGCCAATACGTGATCCGGGCCATGGTAAATACATGCCACGTTCACCTCTGCTGTTGAGATTCTTAAACCCCACAGGACTGTTCACTGTTTTTCTGCCTGTTCACTGCGTGAACCGGACAGCTGCATTCTAGACTGGCTGGCCTCAAAGTCCACGACGATATCGTTTACGCGGCCGCTTTAACAGCGAGGAGGGAGGTGGGGGAGGAGGAGGTCCGGAGTTTTCTTCAGCCAGCTCCCCTGGTTCAAATCCTTCCATTTCCAACCGTTCCAGTAGTCGATTAATTCGTTGTTCAATCCCTGTTAGCTCTGAGCCCTGATCCGGCAGCACAAAGGAATAGGCCACTCCCTCTCGTCCCATCCGACCTGTTCGACCAACTCGATGAACATAGTCGTCACTGGATTGCGGCAAGTCAAAATTAAAGATATGCGACACCCCGGTAACATCGATGCCACGCCCCACCACGTCGGTGGCTACCAGGCAACGAACCTTTCCTTCGCGAAATTGTCCCATGACCCGGTCACGTGCTCCCTGCTGCAAATCACCGTGAATACAGGAAACGTTACCGATTTCCTGCTTCAGCTGCTGATAAACTCGCTCGGTGCGCCTCTTGGTTCGACAAAATACAATTGATTGATGGGGTTCTTCCTGCCGCAATATTTTTAGCAGCAGGGGAAGCTTGCGACGCTGTTCAACCGAGTAGTAATACTGGTCAATCGTATCGACGGACAATGCCTTGGGAGAAAAATTCAGGGTTATCGGTTGATACATGAAACGCTTGGCCAGTCCCAAAATAGCAGGCGGAACCGTTGCACTCAACAACAGGGTTTGGCGATCCTTGCAAGTGCAACGACGTAAAATCTTTTCAATGTCGGGACGGAATCCGATATCCAGCATGCGATCCGCTTCATCCAGCACCACGCACCAGACTTCACTCAGGTTCAACGTCTTGCGCTGAATATGGTCCAGGAGTCGACCCGGCGTCCCTACCACGACCTGGACACTGCCCTTAAGCTGTTCGATCTGCCCACGGATGGGTTTACCACCATAGAGGGTAACCGTCTTGATCTGCTGCTTGTAAGAAAGTTTTTCAAACTCCCCGCTGACCTGTACTGCCAATTCCCGCGTGGGAGCCAGGATCAGTGCCTGCGGTACACGAATCTCGTCAGCGGGAGACAGCTGCTCGAGTATCGGAATGGCAAAGGCCGCTGTTTTTC
>JAYGDH010000098.1:0-3624 GCA_046583055.1 Pirellulaceae bacterium | reverse complement strand
GTTACTCCGAAAGCAGTCGCAAGTGATGGTTCGCGTTGACGGCGGCTTTCACCATAACCGGTCATCGGTTGATGTCAGGAAAACACTCGGATAAGGAGCTTTAATTTTGGAGGTTTACCCCTCCGGCAGTCCGACTTTTCGGAAGGCGTCGAGGATAACCATTCGTTGACACACCGGAACAGGCGCGCGAACAAGTTCAAACGGTTTGCGGCAGACGCGGTCGGTTATCTGTCATGGAATTCGGAAAGGATCAAGTCATGGGTATTACCAGGATCTCTCTTGTCACGTTCAGCATCCTGTGGCTGGCACTCGGCCAGTAGGTTCAGTCGGCTCCACCTCGTTCGCTGGTGGTGGCCCATCGAGGCCTCTTGCGACACGCCCCGGAGAATACCCTGGCAAATTTTCGAGCCTGCCTTGAGCTGCGACTGGGATTCGAACTGGACGTCTATCGAACCAGGGATGGTCAACTGGTCTGTATCCATGACAAGACGGTGGATCGGACGACCGATGGCACTGGACCCGTGAGTCGGTTTACCCTGGCAGAACTCAGGAAATTGGATGCTGGCAGCTGGTTTTCACCAACGTTCAAGGGAGAGAAGATCCCGACTATCAAGGAAGTGTTTCAGTTGCTGGCACGATATCCGCAGGCCGAGGTCCTGCTGGCGGTTGATATCAAGCAGGACGATCACCAGGTGGAACGGGACCTGGTCCAGTTGGCCAATCGTCACAGCGTACTGGATCGCCTGCTTTTTATTGGAAACACGATTACGGATGCCAGTGTCAGGGGCCGACTTTACCAGACGAGCAAATCCTCACATATCGCGCATGTGGCTCACGATGCGCAGGAGTTGGAGGATTCGATCAATGATCCCCAGGCAGATTGGGTCTATGTCCGGTACTTGCCGACAGCTGAAGATGTCCGCAGGATTCACCAGGAGGGCAAGCGTGTCTTTATTGCCGGCAAGACTGTTTCCGGTGAAGAAGTCGCCAACTGGAAGGTGGCCACCGACATCGGTATTGATGGAATCCTGACGGATCATGCGCTCACGTTGCAATCCCTGCTGCGCAAGTAGCAGAGGATACCGAATGAGAGGTTACTCAGGGGTGCGGCGCAAAAAAACGGTGATTTCACCGTCGTTGTCGCCGAGACTATCCCAATCATCGTGACAGCGTAAGAAAAGCTGGCCGTCTGCAGGAGCCACGAACGTCGACTCGGATCCGAAGGAAACCGGTTGTGACAGTCGGTAGTCGTTGAAGATGATTCCCCGTAAACGTCCTCGTCCCTCACGGTCACCGTCACCACCATAGGTAGTTTTGCCAGGTGAAATCTTCCACTGGCCCTCGGTTTTCAAATCATAGGAAACATCCTTTTCCAGTTGCAGGCCACTGGATTGCCAGCCGTAGGCTGCCTTCACCTTGATCTTGCTGATCCTCTGCGTACGCAGTGGCTTGAACTTCTCCCCCCACTGCCAGGCGCAGAGATCTGCCCGATAGCCATTGGCCAGGTTCTGGAGAAATAAGTCGTATTCGAAGGATATTTGCCTTGCGACGGGGCCATACACGGAGGCAAACGAGACACCTTCCCGTTTTTCCATGAGGGCAATGGCCAGGGGCTTGAAGCGAGAAGCATAATTTGGATTATTGGCCAGCAAGTGGCAGAGCGCCCAACGCCATGCGTAGTCCTGCCAGTCACCAGCTTCTGTGCGGCCGGGTATGGCAATCTGCAACAACGATTTCTTGGGGGTGGCACGTTGCAGGTAAGCAATCACAGCTGGATTCGCATCCACAGCGAGTTGGTCCAGTTTCCAGTATTGCCCGAGTTCAGCGACGCCTTCTGCCAGCCACGTCGGTCCGGTTGAACCGAATGCCAGGTGGCAAAATCCGTGTGTGCATTCGTGTTGAATCACGCCATGGTCATCACAGGAGTACAATTCAGCCCGTCGTTGATTTCCCAGTGATGAATTAAAGCAAATGCCAGCCCGCGCACGGATCTTGGCGATACCAGCAGGTTCTTTCAGCAAGCCTTCCGGCCACTTGCTCAGATCGTGCACGATGTATCCATCGATGAATCCCGTTGGAGCACGGCCAAAATACCTGGTTAGTAATCGGACCATTGTTTCCAGTTTGTCGAGGATGATCTGGGCCTCACGGTCAGATACGTCTGTCAGGAAACGAAAATGAGCAGAACGAATCAATCGAGGGTTCTTGGGTTCATCGGAAAGGTGGCGATACTTGTCCAGCAGCCGGGCATTCACGTCAGGCTTGCCAGTGGTTTCTGCCCCGACTTCCACCTCCAATGTTTTGGCAACAAGATCCCCGGTGTTAAGACGTGCCGCAACTAATTTGATGACCTTGGCGCCTGTTGCAGATCGATGGAAATCATTACTGTTGAAGTTCACCAGGAGATTGTCGACGGTCGGAAATGAGAGGGTTGTCCGACGAGTAAATCCATTGTCCTGGGGAATGGTTACGACAACGCGACCGTTGATTGTCCGCACGTAGGTTCCGGTGACCTCGCAGGTAGAATAAGCGTTTGAGCCTTCTCCGGCCTGCAGCACTCGTAATCGATTGGAAGTTTCTTTATCGGTGACCAGGCTGATCGCTGTGACTTCACCCTGGGCTTTGCCCAGGCGATTAAGCACTCCCGTGAACCGCAGGACCTGTCCGGTTTTCAGGCTGCCCAGGGGTAGCTTTCCCGTGATGCGCACCTGGGCTGGATAACGCAATCGTTGACCACTGGCCAGGGGAACTGCGTCCTGGCCTATTTCCTGGATGCGAATCGTTTGGGCCTTTCCCGTCTGGTCTCTTATGACCAGTTTGCTTGCAGCAACCGATTCAATGGTTCCGGAGATGGTTACCATTTCCTGGATGATTAAAGGGGGGCCATTCTGGGCAGTGGCGATGGTTGTATTGAAAAAGATGCTGGCAAGAATCAGCAGCATGCGGCCGGGAATGGAATTCATGGTTGCTTTCGGAGTGGGGGCAAGGAAAACGTATCGTGATTGGCATTACCGGTCTGGAGTTGTCTCCGAGGGTGGGTTGAAACGGTAACCGGGAGAATCCCTGCAGGTACCTGCTTGAGGTCCGGTGCAGTGCGTCAGTTGATCTTGAGTATTTTTCCTCGCACCCTAGAGGCCTTGTCCGCGGGTTGATCGGGACTGTTCGGTTTGCCGATCTTAAAGGGATCCGGCTTGCCGGCTGGAGCAGGTAGGGGGGTTGGTTTTTTATCCTTGTCAGCAACCTGGCCTGGTGCGGGTTGAGGTTTTTTCTCGACCACCGGAGGTACAGCCGGCTGGACTT
This sequence comes from Pirellulaceae bacterium, assembly GCA_046583055.1. Lineage (GTDB taxonomy): Bacteria > Planctomycetota > Planctomycetia > Pirellulales > Pirellulaceae > JAZADA01. The sequence goes on along the minus strand of JAYGDH010000098.1, from coordinate 324 downwards.
TCCGCGGTTCGATCGCCGGCTTGGTGACCTTTAACTCCGTGGCAAAGAACTTGTTCGGTTTGACCATCATACCAGCAGCCTCTACCAGGTCGCCTACCTTGATGAACCGCGGGTCGGAGGTCTTGACCTGGATGACCACGTCCTTGGCCAGTCCGGCCTGGAGAGATTTCCCATCGGGAAAGACGACCGTGATGGCATTGCGTCGCGCTGAAATGATCCGTCCGACGACCAGCGAGTCCACGATATCCGTGGCTTTGGCCGCAGGTGCCTCTGCGTTTTCTGCCGGCAGGTCTGGTAACTCGGATGGCAATACACCGAAAGCTG
>JAYGDH010000560.1:0-13754 GCA_046583055.1 Pirellulaceae bacterium | reverse complement strand
CTTCCCTGCCACTCGGCGATCCACGGCAAAAAGTGTACGCAACAACTCCGTACGGCCCGCACCGACCAATCCAGCAAGACCAACAATCTCCCCGGCACGAATTTCCAGGCTCAACTTATGTTGAGGCCAGCTGGATGTCTGTAAGTCCTCCACTTCCAGGACGACGTCCCCGATCGCATGAGGTTTCCGCGCATAAAACTGGGACACATCTCGCCCGACCATCAATCGTACCATGGCATCACGATCGATCTCGTCGCTCACCAGTTCACCAGCATTTTCACCGTCCCGTAACACGACGACGCGATCGGCCAATCGTTTCACTTCGCCCAATCGGTGTGAAATATAAATAATGCTGACACCCCGTGATTTCAAATCAAAGATCACCTCGAACAGACGCTCTGCCTCTTCCGTCGACAGGCTTGAAGTAGGTTCATCCATGATCAGGATACGCGCGTCGATCGAGAGCGCCTTGGCGATCTCAACCATCTGTTGTCGACCGATAGCCAACTGGTCAACGGTCTGGCGGGGGTCCACCTGCAGGCCTACCATCTCCAGGTATTCCCTGGACTGAGCCATGATTGCCTGCTCATCGATTAGGCCACGGCGCCGCGGTTCACGTCCCAGGAAAATATTCGCGCCAACCGTCAGGTTGTCAGCCAGGTTCAATTCCTGGTGAATCAGGGCAATCCCATGATGCAAGGCCGTCGCGACGGACCCAATCTCAACGGGTGAACCGTCAATCTCAATCGTACCCTGGTCCGGCAATTGAACACCTGCCAGGATCTTGACCAACGTGCTCTTGCCAGCACCGTTCTCACCCAGGACTGCCAGTACCTCGCCCCGATCCAGTGTCAGGTCAACATCGGCCAGGGCTCGCACGCCGGGAAAATTTTTGCTGATCCCCTGAACTTCCAGTAACGGCGATTCAACAGGTTCAGCCATGACATTGCCCTGGAGAAGAAAGTACGACACTGCGTGGCGGGAAAAGCAGCCACTTACTCGAACGGAGAACCATGCGAACCGAACCTGACCAAACCACGCCAGGAATCAGCCACCCTTCTTAGCCTTGAGGTCAGCCCAGAACTCATCCACGTTCTTTTTAACGATCTTACGCGGAGCAATCCCGATGACCTTGCTCTCCGGGATGACGGACTTGTCGCCCTTGAGCAGCTTGAGCAACACCTCGACCGACTTGTACCCGTACTCATAGGGATTCTGAACCACCGTACCCGTGCAGGTACCATCCTTAATCGCCTGTAGCGTGATATCATTCTCGTCAAAGCCAATCAGCTTTACCTTGCCCAGCATATCCGCTTTTTTGAGGGCCTGGTAACAGGCTGGTGGATTGTATTCAAACAAGCCCACCATGGCATTCACATTCGGATAGGCATTGATCGAATCTTCTGCCTTGCGCTGCGCAATATCCGGTTTCCCCGTATCGGTAATGGTCGCCATGATGCGGTATTTACCCTCGATAACACCTTCCTGCGGATCAAACCGCTCCAGGTCACGAGGACGATCAAGCAACTCATCAATCACGCCCTGGCGTCGATGCTTGGAATTATCTTGTTCCAGCCGGCCAATATAAATCAATACATTGCCACCGTCCGGCAACGCTTCCTTGACCAGCTCTCCAACCATTCGACCAGCCCGGTAATTATCCATACCGATATACATCAGGCGGTCGGTCCCCGGAGCATCCGAATCATGGGTGATCAAGGGAATCTTCGCGGCCACTCGATTAATCAGATCTTTCTGGTTATCGGCATCGATGGGACTGATCGCAACTGCATCAATTCCACTTGCAACCAGGTCTTCCAGGATCCGTTTCTGTTCAACGGCAGTAGCGTCGACCGGCATTCGCACATCAACAGTCACGCCAAAATCCTTTTCCGCATCACGGCAACCTGCCGCTGCGATATTCCAAAAATCGGCAATCTGATTCGTAATGAAAGCCACCTTAAACGGACCCTCGATTCCCTTGCCACTTTCTCCACCGGCCTCGGTACTGCCGTTGGATCCCGATTCACCGGACTTGGTGCCATTACAGCCGAAGCTGGCAAGCATGACGACGAGCAAGGCAATACTGACCAAAGAGATTAAGCTGCGGAACATGGACCGTTCCTCCTGAAAATATTTCATTTATATTCTGTAAAACCGGGTGTCGCCCGGGAAATCAAAGCCAACAGTCTCAAGTACTTACGACAGATGGTGCGCTGTCTCTGGCAAGCCTGTATCTAACCCGAAATTGTAGTTTGCCAACCAACTGGTAGCAAGTGGAAGGGCATCCCGGGCCAATCACGCTTAACTTTCCTCACCCCTAAAACCGATCCAGTGTTAAGGGGCCGGCCCGTCGACACAGGCTTGCCCTCGCTCCTGCATGTGCACCGGGGTACCCACATAACATGGCAGAACACCTGGAACCTCTACCTGCACAGGACTTACCAGCCAGCATGGGGCCCTGGCAGCCAACCGCTCACCTGGGTGAAGGAAACTGGAGCCGAGTCTACCAGGCCCAGCCGGTTGGCCTTTCTGCAGCAGACCCCGCTGACTATGCCATCAAGAAACTGCGCCCTGAACTCCGAGACGACCCGCTAGCCAGGAACCTGTTGGCTCGTGAAATCACGGTTGGCAAGAGTGTCTCACATCCCAATTTACTTCCGGTCCTGGACAGTGGATTTTCCGAACATCAGCCTTACCTGGTCATGCCGCTGCTGGCCGGTTTCTCTCCCACCAGCACAGGCTCCCGGGAACCTCGCCTTGCGATGTCGCAAACCCTCTGGATCTTGCGGCAGGTCAGCCAGGGAATTGCAGCATTGCATCAACACGGCTGGATCCATGCTGACATTAAACCGGCTAATATCATGATAGGCATGGACGGCCATGCAACGCTCTTCGACTTTGGCCTGGCTCGAAAAATGGGCAGCGAGGAATGTAGCGAGCAAGGTCCGTTCGTCGGCACCTTGTCTTACAGCTCGCCGGAAATGATTAGCCGCACAGGTGAAGTTGACGTCATGACGGACGTCTATAGCCTGGGAGTAACGGCCTACGAATTATTCACTGGCAGAACACCTTTCTGGGACGTACCTTTCCAGGAACTTGCTACAGCTCAACTGGAACACACTCCTCCCTCGACTCGCCGCTGGGTACCCGGCCTCTACCGAGAAGTCAATCAACTGGTGCTCTCCATGCTGGCCAAGCAGTCTATAAATCGCCCCACCCTGGCTACCGTGATCGACGCCCTGGTACGACTGGAAGTGGCAAGTCTCGCGGAGCAGGCTTCGTTGCGACCAGTGCTCACGGAACGAAAACTACGGCGGCGGGCAGCCTAGACCTCGCGGAAACACTCGATCACGGACGAATCGTCTCTCCGCGATAACTCATGTCCAGCAGGTCGATAGGATGCATGACGGCAAAACTCTTCCCGTGCAGGCGCGCCTCGGTCGCAACCTGCAAGAGACAACCAGCGTTGGCGGTCAGCACCAGGTCGGCGTTCGTTGCCAGGATATTCTTTAGCTTCCGCTGGCTCAGGCGACCCGCCATTTCCGTTTCCGTGAGGTTATAGGTACCCGCTGCTCCGCAACAGATTTCCGATTCCGGTAATTCCACCAATTCCAGTCCTGGAACCTGGTTTAATAGATCTCGTGGTTCGTCTCGAACCTGCTGTGCATGTACCAGGTGACAGGCATCATGATAGGTTGCCCGGATGGGGATTTCACCCGTTGGTGGAATGAATCCCAGTTCATGCAGGAACTGGCTCACGTCTTTCACCTTGTCAGCGAAACGCTGTCGGGCTCCCTGGTCTTCATCTTCCCAGTGATGACCGTAGTCCTTGAGCATTGCCCCACAGCCAGCCACGTTCACAATCACCGCATCCACCGAATCAATATCGAAGGCCTCCAGGTTCTGGTCAGCCAGCTCACGCGCGGGTTCACTGCTACCAGCGTGAAAATGAATCGCACCACAACAGACCTGGCTATTGGGCACCACGACTTCACACCCGTTTTCCTGCAACACGCGTGCTGTGGCCCAGTGGGTGTGGCGGAATAATGCGTCTGCCACGCAGCCCGTAAAGAGGGCAACACGAGCTCTTTGTTCACCCTTGGCTGGCAACACCGGCGGAAGAGGAGGTAAGGGTTTCTTCAGGGGAGGCAACATGACCAGCAGCCGTGCCAACCGTGCCGGCAGCCATTTCCAGATACCGGTCTTGATGACCAGGCGATCCAGCCCCAGTTTCTGGGCAAGCCGGGCAGGCACCAGCAATTTACGCAACCGTTTCGGAAAGGGAAACAGGCCAAACAGGATAAACCGATGGAACCAATCGTTGTTTTTCCGCGGCGAATCGTCTCTGGATTCCATGGCAATTCGGAATGGCTCAATCAAACGACCGTACTGGACCCCGGAAGGGCAGGCCGTTTCGCAGGCACGACAATCCAGGCACAGATCCAGGTGACGACGCACCTGCTGATTTAACTCCAGTCGACCGTCAGTAACAGCCCTCATCAGGTAAATACGCCCGCGGGGACTATCGTTTTCATTTCCCAGTTCCAGGTAGGTCGGACAGGCAGCCGTGCACAAACCACAGTGGACGCAATCCAGGAAGTAGTTGTAATCAATACCCGCACCGGGATTCGACGCATCCACTTCTGGATGCGGTGCCGGCACATTCAATTCAGATGTTGTTTCAGAAGTGCTCATGGATAAACAAACCGTCCCGGGTTCAAGAGATTCTTGGGATCAAATTTTTCCTTGATACGCCCCATCAAGTCAAAAGGCATTTCCGTTCCACCCCAGACGCAGCGATGAGTTAATTCCTTTGATCCAACAGCAGCTAAGACCATCACGTTGCCTGCATGCTGACGGGCCAGCGGCTGCAATTGTCGCACGACTATTTCCGTCAGTCCGGTGGTCGGCAACTCGGGCATACGACAAAGAACCACGCCATTCCCAGCATGCGCCTTGATCGAAAACTGTGGTTCAATCGCCTGGACCTCGCGGATAAAATGAACCACGCCGCTGGGAACCATGTTCGCCTGCAGTGCCAGTGCCGTCGGAGGCAGCACCGGAAATTCTACCAGGTGCTGCCACAAGGTCTCATGATCCGTACCGGTCACAACCCGCGCCGACAATCCCTGGGCTTGCCACTCCTGCTCCAGTTGCTGTTGCATCCAGTCCACTTCGGGCTCGGTCCCACAGACGGAAACTGCCAGTACCGCCACGCCATCCCCTTGTAACTCCGCAACCAGTTCCAGTTCAGTCGGACCACTCAAAAGCTCCACGGCGGTCGGCGTCGTTTCCGAGTGCACCAGGGCAGCCAGGCAATTTTCAGCTCCATCCCAATCCGGTAGCGAGCAGAGCAAGCTGAGCCACTTTTCAGGCCTCGGCTTCAGCTTAAACGTCACCTGATCGATGATCGCCAGGGTTCCCAGTGACCCGGTCAGCAACTTGCAAAAATCGTACCCGGCAACATTCTTGACCACCCGTCCGCCACCTTGAAAGGCAGTCCCGGATCCATCGACCGCATGAATGCCAATCACGTAATCCCTGACCGTACCCATCCCATAGCGAGCCGGTCCATTAGCATTGGTAGCCACGATACCACCTACCGTAGCCCGTTCGACATTCGGGACATGCAGGGGAAGGGACAAGCCCTCGTCCCCCAGGGTCTTGTTCAGCGCAGCCATCGTCGTCCCTGCCTCGACAGTCACCGTCAGGTCGCGAGCCGGAAAGTCAACCACCTGATTGATTTCCGCCAACGAGACACCAACGCCTGGCACCTGGGCCGGGATACCAAACTCCAGTGCTGTTTCTCCACCCAGCGGATACATGGCGCGTTCCTGATCCCAGCAGGACTTCACACACTGCACCAGTTCCTCCCGATCTCGAGGGCACTGTATTTCGTCGATGGGTAAAAGATCTGTCGCGGGCACGGGTTCTACCTTACCTGTCTTTCTTGATCGCTAGAGGGCCGCTCTCCGGCCCGGATGCTGCTGTTCAATACCACACGCCCCAGCCGTTGGTAACATCTTGTCGGGGCTCAGGCGGTTTTCCGGATTGAGAGCTTTCCTGAGTTGGTCCATGACTTGCAGATCGTCCTCGGTAAACATCTTTTTCATGAACGAAATCTTTTCCACACCAATTCCATGCTCGCCGGTCACGCTACCGCCCAGGTCCAGACAAGCCTGTAAAATCTCACCGCTGGCCTCCAGGACATTTCGTGTCTGTTCCGGGTCACGCTCATCGAACAATAAAATCGGGTGAATATTGCCATCACCGGCATGAAACACATTGACGATTCGAATACCGTACTTGCTACCGGTTTCCGTGATCTTCTGGAGAATCGCGGGCAACTGCGTTCGCGGCACCACGCCATCCTGGGTGCAGTAACTGGGACTCAACCGACCAATCGCACCGAATGCCTGTTTTCGACACTTCCAGAGTTTTTGACGTTCACTGGCATCCGCCGCCAGGCGAACTTCTCGCGCACCACTGTTCATACACAAATCCACGATCTGCTGACGTTGCTGGTCCAGTCCCGCTTCCAGGCCATCGACTTCGATAAGCAGGATAGCCTGGGCATCAAGTGGAAAACCAAATTGAAACGCTTCTTCGACAGCCACCAGGATACCCTGGTCCATCATCTCCAGTGCCGCGGGTACGATACCGACTCCAATGATCTCGCTGATCGCGTTGGTCGCGTCTTCTACCGATTCAAAGATGCCGAGCATGGTGCGATAGCCCTGGGGGTTGCGTGTCAATCGCACCCACACCTGCGTCACGATCGCCAGTGTCCCTTCACTGCCAACGATGGTACCGACCAGGTCCAGGCCAGGCGACTCCTCGGCGGGCCCGCCCATCTGGACGATACGGCCATCGGCCAGTACCGCCTCGATCCCCAGCACGTGATTCACGGTCACTCCATATTTCAGGGTATGCGGTCCCCCGGAATTGGTTGCCACGTTACCGCCGATGGTACAGGCTCCCTGGCTTGATGGATCCGGCGCGTAATGATAGCCCGTACCTTTCAGCGCCTGGGTCAACCAGACGTTCACGACCCCGGGTTGAACCACGGCATAACGGTCCCGGAGATTGATCTCCACAATTTCATTCATCTGCGTCATGACGATCATCACGCCACCGCCCACGGGCAGGCAACCACCGGCGAGGCTCGTACCCGCCCCACGTGGCAGGAATGGAACATCGCCTTCGTTACAGACACGAACGATCTGGGCGACATCGTCGGCCGTCCTGGGAAACACGACCACATCCGGGCAGGCTTTCTCGATTACAAACCCATCACACTCGTAGACCATGACATCCGAGTGTGCGGACAACACACCATCACTGCCGACGATAGATCTCAGTTGTTCCACCAGGTGAGGGATTGTTGCCCGTATCATTCCAGCTACCTTCCTGAACCATGAATGGGATCTCCCTGGACCCCGGAAAGACCGAGTATAACATGCCGACGTGAAAAGCGAGTAGACCGCTGGCCTTTTGTGCCACCCGGAAACTAGATTTGCTGAGCAAGTGTTTCTGCCACGAGCCTGCCAATATTCAGAGAAGATGTGGCTGCGGGAGATGGGGCATTATCAACATTCACGATGCATTCGTCAGTCCGAATCCTGAAGTCGTCAACCAGTTGTCCATCACGTTCCAGCGCCTGGGCACGAACGCCGGCGCGGGCAGCCACCAGGTCCTGTCCACGAATGGAGGGAACCAGGCGTTGCAGGGCCCGCACAAAAGCACGTTTACTGAACGACCGCCACATCTCGCCACAACCAGCCCGCCAGTTCTTCCTGGCCAGTCGCAAGAATCCAGGATACGTCAATGATTCCGCTAAATCGTACAGGTTCACGTCACGTTTGCGATAACCTTCGCGGGCGAACGCCAGCACTGCATTGGGACCACACTCGACACCGCCATTGATCATGCGCGTAAAATGCACACCCAGGAAAGGGAATGTTGGGTTGGGAACCGGATAGATCAGGTTCTGACAGAGGTTTTCGACGTGGGGTTTCAGGTCATAATATTCGCCCCGGAACGGTACGATCTTACTGGCTGCTCGAAATCCAGTGAGACTCGCCACACGATCCGAGTGCAGACCGGCACAGTTAACCAGGTAGCGTGCTTCAAAACTTCCGGCTGTGGATTCGACAACCACGGAATTCCCTTGCTTGATGATTCGTTTCACACGAGCGTTCGTCTCCACGATCGCCTCTCGCTCCTGCAAGCGTTCCGCCAGCTTCCAGCACACTTTTCGAAAATCACAAATACCTGCTTCCGGTACATGGATGGCCTTGATACCCGCCGTATGCGGTTCCAGTTCCGCCAACCGTTCGGCACTGATCATTTCACAGCGAACCTGGTTTTCCTGTCCCCGCTGGTAAATCTGCTCTAGCTGGGGAAATTCTGCTTCACTAACGGCAACGATCACCTTTCCACAAATCTCGTAGGGAACTCCCTCGGCTTCACAAAACTCCTCCATGGCCCGTTTCCCCGTACGACAATTCGTCGCGCGCAGGGAACCGGGCTTGTAATAAATACCCGAGTGCAGCACGCCGGAATTATGGCCGGTCTGGTGCGATCCCAGCTCCGGCTCCTTCTCCAGGATCGTTACATGAAGAGTTGGAAAACGGCGCACCAACTGGTAAGCACTCGCCAGCCCTACGATTCCTCCACCCACAATGACAACATCGGTACGACTCATGAATCGCTCACTGGCCCCTTGTTAAGCTGGCGTCCGAGGTGAGTTTCCACAGCAGTTGGCTTGGCAACCAGCCTACCCACGTGGCCCTTGCGGTAATCGAGCTTAGCCGTGCAGGTAATCCGATCACAGTCACTGGTCATGGCTTCCAGGCACTTCTGCAGGACAGCCATAACCTCGTCCATCTCGCCCTCCACGATCGTCCCCATGGCATGCAACTGGTACTCCAAGCCACTCTGGTCGATGATATCCAGGCTCCGGGCGACATAGAGACTGACGCTCTCACCCTTATCCATCGGAGAAATACTGAACTCCAACAACACCATTTCACTCACCCTCCTTCCCTCACCACGGCCTAAGAATCCAGCAGGGACCATCCGGGCTGTTCGCCGCCAAGCACCTATATACATTCATCTGCCACCCCTTGGCAAGAATACGCAGATCGGACAAGGGTAATATTCGAAAGCACGGTTTTACCTATTTTTCCCCAATCCCTGCTGACCTGCTGCTCCGGACGTTGCAGACCGGCACATTTCATTTCGGTTGCTGCCGATATAGGCATCCCGTATAATTCCATCACGCCAATCGGTCAGAGAAAGGTTTCCCGGAATCCAACCGTTGGTGCGACACGATCCCTTTTCCATGCGGGTGCAGGAGAGAATTACAATGAAAACAGCCCAGTTACACATGTCGATCAAGGCCTTACTGCTGATTTTCATTGTCAACCTAGGCCTACTGCCCGGCGGGTCAGCCACCAGCTTTGCTGATCCCCAACAGCCTGCCCCGACGAATGCCAAGAAGAAAGCAGGCGATGAGCAGGAGAAAGATTCTGCCAAGGAGGATCAGGAGTACTACGATCTTTTACGACTTTTCGTCGATACCCTCGACCAGGTTGATCGGAATTATGTGAAGGATGTAAGTCGCCGCGAACTCATGGAAGCAGCTATCGAGGGTATGGTTCGCAAGCTGGACCGGTATTCCACTTATATTCCACCTGCTCAAATCGAACGTTTCAAGACAAGCGTGGAAAACGAGTTCGGTGGAATTGGTATCCGGGTAGGCCTGGAACGAAATGCCCTGATCATTATCAGCCCCCTTTATGGAACACCCGCTTACAAGGCCGGCCTGCTGGCCGGCGATCGGATCACCAAGATCAACGAAGAATCGACCAAGGATTTTTCACTGGCAGATGCCGTCAAGCGTCTTAAAGGCAAAATTGGAACCAGTGTCAAACTGACCGTGGTCAATCCTCGAGACAATGAACCGCGAACCGTTGAGGTCAAGCGAACCAACGTTCAGGTCGAAACCGTGCTGGGTTATCAACGTACCCAGGATGACGCCTGGATCTATTTCTGTGACCAGGACAAGAAAATTGGCTATATTTGCCTGACTTCCTTTGGACGACGTACCGCCAAGGAATTAAAAATCGCCATGAAACAGCTCCAGGAAAAAGAGCTTCGTGGCCTGGTACTTGATCTGCGATTCAACCCCGGCGGGCTGTTGGCCTCGGCTATCGAGATCAGCGATTTATACCTGCCCAAGGGACGCATTGTCAGCACCGAGGGACGCAACATCCCCAAGACCGTCTGGGATGCCCACGAGACGGGAACATTCGAAGGCTTTCCGATGGTTGTCCTGGCAAATCGTTACAGTGCCAGTGCCAGTGAAATCGTATCCGCCTGCCTCCAGGACCACGATCGCGCCATCGTTGTTGGCGAACGAACGTGGGGCAAAGGCAGTGTCCAGAACATCATTAACCTCGAGCAGGGACGTAGTGCGCTCAAACTTACGACCGCCAAGTATGTCCGTCCCAGTGGCAAGAACATCCACCGTGACAAGAACGCAAAACCTGAAGACGAATGGGGCGTCAAACCCAACACGGGTTACGACATCAAGTATTCCACCCAGGAGCTACGGGACCTGGAAATTCATCGCAGGGATCGCCTCGTGGTCCACAATGGTCAACCCATCGAGAAACCTGAAGAGTCGGAGACCCCCTATGTCGATCGCCAGCTTTCCAAGGCCATTGACTACCTCCTGCAAGAGACAAAACAGCAACCAGCAGCCGCCAAATCGGAACCGCAGGCCGAGAAGAAAGAGACTGCTGAGCCAGAACCTGCTGCCGCCACCGATCCAGAGAACAACGAGACGCCTCGCCCCAGTCGTGGACGCCGTGGCCGCAGACGTCCTTAATGACCGTCACGGCAGACCATGTTCCTGACCTGCCCGGCTGATCCTCCCAGCACCGCGTCCCATCATGTACCTTCTCACACTTGAAACCACCTGCGACGAAACCGCTGCCGCCGTGGTGACCGACCAACTCGAAGTAATTGCCTCTGTCGTTGCTTCGCAGGCCGAACTCCACCAGCAGTTCCAGGGCGTGGTACCGGAAATTGCCGCGCGGGCACACATCGAACGAATCCTGCCGGTGATCGACGAAACCCTGGAACGAGCGGGGCTGCAACTGCAAGACCTGGACGCCATCGCCGTGGCCAACGAACCCGGACTGGCCGGGTCTCTGCTGGTGGGCCTGATGGCGGCCAAGACCCTCGCACTGGTCCTGGACCTGCCCCTGATCGCCGTGAACCACCTGCAGGCTCACATCTATGCCTGCCGCATAGCAGCCGGAAAAGAAGTGTTTCCCTGTACGGGACTGGTCGTCAGCGGGGGACACTCCTCCCTGTACGACTGCCAGTCACCACTCGACTTCGAGATGATCGGCGGCACGGTTGATGACGCCGCGGGGGAAGCCTTTGACAAGGTCGCCAGCATGCTGGGCTTGCCCTATCCCGGCGGCCCTGCCATTTCACGCGTGGCCCTCGACGGTGATCCTGCAGCCTACCGATTTCCACGCCCGTTCCTGAAAGAAACGGATTCGTTGAATTTTAGTTTCAGTGGTCTCAAGACAGCAGTTCGTTATGAAATCGCGGGGACCGGGCGGGTCGATTTTAGTAGCCTGGATCTCTCCGCGAAAAAAATTGCAGACGTGGCCGCCAGTTTCCAGGAAGCGGTTGTCGACTGCCTGATTACCAAGACCTTTCTCGCTCTCAAGAGAAACAATCGGCAACGACTCTGTGTGGGTGGCGGAGTCGCCGCCAACGGTCGTTTGCGCGAGCGACTCCAGGAAGAAGCCAATACCGCGGAAATCGAACTGCACATTGCCCCCCTGGCTCTCTGTACGGACAATGCCGTGATGGGGGCAATCGCCTGGGAACGCTACCGGGGTGGACTCACCGAGTCCCTGGACCTGGATATTGCCGCTGGCCTGCTACGTCCCCGCACCTGAGACTGCCAAGAAACAGGAACAGGTATTCCTAACCGTTGGCCAGGAATACCTGTGTATGTTGTCTGGCAAAGAACCTGCGGGAGTGCCCGCCAGAAACCTAGCGATTCCCGCCTTGCCCTTGCCCTTGCCCTTGCCCCTGGTTGGGATCATTATCGGGCAATCCACGTCCCGCTTCACCCGTACCAAAATTAAAGGTGCTTACATCTCCCACGCCCGAGGTAATCGGGGGAAATGGCGGAATCGAGATACGCACATAACGACGATCTGGTGAAACGATGGCCGACTGTATCGTCAGGTTGGTACCTTCCGGCAAGGTCGTGATAATAGGACGGTTACCAACGGCACCGCGACGACCGGCGAAGAAACGCCCATCTCTCAGGGCCTGTCTCCTGGCCAGGGCCAGGTCACGTACGGCTCGAGATTCTTCGATCGCTCGCAGTTGGGCCGCTTGCTGGGCTCCGTTTACCTGCTGGGCCAGGAACGCTTGCCCGACCGCTTCCTGAGCTTGCCGCAAGTTGGCCAACTGTTGCTGACCCACGGCTTCTTCCCGTCGCCCCTTGGCGACTTCGAAAATGACCACAGCATCCTTTTTCCCCAGGTCGATTTGCTGGTGAATATGCGGAGTCCTGTCATTGCTGGTGTAAATATCAACCGTGACTTTTCCTGCTACCACTTTGCCCCACACGCGTTGGACAAACAACCGGTATTCGCCGGTAAATCCCTGGGGACACACGTAAGTTTCAACGTATCCTTCAACCGGCACCTTGCCTTTTTGTGCAAACGTATCACCCAGCATGACACCACCAGCCGCGGTCCGTGGGTTTCGCAGCGAGCAAACAGAACCGGTTGGTTCCTGAACCTGCAGATCGATATCAGCATCCCCGGTCCATCGCACCACGATTCGGCAGTCCCGGACTGCCGCTTTCTTCACCGCGATCTCAAACGCATCTGCCTGCTTGGTTTTCTTTGCTTGACGCAACTCGTACAGCACTGCTTCCGCAGTCCGTTTAGCGTCCTGCTCCAGGCGACGATGCTCGTTTGTCCAGGCTTGTCGCAGGATTCCCAGGGTTGCCCATTGCTTGGCTTCCAGGTCATCCAGTTTTTTCGCCAATACCAGGCCATGGACATAAGGTTCGTGTCGGTAAGGATTGAGCGTGGAAACATCCTGCAAGACTTGCAACGCACGTTCCGGCAACCCGATCTGTGACATATAGAGAGCAATGTACATAAACGATTCAATGTCCTGGCTAAAATCGACCGCCGACATCAGGACTCGCTCGATTTCCGACTTCGGAGCACCCTGAACTTTCAGGGCAATGGACAGGGCCTCATACATCCAGGGTTGAGCATGACCATTTCGCAGTGCCGCCTGCAACATGGCCACCACGTCACCAACGATTTTACGGGCCTGCTCTTCCTTATCCGCTTCCTGGAGCTTCAAGGCCTGTTGCATCCGTCCCAGGGCGGTCAGTCTTAACCGTCGACTATGCTGTTGCTGGGCAGTACCTGCCATTTCCTGTCGGCGTGCAAAATACACTTCCCAGGCTTCCTGTACTGACTGGTCAGCATTCGGCTTCAGTTCAATCGGGGCAACCTTGGCTGGAGTCACCGTCCGTACTGGGGTCGGCTTGCTCAATCGAGCATTGGCCTTGGTCGCGGGCATCGGTTGGGAAGTGGATCTCTTGGCACCCAACGAGAGATCTTCCTCAACGTTGACCATACCGCCACCCATGCCACCGCCACCCATGCCACCGCCACCCA
>JAYGDH010000554.1:0-12396 GCA_046583055.1 Pirellulaceae bacterium | reverse complement strand
GAACTATCGCAACAATAGAAAACGGCAGCATTTATTTAACCAGGAATCGGGTAAGGGTGTTCATTTCTCGCCTGTAAAGCCGAATCCCAGGCCGGCTGCTATCGTGGGGCAAGTGCCAGCGGTTTCTCCGGTTGTCCTGGTCCTTCCTCGGTCCAATGAGTTGAAGTTGAACCTGGATCGTTTCCTGCCTGACGAGGGGATCATGCGTGTTCGCATCCGTGCCGGGCGCAGCAACATGAAGGCGAATGAGTACGCAGGTCTGCGGCTGATTTTTAGTGCTCATACCAGTAATAATGCCAATTTCTCCCAGGTGATCAGTCAGCATGATGTTCCCGTAACCGCAGCTGCTGATAAACCACAATGGATTGATTTCCATATCCCCCTGGGTGACATCCAGCGCAACCCGTTTCGCAAACTTTCCACGAAATTCCCCAGGCGGGATGAGTTCCTCTCTATTCGAAACGTTTCCAATGCAACGAATCGGGAAGAACCTCTCCATGTTCTCATCGATCACATCGAGATCAGCGCTCCGTTCTATGCGCAGTGGCCGCCCGCAACCCATCGGGATATTTTTGTCGAGAGCAAGAACAAGAGCGATGAGGAAGTATATGGCCGTGAGGTACTAAGCCGATTCATGCGACGTGTCTGGCGTCGTCCCGCCACCTTGCGAGAGGTGGATCAGTTCATGGCCCTGTTTGCCAAGTACCGTCCGGGGTTTTCACACTTCGAAGATGCCATGTTGGAAGTGTTGGCGACCGTCCTGGCCACGCCGGAGTTTCTTTACCTTACTCAAGAAGGTGCCGCGGAGCATTCCGAGAGTCCCAAGACGATCAATGATCTGGAACTGGCCAGTCGTCTCTCGATTTTTCTCTGGTCCAGTATTCCCGACGAACAACTGCTTGACCTCGCTCAGCAGGGAAAACTCAAGCAACCTGCGGTGTTGGCTGCCCAGGTCAAACGCCTGCTGGCAGACCCTCGTTCAAGACGCTTCTCTGAGAATTTCGTTCAGCAATGGCTCGGCATGGATGGCCTGGACAGCGTGACTCATGTCACGGACAGCTCATTGAAAGAAGCCATGCAGCAAGAGCCGATCGCTTTTTTTCAGGAAGTCCTGGAACGCAACAGAAGCGTCATGGATTTTATCCATTCCGATTACGCCGTGGTCAACGAACGCCTGGCGGGACACTATCGAATTCCAGGTGTTTATGGTCCTCATTTTCGCCAGGTTCCGATCGATCCCCAGGCGCATCGCGGCGGGATTTTGACAGGTGCTGCGATCTTGACGATGAACTCCGATGGCAAGGATTCTCATCCGCTCAAGCGTGGTATCTGGATGCTGGAACGTATCCTCCAGGATCCACCGCCACCACCACCGCCCAATGTTCCGGAAGTTGACCTGACGGATCCCGAGATCTTGAAGATGACCCTGAAAGAGCGGATCGCAGATCACCGCAATAAGCCGGCCTGTATATCATGTCATGCCAAGATTGATCCCTGGGGAATCGCGTTTGAAAACTACGATGCCCTGGGAACCTTTCGTACGAGCATCAAGAACAAGCCCGTGGATGCGACTTCAGAACTGTTCAACAAGCAGAAACTGGACGGGATGGTGGGTTTGAAGCGATACCTGCTGACAGATCGGCAAGATCAATTTTCCAGGGCCATGGTCCATAAAATGACTGCTTATGCTCTGGGACGATCATTATCTTTTGGTGATAATGCCGATATTGATAACCTGGCAGTAGAATTCAGGAGACAGGGAGATCGCCTGGGCGACTTGGTACACTTGATCATAAAGAGCAGTATCTTTAACTCTAAGTAAGAGTCAGGAACCGATGATGAACAACAATGCCGTTTCACTGCAGCGTAGAAACTTTCTTCGTGGTGCGGGCGTGGCGTTGGCCTTGCCCTGGTTGGAATCATCTGCTGCAGGTAATCCAGTTCCAGGCGATACACCGAAACGTTTTCTCAGCGTCTACCATCCTGATGGTGTTGGTTTGCCGGTCAAGACAGATCCGGCCTGGAAGGAGTGGAGCTGGTTTCCCCAGGGCGGCGAGAAAGACTTTCGCTTGAGCAGGGTGCTTGACGTGTTGGAGCCCTTGCGCAGTGAGATCACGATTTATTCAGGGCTGTCGCACCCGGCGGCAAGAAAAGTTCATGGACATTCAAATGCCGATCAATACTTGACGGGGGCAGCAACGGGAGGCCACGGGGCGTATAAGAATTCGATTTCCGTTGACCAGCTCTACGCCGCGCACGCGGGAGATTTCACGCGACATGCTTCCCTGGTGATGTCTACCAATGGCGGTATCGGTGGTCCGCGTGGTGCGCAAACCCAGTCCTTTAGTCGTGAAGGACGTCCCATTCCAGCGTTGAATAAACCAAAACAGATCTTTGATATGCTTTTCGTGACCAGTGGTAAAGATGCTGCCACAAGACTGGCGAGAAGCAAGAGTGCCCTGGATCTCCTCATTGCCAATACACGATCGCTGGGGAAAAAACTCTCCAGGCGTGATCAGCAGACACTCAATCAGTATCTTGACGCAGTTCGCGATACCGAGGTCAAGTTGGCGAAAGCTCAAAAGTGGATTGATACCCCTGTCTCCAAGGTGGATACCCGAAACCTGGAACTGGATGCAGATCCCAAAGAAGCTCGACTTTATTTCCAGACCATGTATGAATTGATCTATCTTTCCTTCCTGAGTGATTCCACACGCGTGGCAACCTTTCAACTGGGTAGAGAGAATGGAGAGGGTCCCCACGACCTGCTGTCAAAGGCGGTTGGCCTGGGTGGTGCCCATGGCCTGACACATGCTGTCAAGAAGCCCAAGGGTTGGGAAAACCTCGGCACCTATAATCGTTACCAGGCTGAAGAATTTGGTCGTTTCGTACAGAAGCTGAAGAATACTCCGGAACCGACTGGCAGGGGCAACATGCTGGATAACACGTTTGCCATGCATGGTTCTGCTTCCAGCAGTTTTCACCTCTCTCGCAACTATCCGATTATTTCTGCCGGTGGCAAAAATCTCGGCTTTCACAATGGCCGGTATCTGAAGTTCGGTAAGGGGAATAAAGATAACCAGGCTGGTGCTGGAATCGTTACCGATGCCGGCTGGAGAGGCAAGATAGAAGCCGAAGAACTTCCACTGTCGCTCCTCTTTGTCACCGTACTGCAAAGACTTGGTGTCGAGACCCAATCGTTCGCTGGAATCAGTGGGACGTTGAGTGGGGTCTAAGAGTTCTTGCCTGCAGAGATGCCAGAACCTCTCGGTCGGTCGGCAGCTTCTGCCCCAGGGGTATCATCGATTTCCCCGGCAGATACGACCTGCTTGGCACGTCTCGTACTGATCCCGTAGCAGCATGGTCTGCCAGGGGATATTGGTTATTCAATGACCTTGGCGGTCTGCTCTGGCGTGGTAATGCCGGGCGGCAATTCGAGGATGCGAATGTTTCGAAAGTGGATTTCTGCTCCCTCGGATTCCAGGCACAGGTAGCCCTTGCGCACCGACGAATTACGGATGGAGTTGACGAACTTGCCGTTGATAGAAAGCTTCACGGTGCCATCGACGCAGACGACGTCGTAGACGTTCCACTCGCCTTTGCCCTTGCAACGGAGTTCCCGTGACATGCTGCGCCTGCCGCGCGGGTTGTCTGGTGTGGCCTCGAGACCACCGGCACCAAACAACTCGCCGGAAATGTATCCGATGTGATTGGGTTTGCCGTTGCGCTTGTGAATGTTGACCCAGTCCAGTTCCAGCATTTGGACTTCCATTCCCTTGGGTAACCGCCTGCCCTCGGGCACGGCCCCTGCGCTCCAGACGAAGACGCCGGAATTGCCGCCGGCCTGCATGTGCCGCCACTCGATGTGCAGGATGAAGTTCTCGTACTGCTTTTCAGATCGCATCACTCCAATCGGTTTACCGCTGCAAACGAGCAAACCGTCTCGGGCGGCCCAGGTGTCCGGGCTCGTGTTGACATCCACCCATCCCGTAAGATCCTTGCCATTGAACAGCGAGACGAATCCATTCTCCGATTGGGCAAACGCCTGGTCCATCGAGCTGAGAAAGAGCGTGAAAGTGACTGCAACGGTGAGCGTGCGAATCATGACGGTGTTTCCTGCTGGATAGAGGGGGGGAATCCTGTACTGCCGACCATCGGCAGGTGATCTCGGATACGACTTGAGTGGATGTTAAAGGTCAGTAGCCGAGACGGCACTCGAACCTACCGGGGAATTCTCGAGGAAAACCACCCAGTCTGCAACAACTGCTCCAGCTCAAACCGATCTAATTCGCGCAGCAGCACGGTCGGTTGCCACGTGTGTGCAGTCGATTCGTTGCTGTTTTCCCGGGCGGAAGGCGATTCGTCAAGTCTTGGGAGGGAAATGACTTTTTTGCAGCGTGTTTCGAGGCTTTCGGTTTCAGGCAGCTCGTCCCAGCAGGCGTCGCACGGTTCGTGACTCGCCGGTCAAGACGCGTTTGATGCGGCGACAAATACTGTGTCCACGCAGAAACAATCTTTCCGTACGAAGTTGGCCAGGGGTACGAAGATCCTGGATAGTCACCGCGTTCTCAGGTGGTTCTCCAGGACGTCGCTTGTGAACAACGAACGTAAGGGCATCCCCGTGACCATAGCTGCGCCGATGGGAGAGGTAACGATAGCCATGATCGATGGTAAATCCCTGCCCGATGAGCATCTCGGCAAGGCTGGTATCGGTCAGTTCGACCGGGTGCATGCCATCGAGTGTCTCGCCGTGTAAATCGACGGACAGCAGGAAGTGGCCATTGTCATGGAGATAGCTATGGATATTATCGAGAATCGTCTCGGGATCGTAGGTGTGATCCAGGACGTTGATACAGACCACCAGCTCCGCCTTTCCGGCGAGTTCATCAATTCGCTGCTCTGCAGGGATCGCATGAATCGTGCTCGCATGGTTCAATTCGCACCATGGGATCTGCTCCATGTACGCATCGGCCAGGGGTTCAACAGCATGGATCTGGGCGCCTGCAAAGAAGCGGGTTCTCAAGTGGGATCCGGCTCCGATATCAACGACTGTCTTGTCGGTAAAGTCATCTGCCTTGAAACCAAACGATTCAAATAACAGGCGGTTGAGTTTTTCGAGTTTGCGGTCCGGCTTCGGTTTCTTTGAAACGTGGTACTCCAGTTCCCCGGATTGGGCTGCTGACTGCCACTGGGAAAAGGCCGGATTCGTTACGGTCATAGCACATCTTCTCCTTGACAAGCGCCGATAGCAAAGAAGCTATCGGGTGATTCACTGAAATCCGGCGCATCTTAGGTCGCGAGCCGGAATATCACAACGCCAATCAGCGTGGCGACGAGATGGCTGCAAATCATCTGCGATGCGTGGAAATAAAAGTTTCGCGATTTACCTCTCTCTGCAGGGGGCGTGTCGCCAGCCAGGATTCATCGGTGGTCCTGGACCCGGCCAGGAAGTGTGATGCCCGGTCAAAGGTGACCGGTTTCCCATGGCATCTCGTTCGTCCTGGGAAAGCCTGGCTTGTTGAACCTCGCGGCCCAGCACTCTAGACTGATACGCGATAACTCGTGATAACTGCTTCCTCTCAATTCACGCCATAAGGACTCGACCCGGATGAGTAACGTTAAGAATTTTGGGGCCATCGGTGATGGCAAGACAGATGACACCGAGGCGATCCTGCATGCCATCGCAGAGAGCGATCAGCATCTCATTTTTCCCCAGGGGACGTATGTTATTTCCAAGTCGATAGAAATCGATCTCAAGGACCAGGGTCCCCTGGCCATCAGCGGTGATGGTGGCACGGCGCGAATTGTCATGAAAGGTGCGGGTCCGGCCCTCAAGATCACGGGCAGCCACGGAGGGACCGGTGACCCGGGAACGCACAGTGAAAGCGTCTGGAAAACAGAACGGTTTCCAACGATCTCGAACCTTGAGATCGCCGGGGAACATCCCCAGGCAGATGGGATTTACCTGACCGGGACCGTGCAGGCGACGATCTCATCGGTCCTGATTCGCAAGGTCCGACACGCAATTCACCTGCATAAGCGAAACCGAAATGTCTTGATTGACCAGTGCCATCTCTACTTCAATACCGGCGTCGGTATTTTCATGGACCAGGTCAACCTGCATCAGATCATTATCAGTAGTAACCATATCAGCTACAATCGGCTGGGTGGCATCCGAATCGAAGGATCGGAAATCCGAAACCTGCAGATCACTGGTAATGATATCGAGTACAACAATCATGCCGAGCACGAGACCGATCCGGAGCCGACGGCCGAATTGTTTATCGACACGACGGCGGAAACGGCCAGCGTTGCCGAGATCACGGTAGCCTCCAATACGATCCAGGCGACCCCGTCACCCGGCGGAGCCAATATTCGGATCCATGACCGAAATCCCAAGGCGATCTCACCACGGCTCTGGACCATTACCGGTAATATCATTGGTAATCAGGTGAACAACGTGCACCTGGTGGGATGCCACGGCGTGGTACTCAGTGGCAATTGCATTTACTCGTGTGAAAACCGGAACCTGCTGGTCGAGGATTCATCGATGATCAATGTCACGGGAAATAATTTCCGCCGACATACGCCCCGGCTCGGTACCGGCGTGCGTTTTGAAAACAGTACCGATTGTATTCTTTCCGGATGCCAGGTCCTGGATGAAGCCGAGGAGGGCCAGGCTTCCGGTGCGTCCCTGCTGGAACTGGAAAACTGTAATCGGATGACGATCAGTGGCAGCCAGTTCATCAACGGTGTCCCGGTCGGGATCGACGTGAATAACAGCAGCCACGTATCCATCAACGGGTGCACGATTTCCGATCGACGCGGTGAACTCAAGTCGACACACGCGATTCGCTTTCGTGGCCAGGGTATTGGTAATCGACTGGATGCCAACACGATCACGGAGACGCTTCAGCGTGCCATCGTGATTGCTGACTCGACCGAGGTAAAACAGTAATTCTATTCAGTTCCCTGGTGAAATCCTGGTGGCAAGTGTGCCACGGAAGGTTGTTGTGATGAATCGATCGACGCGCGTGCTCCTGTTCCAACTCACCCTGGTTGTGATGCTGGTTCCCGGGGCCCTGCTGGATGCGGCGCAACCGCGCCCCAATATCCTGTTCTGTATTTCAGATGACCAGAGTTACGCGCACACCGGGGCCAACGGTGAACCACAGATCAAGACACCCGCTTTTGACCGTATTGCCCGCGAGGGAATACGCTTTACCAGGGCCTTTTGCGATGCCCCCACCTGTGGGCCGTCGCGCAGTGCCATCCTGACCGGGCAGTCGATCTGGCGGCTGGAGGAAGCGGGAAATATTCACAGCACCCTGCCAGCCAAGTTCACTACCTATACCAAGCGCCTGCAGGATGCAGGGTATGCCGTCGGGTTTACTGGCAAGGGCTGGAGCCCCGGGCGACTTGAACCGGGAGGTCGAACTACCAACCCGGCAGGCCAGGAATTCAATGGTCGCAGGGCGAAACCTCCCTTCCGGGGAATGAGCAACAAGGATTACGCAGGAAACTTTGATGAATTCATGAAGCAGGTTTCCAGTGGGCAACCTTTTTGCTTCTGGTTGGGAACCCACGAACCCCATCGGGGGTTCGAGCCGGGTGTGGGGAAACGAACTGGCAAGGATCCTGCGAAGGTGATCGTGCCACCGATCTTTCCCGACCATCCGGTCGTGAGAAATGACCTGCTCGATTACTTCGTGGAGATCGAGCATTTTGATGCGATGGTCGCCCACGCGATTGCATTCCTGGAGAAATCCGGTCAGCTGGAGAATACCATTGTCGTGGTCACCAGCGATCACGGCATGCCCTTTCCACGGGCCAAGGCCAGTCTCTATGATGCCGGCACCCATGTGCCACTGGCCATTCGCTGGCCCCGCGGAATGACCGCTCCCGGTCGTGTTTATGACGGCCTTGTCAATCTCAGCGACCTGGCGCCCACCTTCCTGGCTGCAGCCGGTTTGTCCACACCCTCGATGATGACCGCTCGTAGCCTGGCCGATGTGCTGGAGAACAAGCCTACCACGGAACGGCACAGTGCTTACGTGGCCATGGAACGACACGATGGATGCCGGCAGGGAGGCAAGGGGTATCCCTGCCGCGCCGTACGCACGGCCGAATACCTCTACATCCGGAATTACGAAGCGGGTCGCTGGCCAGCAGGTAACCCGGATCGCAGGTTTTGTGCACGCGATATTCCTTTTGGGGAGGTAGATTCCTCACCGACCAAGCAACTGCTCATGGATCACCAGGGCCAGGATGGTTTCCAGAAATATTATGCAGCGGCTTTTGCCAGGCGCCCGGTCGAGGAACTCTACCGGATCAAGGACGATCCTGGTCAGCTGTCGAACCTGTCCGAGGATCCTGCCTATGCCAGGGTTCGGAAGCGACTCAGCCAGCAACTCCAGGACCGCCTGGTCCAGACGAAGGATCCACGTGCGCTCGGTCTCGCTGCCCCCTGGGATTACTATCCCTACTATGGTACGCGCCGGAATAAAAACTGGCAGGTCGATCCGAAACCTTGATACCGGGATGGGCGTTCCACGCCGTTATTCAAGGTGCTTTTGCCACCCCACCGGTTGCGTCCAGGCCTGGCTCCGAGGACTCTCCGTGGTTGGATTGGCCGGGGCCTGATCGCTGGTGATCCGGGCGCGTACGTACAGTTCCTTGCCGGTCAGTTGGTAGGTGGCCGTCAATCCCTGCACGCTCTTGAACACCTTTCCCACGTCAGCCGAGTAGTTGCGAGTACCGGGAATCTTCTTCTTGGTTTTCTTGTTGATGCGAGGTTTCGACGTGGCGTCGAACTCGACCGGGGTACCGATGAATTCCGTGGTGAATCGTGCCGTTCCGGAAGGTTTGATTTCAATATGCAGTGTTCCTGTCTTGGTATCGAAATCGACCTGCAGTAATTCCACCCCGTTGGAAGCATAGAAATCGCCGCGCTGCATGGCAGTCACGATCGATTCCGGTGTGAGTTGCCGGGCCCGCAGCATGATCCAGCCACGGCCAGGGGAGGCCTTGGATTTGCCATGGTAATGATGGCTGTCATCCGTCGCCAGGCCATACAGGGGTGGCGCCTTGAACTGGGTCAGTCGCAGGGTGCTGGTAATATCCCAGAGGGTTTCCAGGCTGTGCCGCTTGTCGCTGCCCAGGTCACCATCACCTTCTACCCCGTTGTGGATCTCGAAAAATTCGTCCTGTACCAGCGCGGCCAGGTCTTCTGCCGAGATTCCCTTGTCGCCCAGGTTGGGATGATTGAGGTGTGGAATGATCACGCGTCCGAGTTCCTCGGCCTGGGCAGCCACCGCCCTCAGGTTGTTCTGGATCGTTTCACGGACGGTCTTTCCGCGCTGGGGTGGAATCAACCGGCCGATGTTCGTGGCATTGATATGCACTCCCTGGTCCGTGATTTCTTCCGCGGGGATCATCAGGAATTCTCCCCGTTTTTCCACCAGGGGACGTACTTCCGAGAGCGGTTTTAAACGAATCTCGAGATTCCCCTGTTCACGACTCCCGCGCGTCTCGACCCACCGGTCACCGAAGCGAGCCAGGTACTTGGCCAGCGCTGTCGTGCCGCCGCGAGATTCGATCGCTTTGATATTCATCCATTTCATACCCTCGCTGAGAATATTGTGGTCGGACAGGGCCAGGAAGTGGTAGCCGTGCCGCCGGTACCAGTCCGCAACCATTTCGGGGAAATCATTACCGTCACTCCAGAGCGTGTGGGTGTGCAGGTTTCCCTTGTACCACTTGAATCCGCGTGACCCACCCAGGATCGGCAGCAGGGCCGCTTCAAAGGTATCGGCGTGACGCACGAATCCCAGGTCAGTGGGATGCGAACCATCCACGGTGTCCTCACCATCTCGACCGAGCAAACGATCACCCTCGAGATAGTGCAGGTGTTTCGTCCCCTTGGTAGTTAATCGCTGGTAGGCAGCACGCAGGGCAGCCTGGTTGCCGTCGTTACGGGCTCGCTTCGAAGTAACCAGGAAGGCATCCGCATAGTTACGATCCTCGACCAGCAGGATGGGAGTGTCAGGCCGTTTCTCACGCAGGATGGCTACCAGGGGTTCGGTCCGTGCTGCCACTTCTTCCCCCTTGAGATTAGGACAGCAGTCAATGATATAGATGGCCGCATCGATCTCGGCCAACAAGCGAGCGACTTCTGGTTCCATGCGACCATTACCAGAAAATCCAAGGTTAACGACGGGGCGATCGAGACGTCGACCGAGGATTGCCGTGTGTACCATGCCAGGCCGTGAAGCGCAGGCTCCCTGGGTAATCGAGGTACCCCAGAAGACGAGCGGTTTGGCCGCCTCGCCCGTGTAGCGGTTGCTCCAGATCTGTGCACCAGGATCGACACCGACCTCGACGCTCGAGACCCCGTTGTACAGGGGCAGGTAGAGCAGGAATTCATGCTTACCCGTCGGTAGGTTCCTGGCCAGCACGGCGGTATTGGACTGGGCACTCGGTTTCGGTGTGATCACCCATCGCCAACCGGTCACTGTCTTGATGTAGAGGTCCAGGCCACTGACTCCCGTGGCCGCCATGTGGGGCATTGCCAGCCGCGCCGAGGTAAGCGTCCAACGAGCCGATAGTGTCGAACTGTTGGTGCTGAAGCGGACGGCGATGCCTGCCGAGTGCTGGCTGAGGTTCCAGACCGGGGGCCGTACCACGGCCTCTGCCTTGTCGGGAAATCGCTGGTAAGGCGATTTTGTTTCCGCCCAGGCCTTTCCTTCCAGTCCGATGTCCGTGGCCTGGAACCAGCGAACATTGGTTTCCACCTTGCCCAGGTCCGTTGAAATGGCGACTTCCGCGGCATTGCCGGAAACAGCGATCAACGACAGGCAGACGCAGGCGTACAGGAGACGATCGATGGCGAGACAGGAAAATGGCATAACAGGATTCCGTTGAACAAATAAAGATAAACAGGGGTCCTTGGCTATCGGACCACGGAAGGGTTCCCATCCTACCGCGCCCCGATCGTGGTTGCACGTGGCAGAACGCTCTAACGTCGTCCTGTCTGTCAGCAATGTTAGCGGGATTCTCGCACACGAGTACCGGGCCGGGTATCGAGAGGGGCTGTCAACAGTTGGTCAGGCCCTGGGTGAACAGTGATTTTCAGCGTTGTTCACCAGCTGAAGGATCCGCCACCCGTGTAGAAACAGAATGCGACTAGATACCTGCTGGTGAGGCACGGCAGGCTTAGGTCGGCTATACTGTATAGGTCGTTAATCTGAATTGGACACAGACCTCATGCCACACTCCTCGCTGACTCCGTTGGTTACCCTGCACGATGCCCGGGGGCGTATTGTTTTTGCCGAGCCCCTGATGTATCACTCGCCCGCCGACATTATCTATAGCTGTCCCTGGGATTGGGTGTCGACGGAGAAAGAGAGTGACCTTATCCGCAACGCATTTCAACGGGTCGTCTTTGATCGCGAGACGGTAACGGTCAGGGCCAACCTGGAATTCAATGGCGAGAAGCATGCCTATGATTGTCATGCCGTACCGGTGGATACTGATGACGTGGTGGCCATGATTACCTCGGTACCGGTTGTGACGGAAGGCAGTGCGATGTTAACGGACCGGGAGGTGGAATGCCTGCGACAACTGATTACCGGAAAACGAACCGACAGTATTAGCCAGGCCATGGGGATCAAGGTGACGACCGTGAATACGTACAAGCAGCGATTGAAGGAAAAATTGGGAGTGGATTCACTGGCCGGCCTGATTGCCTGGGGATGTAAACACCTTCGTTAAACCAGCCCGGCAGACGGTAAGGAAAAAGCCTGCATGAGGCGCAATGCTCTCGGTGACCTACCAGATGTCGCCCGGCCATGCAGGCAGCTTTTATGGACCCGAGCGAAGCGTTGCACCATGAGTAAACGGAGGCTATGGTGCCTTGGCTTCGGGTGACGATGACGTGGCGCGACCCGTGTGCCGGGCATTGCCACCCCGCATGGGCCAGGCAGATGCCTGGGGGCCATGCCCTGTACCCGCGATGGCAGTGACCGTCGATCCAGCCCCGATATAGATCGTGCCATCCCTGGAAAGCACGCTGGAGGAAGTGATATAACCGGGTGCCTGCAGTTTCCATTTGACTTTTCCTGTCTGGCCGTCCAGGGCCAGGAAGGTCTTGTCCCAGGTGCCGAAATAGATCGTTCCATCCTTCGCGATGGCCGGGGAAGAACTGATGAACGCTCGTGACCTGAAGGACCATCGTTCCTTGCCTGTCTGGCCATCCAGGGCATGCATCCTCTTGTTGAATGATCCAATGTAAATGGTGCCGTCACGAGCGATGGTCGGGGAACAGGTAATTTGATTCCGGGTCTTGAATTCCCATTGGAACTCACCGGTCTGGCCGTCCAGTGCGTAGACCTTGTT
>JAYGDH010000476.1:0-5008 GCA_046583055.1 Pirellulaceae bacterium | reverse complement strand
CTATTGCCTTGGTTAAATCAACAATCGCTTTGTCCAATTCGCCTTGGTTGTAATAAGCAGCTCCTCGATTGTAATAGGCCATCACCAGTTGGGGATCTAATTCGATGGCCTTACGAAGAAAGATAGTGATATTACTAATCTCGATTTCTTCCACTTCTTCAATATACTGCTTGATGAAGTACAAAGGAACTGTTTTAGCGTCATCCCAAACGTGATCTTTTCTGTTCTCGTCAAACTTGTATGACTGCAATTTGTTACTGGATGGGTAACAGTAAGCCGGTTGCTGCAAAACATTACCTCAACGTGACTGACGAGGATTTCACCAAGGCTCTTGATGGTGACATGGTGATTGAGAGGGTGATGCACGACACAGAACAGCCATGTGCAGTCGTGATAGAAGATATACTAAACACACAAAACACTGCGATTCCTGTTGATGCGCAGGTGTGCTTATCTTCCAAAACGACTCAGTACGCCCAGCAGGATTCGAACCTCCGACCTGCGGATTAGAAGTCGGCGAGTGCTCTCCACTCCCGCTTGCCACCGCTTGCTTTATAATAGGCGAAACTGAAGCCGCTGGACCTAAACGCAATATGATCACGGACCTTACACCGCTGGAGCCACTGGTAAGCCTGGAATATCTCGATGTCCAGCAAAATCCAGGCTTGTCGAATGCGGGAGTGGATCGACTCCGCAATCGCCTCTCGGCAGTCACGATTTTCGCTGGCAGCAGAGACACAGAGTGATGATCCAGCGGTGAGCAGTTGCAGCGGTTATTCAGGAGCGGCCTTTGGGTTCGGAAACTCCAGCAGGTGCACGCGTGTGTGGTTGCCGACGTACTGCCCGTCCTTGAGTGGCCGACCATTACCGTTGCTACCTGGGCTGGTTGTCGTTACTGCCAGCCGATCTCCAGAGGGGTGGATGCTGATGTGATGGCAGTTGGAGAGATTGGTAGTCGTTGAGAATGGTTCCTTGTCGCCTCGTCGCAATAGGTGAAGCTTGCCCTGGTTGGGGTTGCCGCTGGTGGCTGCGATCAGAAAACCATCCACGTGTTGCTGGACATGCTGAACATAAACGTCCGAGGCGGGGCCCAGTTCGATCGTCTCGACCAACTGTTGGGTCTCGACATCAAAGACCAGGAGCAGTGGCTCTCCCTGCACGTTACCACCGTTCTTGGGACGCGTGCCGCCGACAAAAAGCTCTGCGCCATCCAACGAAAACATCAGCGTATGGACTCCGCCGACATCCTGCAGACGTTGCACGGAGAACAACTCACTCGCGTCGTACTTACCGAGGGGGGCCTGCTGGTCAACGGACCAGAGAGTGACCGTGCCGTGGGCATCACCGCTGGCAAAGCGCTTTCCATCGGGATGAAAGACGCACTGGTAAATGTCGGCACCCTCTACGCTGCGAGTGCTGCGTGCCGCACCATCGACAGGATTCCAGCTGCGAATCGTCTTGTCCCGCCCAGCGCTGACCAGTGTCGAGGCGTCCTTGTTGATGGCGACGACCCTGATCCATCCGTCATGGGCATTGTCCAGGTACCACTTGACGTCCAGCGTGTCATTCGCATAACCCAGGCACTGCAATCGCCCAAATGAGTCAGCGGTATAGGCGAGCTTTTCTGTAGGATGAAGTGCCAATCCCTGGACCCAGCCCTGGTGGGTGTCATTTGTTGCCAGTTCGGCTGGCTCCTCTGCCGTGACGTCCCAAAGCCTCACCAGCGAATCGTAACCGCCGGCGATCAGGCGCGTGCCAGCGGGCGTGAACTGGGCAGCATGCAACTGCCGCTCCGTTGCCGCCACTCGTGCCGGCTTCGGCTCGTACCGCGCTTTCAATTGTTCAGGTGTTAAGTCAGCGATCATGGATCTATGTTTCACTTGAAGTTAGGCAAGTAACTCCTGGATTGGTCCACAGTCATCGTGGGCAATGGGAAGCGGCTGGCCGTTATTGTCGTACTCCGTTTCGCTCGAGTTGATTCCCAGGGCATGGAACCAGGTATGAAAGAAATGGCCGATATCATGCTCGTCCGAATCCACAAATGTCCCCAGGTCATTAGTCTTACCGATCACAACGCCGCGTTTGATGCCTCGTCCGGCCATGGCAATAGACCATGCCTCCGGCCAATGATCACGGCCCACGTGGCCATTGATCCGCGGCGTGCGACCAAACTCACTCATGGCAATCACCAGCACGTTGTCCAGCATGCCGCGTTGGTCAAGATCTTCCATGATCGCAGAAAAAGCCTGGTCAAAGCGGGGCATCAGGCTGGCGTGACCGTTGAAGTTGTCTCCGTGCGTGTCCCAGCCGTAGGAGTTGACTTTCACGAATGTGACACCCGCTTCGAGCATTTTTCGACCAATCAGCATGTCACGGCCCAGTGGTGTGTCGCCGTAACGCGCCACATCCTTCGGGTCGGGGTCATCAAACAGCTCGCGACGCTGCATCAAGGTCCTGGCCGTGTCAAACACGAACTTCTGAGCGTCCCTGGCCAATGCCAGCCGGTTGCGAGCGAACCGTTCGTCGGCAAGATCTCGCAGACTATTGCGTATATCATCATGTGCCGGGGTGACCGAGGGATGACGCAATAAGTTCGGAGGCGGTTCACCCTCACCAATTGCTAGCGCACCGTATTGTGGTCCCAGAAAACCGGCATCGGTGAATTTGAAGCCGCCACTGCCTGGTTTAACCCAGACATAGGGAGGCAAGCCACTCTCACCTGGTCCAATCAACTTAGCTACGGCCGAGCCGAAGTAAGGGTAGATCACCCCACGATCCTTGGGATCGCCACGATTGATACGTGGGACACCAGCCGAATGGGAATTGTCCTGAGTGTGTACTCCCCGGTCGACCGCCAGCATGTGCATCAGCTGGGAGGTCTTGGGCATCAGCTCGCTGACGTGAATCCCTGGGATCGACGTCGGGATCGTGCGGAAGGGGCCCCCGAACTGGCTGTTTGGTTTTGGATCCCAACTCTCCAGCTGGCTCATGCCACCATCGATCCAGATGAACAGCACCTGCTTCTGGTCTTGCTTGAGTTGCCGGGCGAAGGTCGGCTGCACGAGGCCGCCGAGCCCCCCGAGTCCCAACGTACCTGCCGCCCCGTAACCGAGCAATTGGCGACGACTGAGCTGGTGTTCATGTGGCGTGCAGAGCATGGTGATGCCAGGTGGTGTTGGGTTAATGATTGGTGGCGAATTCGACGGATGCCAGGAGTGCCCAGACCAGCTGCGAGACCGCTGCGGCTCGCGCCTCGGCCTGTTTCAAGTGTTGATTCACGGTTTCGGATTCTTCGCTGGCGGGAAAACGGGAGAAGATCGCGAGGTACAGTTCTTCGGCAACGGCACTGTTGTCTGTCATGCCCGTCAGTTTCTCGGCCAGGTTGCCCTCCCGCGGCATCGTCCACTGGACGATGGTCTCGTCATTCAGCAGGAACAGCGCAGCTCGTACGGCCGGTGTGAATTTGAGCTCCGGTTCCCGCGGTGGGTTGGCGTAGGCTGCCATGAATTTCGCACGCACGGCCGGCAAACCGGTCACCTCGTCCTCGTCAGCAGTGACACGATCCAACTCTCCAGTGGCACGCAGCATCGACCAGCAGAGTTGTTCGGCGGATAGCCCCTTCTGTTTAAAGGTCCGGTACTCCGCCGGTTGGACCGGCGTAGCATCTTTCGGTAGCAAGCCGCTGCGCTGGTACGTCTCGGAGAGAGCGATTTCGCGCAGTAGCCACTGGACGTTGAACTGTTGCTCGATAAGTTGTTCGGCGAGTAAATCGAGCAACTTCGGGTGCGAAGGCGGATTGTCGCTGTGGTCCATGTCGAGTGGGTAGACGATGCCGTGGCCCATCATCAAGTACCAGAGTCGATTGGCACAATTGCGTGCAAAGAAGCGATTCTGATCCGTCGGGAGTTGTTTAGCCAAGATGCGCAAAGGGCTGAATTTGGGAACGCCTGGTGCCTTGCTGTCCGGATCGGTTTTAGGTTCCAGTTCCTCACCTTTCTCAAACGTGGCTACCTCCACTTCCTGACCACGAAAAATGCGTGGCCCGGTCTTTTGGGGCTCCCCGCCAAACACCGACTGGAATTCCAGCGGAGCTTTCATCACTCGCTCACCAATGGCCGGAAATTCAGTGTCCCTTCGTACGAAAGTGTTTAATGCGAATGCATACATGCCCTGGAAATCAGCTTGCTTGTAGTCATCGATGAACAAATGGTCGTGGCACTGTGCACACTGCAGATCGACTCCGAGGAACAGGCGGCCGATATCCGCCGCTAGCCCCGGAAAGTCCGTAGGATTTTGGCCATATTTTTCCAATCGCTTGGTGAGAAAGAAATTGGACCCGTTGGTAGCTTCTTCATCTGTCGATGGATCGATGATGGCCTGCACCAGCTTGTCCCAGGGTTTGTTCTGGAGGAAGGATTGCTTGAGAAAATTGGACCAGTGTTCATTTGTCCCGCGCCGTTCCATCAACATCACATGCATCCGTTCGGCCATGTTGCGGCCATACCTGGGATCCGCCAGCAAGCTGTCGACCAGCGCCGTCCGCTTGTTGCGGTCCTTGCTTTCCAGAAAGCTGCGAGCTTCAGTAGCGCTGGGGAGGTCTCCTGCCAGGTCGAGATAAACGCGTCTCAGGAACGTGGCGTCAGCGGCGACTCTGGCAAAGCCATGGCTTGTCCCGGCGGCGATCAGCTGGTCGATTTGTTTGTGCAGCGGCTTGTCGGCCCACAGCGGGTTTGCCAGTATAAGGCCAACGATCGCTAAGAGTGCTCGGGTCATGGTGCGAGTGGTTTGAGTCATGGCATCCCGGGGCGATGTTTGTGCCCGATCACTATATCATGGCGAGCGGTTCCCTATCAACAGTAGACGACTCTGACGTCCAGGACAAGAAAATTGACCGGGAAAAGAACTCAGCAGGCTGTATACCGATTCCTGACTTGATAAAAACCGGGTGGCGGCGAACCGCCATCACCCCCCCCCGATACCGCTCAACCGCATGAGTGCAGTGTCTTAC
>JAYGDH010000201.1:0-1592 GCA_046583055.1 Pirellulaceae bacterium | reverse complement strand
GCATGTGTCCTGATCGGCGTGGTGGGCCTGTTGATTAGCAGTATGGTCCCCCGCTCGAGTGCTATCGGAGCTTCCCTGCTGCGTTATTATTGGTTTCGGTTATCAGACGCCATGTTGCCCATCGGAGTGATCTTTGCTGTGTCACGGGTACTCGAGAGAGCAGCGCTCACGTGGCCCAGGTTGGTCGCCTATAAACTCTCCGTGCTGATCGTGGTGGTTACCGCCATGGTGGCGATGGAGGGCCAACGACGGCATGGCGATCCCCGGCCAGCGGCAGACCGGCAGGCGTTGCCGGCGGTGGTGGGGCAACCGGGAGTTACCCGACAGATTTACCGTGATTGGGTGCAGGTATGTATCTGGATCCGTCGGGAAACGCCACCAGCTGCTGTATTTCTCACGCCGCGACGACAGCAGACGTTCAAATGGTATGCTCATCGTGCTGAAGTTGTCAGTTGGAAAGATATCCCGCAGGATGCCCTGGGGCTCATTCAATGGCATGAGCGTTTCACTCGATGGTACTGGAAGCGAACCGTGGAAAGCGGATTTTCCTCCCTGGATCCAGCGTTGTTGATCAAGCAGATGAAGCACTATGGAGCACGCTACCTGGTGCGTCCTAACCTCGGAAATTCCGGGCGACTGCCTTTGCGTCGTGTTTACCCGCCACAGAACCAGCACAGCTATTATGAGGTCTATGAACGAGTTCCCTGAGAGGCGATGGCGCGAGGATAGCGAGCATCTACCAGCCTGGCTGGCGGCGCGGTTCCAAGAACCGTTGCCCGGACCCGCGTCGCATCGCCCGTTTGCCGCCAGCCTGTGCTATGGGCGTCATCGAGGGCCGATCCTTCCGTCCACCCGCCAGGCTGCTGTGCTTGTCCTGTTAGTTCAGTCACCGGCAGGCTGGCAGATCCCCATGACCGTACGGCCTGCTGGTATGCAGCAGCATGCTGGCCAGGTTTGCTTTCCTGGCGGAGCACTCGAATCGGGAGAAGATGTTGAGCTGGCGGCGCTGCGAGAGGCTGCCGAGGAACTGGGGATTACCGTGACGCCTGACCATGTCCTGGGACAGTTGACGCCATTGTGGGTGTTTGCCAGCGACTTCTGGGTGACACCGGTGGTTGCCAGTTGTCCTGGACCACTCGATTATCGCGCGAACCCCTCCGAGGTAGCCGATGTCATTGAGGTGTCCCTGGCTGAGCTTGCGGATCCATCCGTGGTGCAGGCCTGTCCGGTGCGGCCAGGGCCCTGGGCATTAACCGCGCCAGCGTTTTGCCTGGATGGACAGGTCATTTGGGGTGCCAGCAGCATGATTTTGGGGGAACTGATCGAACTCTGTCATGGAGCTGACGGCTCGGCAGCGCATCGGCGGTAGCCTTCAGGGCGGTCTGAAGAGAGAGAACTCCTCTAGGGAAACTGGGTGGGCAGGCTATACTAACGACCATGAGTCAATGGTACGCGGGGGGAGATGTCGATGACCGTGCGGGTAGGAATCCTGGGAGCGACCGGATACGCGGCGCTGGAGTTGATCAAGATCTTGCTGCGGCACCCCAGTGCGCAGGTCACGGTACTGACCAGTCAGATCGGAAGAGCACACG
>JAYGDH010000379.1:0-25058 GCA_046583055.1 Pirellulaceae bacterium | reverse complement strand
GATCGCATTACAGGCACAATTCGCAGCGGTGGAGTTCTTGCAATGGTTGACGGGAGTGGGGGCCGTTCTCGCGATTGTCATCGTGGGTTTACTGGCCATGTTTGCCAAGTTTTATCGCAAGGTAGGTCCGGAGCAGGCCATTGTGCGTTCCGGTGCCGGGGGACTGAAAGCCAGGACGGGCAGCGGAATTTTCGTGATTCCGATCCTGCATCGCGCTGACATCATGGACCTTTCCCTGAAGCGCATCGAGATCAAGCGTCGTGGTGAAGCGGGTCTGATTTGCATGGACAACGTGCGAGCCGATATCGAAGTGGCCTTTTATGTCCGTGTTAATAACAAGGTGGAAGATATCACGCAGGTGGCCGAATCGGTCGGTTGCAAGCGTGCCTCCGAACAGGCGTCCATGGTAGAGCTGTTTGATGCCATGTTCTCTGAAGCTCTCAAGACCGTTGGTAAGCGGTTTAATTTCGTGCAGCTTTATGACGAGCGGGACAAGTTCAAGGCAGCCATGCTGGACGTGATCGGTCAGGATTTGAATGGTTATGCCCTGGTCGATTGTGCCATCGATTTCCTTGAGCAAACGCCCCTGGACAAACTGGACCCGAACAACATTCTCGATGCAGAAGGCATCAAGAAAATTACCGCTCTCACGGCGAGAGAACATATCCTGTCCAACGATATCACGCGTGAAAAGCAAAAGGTGATCAAGAAGCAGGACGTGGAGGCTCGTGAAGCAATCCTGGCCCTGGAACGCCAGCAGGTCGAAGCGGAAGAGAAGCAGCAACGGGAAATCACCGAGATTACCGCCCGCGAGCGAGCCCAGGGTGCCAAGGTGACTGAAGAACAACGTCTCAAGGCCGAGTCTGCTCGCATTGTTACCGAGGAAGAAATTCGTGTGGCGGAAGAGAACAAGGATCGGCAGATCGTGGTTGCTGAGAAGAGCAAGGAACGTACCGAGGCGGTCGAGACCGAACGTGTTGAGAAAGACCGTGGCCTGGCAGCGACCGAACGCGAACGCGTGGTGGCCTTGGCTGACATCGAGAAGGACAAGGCGATTGAAGTTGAAAAGCGCAATATCCAGGAAGTCATTCGTGAACGCGTGATCGTGGAGCGAAGCGTCGTGGAAGAGCAGCAGCGAATCAAGGATACCGAGGAATTTGCCACGGCTGACCGGCTCAAGCGAGTCACCGTGACGCAGGCTGAAATGCAGGCCGATGAAGCGTTGGTAAAGGAAGTCAAGGCAGCCGAGGCGTCCAAGCAATCAGCCACGCTGCATTCGGACGAGGTGGTGATCGTGGCCGAGGCGGATCGGATAGCCGCTGAAAAACAGACGCATGCTACCAAGATGTTGGCCGAGGCGAAGGTTGCTGATGAGGCTGCTTCTGGCTTGGCCCAGGCGAGTGTCCAGGAGGCGAAAGCGGCCTCTCTGGAGAAAGAGGGACACGCCGAGGCATCGGTGCTGCAACGCAAGGCTGAAGCGGAAGCCAACGGTATCCAGGAAAAAGCCAAGTCGATGAAGCTGTTTGATGACGTCGGGAAGGATCACGAGGAATTCAAGCTGCGACTCAACAAGGACAAGGAAATCGAGATTGCGGCTATCGCGGCACAGCAGGATATTGCCGAAGCTCAGTCACGTATCGTGGGCGAGGCCCTCAAGTCGGCCCGTATCGATATCGTCGGTGGCGAGACAGAATTCTTTGACAAGATCGTTGATTCGATCAAGGGTGGAAAAGCAGTTGATCGATTCGTCAATAACAGTGGTGTTCTGACGGACGTCAAGAATAGCTTCTTTAATGGTAACCCGGAGTACTTCCGTGAAAAACTCCAGGACATGGTGACTCAGTTTAACCTGAGCACGGATGACCTGAAAGATCTCTCGATCGCGGCACTGATCGCTCGCATGCTGGGACTGACCAACAGTGACGGCTTGCGACATGAACTCCAGCGTTTGCTGGGGCTGGCTGCTGATGCCGGTATTTCTGCGGATCGTGTCGCCTCGTTGAAGTTGAGCGGTGCCACGCCAGCACAGGCAAAAGACGGCTAGGGTCGCGTGAGTTCATTCAGCTTCGGGTAGGTACCGGGGAAGATGGTCTCGCGTGACACCATGCCCGGGCCCGTGGCTTTCCGTAGTTTCCTTTCAGGGTGAGATATCCAGTCATGGCCCAGGCAGAGGTTCAACAAGATGCTCAAGCCGGCGAAGAAGTCGTGCTGGACGGCACTACTTACGAGATCATTCGCAACCGGTTGAATGGTTTTGGTAAGCAATTGCGTGAGCGACTGGAAACGCTGAACCAGTCCCGCAAGGATGTCTTTGGATCGATCGAGACGGTATTGCTCAATACCGAGCGCATTACCACCGAGCACAACTGCGTGCCACGTGACCTGGTGGCGATCGGCAACAGGTTCCTGTTTGGTTACAACGTTCGCTTTGGCCTGAAAACGGAAACCCACCTGGCCGACGTCTTTGCCGTCTACGATTTCAAGGACCAGCAGTTCCACCAGAGGTCGCTTGACTTGCTGGGTAACGAACAGTTTCGACGGGATTTCAAGGAGATCTATCGTTACTACAAGAACGCGGTGTTCTCCAAGTTTTTCATGTCAGGTCCCCACCTGTACATGGTCTTCCAGGTGGGAAAGACCGTGGCTGACGTCAAGTCATTCAAATGGCTGATCGAGGGTGAGACACTGACCTACCTGGATAATCGCAGCGATCACGAGGTGCGTTATCCAGCCCAGCATGAATACGAATGGAAACGAACCCACAGGGACCTGCACCAGGAGGGAGAACACCCGCATATTTCCATCGAGGACCGGGTCTTCGTGGAGACGGTAGGCGGGGATCTCACGATCAAGATTGAGAACAGTACGGATACGGGAGAAGGGATTTATTCTGAATCGGTCGACGACCCGGACCAGGTGCTCGATGATGCCGAGATCTACTACGCCTCGATCGGTAATATCATCATTCTCAAGATCAAGCCCTACCAGGAACAGCGGTTTCGCTACATCGTCTACAACGAGAAGATTCAGCAGGCCCAACGGATCGATTCAGTGGAGCACGCCTGCGTGCTGTTGCCGGACGACCATGGGCTGATTTTCTCCAATGGCTATTACCTGCAAACCGGTGAATACAAGACGTTTGATCACCAGTTGCAGAACATGATTTTCGAGAAACGACTGGCGGCCCCCAACGGAGAAGATTATCTCTACGTCTTTTACAACCAGCACACGGGTGTCTACGTCCTGTTGCGTTACAACCTCATCCAACAGCAGGTGGATACCCCGGTGATTTGTCACGGCGCTGCTTTTTTCCACGCGGGTGAAATGGCCTGTTTTCGCAGCCAGGAGGAACCCCAGAAACACCATGCCCTGCAGGTCTGGCAAACACCCTACGTCAGTGATGAATACCAGCCGGAAACCAATACCGACTCCTTCCTTTACAAGGTAGGTAATCGCGATATTGTGAGTGGCATGGCCGAGTGTTTTGAGGTCCTGAACCTGATCGACAAGGAGGATACGTATGCCAACCTCTATGTCGACCTGGTACGCAAGGCCTCCGATATCCTGGACGGCTATTTCTGGCTGGACAACGAATCTGCAGCGAACCTGAGTGAAGTGCTGCAGGGTATCAAGGAAGCCGCGGTCTCGGCCGTTGACCAGTTCGACAAGGTGGTGCGGGTCAAGCAAAATACCCTGGAACAAACCACGCTGATCCGCAAGCAGGCCGAGGAAATCATCTCGGATGTGACCCATAAGCGGTTCGAGCACATTACCGATTTTGTCAAGTCCTTGAGTGACCTGCGTCGCATTCGGGGTGAACTCATCTCACTCAAGGATTTACGCTACCTCGATGAGGCATTGGTTGATTCACTGGAAACCGAGATTGCCGAGAACACGACCCGGCTGGCGACCCGTTGCATCGAGTTCCTGCTGCGACCTGATTCCCTGAGTCCCTACCGGGAACGGATCGAGGAGCAGTCTTCCAGTATTGCCGATCTGACCAAGGTTAGCGATGCACGCCAGATCGAGGAAGAGATTACCAAAGGTGCTGAAGAGCTGGAAATGTTAATCGATATTGTCAGCAATCTTGATATCGATGATGCCACGCACCGCACCCAGATTATTGACAATATCTCGGGAATTTTCTCGATCGTGAACACGTCACGAGCGGCGCTGAAGAACAAGGCCAAGGAGTTGATGTCGGTCGAGGGTGTGGCTGAATTCAATTCCCAGATGAAACTACTCAACCAGTCCGTCGTCAATTACCTGGATATCTGTGATACCCCGGTCAAGTGCGAGGAATTCCTCACGAAGGTCATGATCCAGTTGGAAGAACTCGAGGGTCGATTCGCCGAGTTCGATGAGTTCGTGATCCAGTTAACGGACAAGCGCGAAGAAATTTACAACGCGTTCGAGACGCGAAAGCTGTCGCTGGTCGAGGCACGCAACAGGCGTGCGACCGCCCTGATGAAAGCCGCCGAGCGAATCCTCAAGGGGATCCAGGCCCGGGTGGACAGCCTCGAAACCATCAACGATATCAACGGTTACTTTGCCTCGGACCTGATGATTGACAAGGTGCGTGATATCGTCGGTCAACTCCAGGAACTGGAAGATTCCGTCAAGGTGGATGACGTCCAGAGTCGGCTCAAGACGATCCGGGAAGATGCGGTCCGGCAATTAAAGGATCGACAGGAATTGTTTGTCGATGGCGAAAACATTATCAAGATGGGTCGCCACCATTTCTCGGTCAACGTCCAGGCACTGGACCTGACTACCGTGTTGCGTGACGACCAGATGCAACTGCATCTGACGGGTACGGACTTCTTTGAAACGATCGAGGATGAGCGATTGCTGGCCACGCGGGATGTCTGGGACCAGGAAGTTGTTTCCGAGAACAAGCGTGTTTATCGCGGAGAATACCTGGCCCACGTGTTGCTGCAGCATGTCCGTTCCGGCGGTGAGGTTAGTGAACAGGATCTGCTGGCCATGGAAACGCCCCAGCGACTGGAGTATATCCAGCAATTCATGGGGCCCCGCTACACCGAAGCCTATGCCAAGGGTGTGCACGATCACGATGCCGAGAAAATACTGCAGGCCATGCTGGAAATGAATAACTCCATTGGGTTGCTGCGTTTCCATGCCCAGGCACGTTCCCTGGGAGTTCTCTACTGGGAACATTTTGGAGATGCCAAGTTCAAGACGCTGATGGCAGACCGGTTGAGGGGGATCGGCGAAATCGGACAGCTATTTGCGGGTCTCACCGAGCAGGCAGAATATGTCCATGACCTGCAGGATGTACTGGCAGCCTTCGTGGCTGAATTCGAGTTGTTCTCGGTGGACTACGTGAGCCAGGCAGCTCGCTACCTGTATGCCCAGTTGTCGGCGGGAGATGGGTTCGTGGTCAGTCGGCGAGCGGCCAACCTCTACAACGAATTCCAGTCACACCTGCAGCAGGCCAGTTTTGAAACGCGATTTGCCGAGTCAGTAAAGGCAGTCAGTCGTGATCCGGAAAGTAGCTTCCTGCTGGTCCGGGACTGGGTCGAGGCCTTCCTGGCCGATCATAACAAGGAAGAAGTGGATCGGGTTTACGCGGATGAAGTTGCTGTCCTGTTGATGCGAGATAAACTTGATACCGACCAGGTTGTTGACGGAGATGTTGATCGTGAAGTTTCCGGAATGATAGGTGACCATGTCAATATCCAGGGTTCCAGCTATCACCTGAACTACAACGAGTTTGCCACGCGACTGGAACTGTTCGAAGAACGCACGGTACCGGACTACCGATCCTATATTGATCTAAAGAAAGAAATTGTTGACCTGGCCCGCGATGGCCTGCGGTTGGATGAATTTCGGCCGCGCGTGTTGACCTCGTTTGTTCGCAACAAGCTCATTGACTCGGTCTACCTGCCCCTGATTGGTGATAACCTGGCCAAGCAGATTGGCGTGGTGGGGGAAGACAAGCGGACGGACCTGATGGGCCTGCTGCTGTTGATCTCGCCACCCGGGTATGGAAAAACCACCTTGATGGAATACGTGGCCAATCGACTGGGCGTGATCTTCATGAAGATCAACGGGCCGGCCATTGGGCATCGCGTGACATCGCTGGATCCAGACGAGGCTCCCAATGCGGGGGCCCGTGAAGAAGTGAATAAGTTGAACCTGGCCCTGGAAATGGGCGATAACGTGATGATCTACCTGGATGATATCCAGCACTGCAACCCGGAATTCTTGCAGAAGTTTATCTCGCTGTGTGATGCCCAACGGAAGATCGAGGGTGTTTACAAGGGGCGTAGTCGAACCTACGACCTGCGGGGACGAAAAGTCGCCGTGGTCATGGCCGGGAACCCGTATACCGAAAGTGGTGACAAGTTCCAGATTCCCGACATGCTGGCCAACCGCGCTGATATCTACAACCTGGGTGAAATTATCGGGGACTCGGCCGACGCTTTCGAGATGAGTTACCTGGAGAATGCGTTGACATCCAATTCGCATCTCAACAAGTTGGCCAGTCGCAGCCAGCAGGATGTCTATAGCATCATCAAGATGGCCCAGAATGATTCGCGCGAGGGAGTGGAACTGGAAGGAAACTATTCCATCGAGGAATTGAACGAAATGGTTTCCACCATGCAGAAACTGATGCGTATTCGAGATGTCATCCTGCAGGTCAATCGCCAGTATATTGACTCGGCTGCCCAGGCGAATGAGTATCGAACAGAGCCGGCTTTCAAGCTGCAGGGATCTTATCGAAACATGAATCGCATGGCCGAAAAAGTTGTGCCGATTATGAACGATGCTGAACTGCAGGCCCTGATCCTGACCAACTACGAGAATGATGCCCAGACATTGACCTCGGATACCGAGTCCAACCTGCTCAAACTCAGGGAAATGCTCGAGATCCTGACGCCCGAGGAAGCAGATCGCTGGAAGAACATGAAACGTACTTTCCAGAAAAATATCAAGATGAAAGGAATTGGGTCGGACGATAAGGTCGGGCAGGTGATTCTCCAACTCAGCTCTTTCAGTGATGGCCTGCTGGATATTCGTGAAACACTTTCCCAGGGTGTCAGCCAGCTGGCCGAGGCTGCCAGCGAAGAAGATGCTGCGGAAAAGACCGCCTTGTTGACACGCGTGGGAGACGTTAAATCATCGATCGATCAGTTGCGTGAAGCACTTGATGCCGGGGTTCAGCAGGTGGCCGGATCCCAGGAGCAGAAGACAGCTTCTGCCACGAATTCCAATTCGGGAGGTGGGCTCTCCTCGGATGCTATCCTGCAGTTGACCGAGGAATTACGTGCCCTGACAACCGGCTCGATTCCGGTGGACCCGGACAAGCCCACGCAACGCGTTTCCGTGATGCACCGTGTACCACGTGAGATCCTCGATGTTTTAAGGAACCAGTTCGAACTGATGAACCAGTGGATGCGACCTGTGCTGGAGAACTCGAACGAGAACAGTGACGCGATCAAGCAGTTGCAGCAGACGTTGGAGTCTGCCCTGGCCAGCTATTCAATTTTGATCAATAAACTGGAAAAAGCGAAAGGTCGCGATTCCGGGAAGCCACCGGCGGCAAAGAAAAAAGCCACGAAAGCGCGCAAGAAAACCTCTTGAGCAACTCTTGCTCACGCAGCCAGAAGGTACTTTGACAAGGTCGGTACCCCAGCATGGTTGGATTGCCAGGGTATGGCCTACCTCTACGTGGTCACCGAGGTTCGTGGTACCATGCGCTCGCGGTTCCCGGTTCAGGCTTGATTTCCAGGAGGCCATGCAGTGAATGAACAACGTTACCACGTAGAAGACGTGGACCAGATTATTTCACCGGCGCTGGTGGTGTTCCGGGAAACT
Source organism: Pirellulaceae bacterium (assembly GCA_046583055.1). Taxonomy (GTDB): domain Bacteria; phylum Planctomycetota; class Planctomycetia; order Pirellulales; family Pirellulaceae; genus JAZADA01. The sequence goes on along the minus strand of JAYGDH010000379.1, from coordinate 17,216 downwards.
CTCGATGAAAATCTGGATGAAATGGTGCGTATCGCGGGAGATCCGTCCCGACTCAGGCCACATTGCAAGACTCACAAGATGACCCAGGTCGTGCAGTTGCAACTGGAACGTGGGATTACCCGTCACAAGTGTGCCACGTTTGCCGAGGCGGAAATGCTGGTAACTGCTGGCGTTACGGATGTGATGCTGGCTTACAACCTGGTGGGGCCGAACATCGGCCGTGCCGTGGATTTCATGAAGACCTATCCCGGGGTAAGTTTTGCGGCCACGGCAGACCACGCGGGACCGATTGCCCAGCTGGGGCAGGTCATGACAGAGGCTGGCATGACCATCGACCTGCTGCTGGACATGGACACGGGACAACACCGTACGGGGGTGGTGCCGGGACCGGCCGCGAGCTTGCTGTACGAGCAAATCGCCAACACCGCTGGCCTGGTTCCCGGTGGGTTGCATATCTACGACGGTCAGAATCACCAGACGGACCTGGCGGAACGAAAGGAGGCGGTCGAGGCTACCTGGCAGTCGGTGGCAGTATTTCGTGATGACCTGGTGGCTTCCGGGTATCCCGTGCCACGGATGGTGGCCGGCGGAAGTGGGTCTTTTCCTGTCTATGCTGAAATCGATGATCCGACGATTGAATTGAGTCCCGGGACGACGACCTTCTTTGATATCGGTTATGGCCAGCTGTTTCCGGATCTTGATTTTACGCCGGCAGCCAGGATCCTGACGCGGGTCATCAGTTGTCCAACGTCGGAAACGGTGACCCTGGACCTGGGCTACAAGGCCTGTGCGTCCGATCCGCCCGCGGGGCGGCGATTAATGTTTCCCCAACTGCCTGATGCTGAAGAGATCCTGCAAAATGAAGAACACCTGGTTCTCAAGACCAGCCAGGCGTCAGCATTGGGACCTGGTGATTGGCTGCTGGCGATCCCGCGGCACATCTGTCCCACGACGGCCTTGCACCAGCAGGTCTACGTGGTCGCTGGAAATCGCCTGCAGGAAGTCTGGCCAGTGGCGGCGCGTGACCGGAAATTAACGGTTTAAAGTCCCGCAGGGAAGTGTGTTACGTGGGGTGTCAGCTGGTGGTCAAGAGATCGGTCGAGCCGCGCCAGTTTCACTGGACTGCCTTACAGGTTGTCGATTACAATAAAGCTTGAGTCGAGAATATTCTCGTTCCCGGAACGGTACCTAACATTCCGGGATGAATTTCGCATAAAGGTTAAAATAAATGATTCGCAACACATGCTTCATGGCCCTGGTTGTCACGTGCTTTTGTTCCCCGTTGCTGTTCGCAGGTGAGACACGGGGCGTGTACCTGGAGAGTCGCACGTGCCAGGTCTACACGGGACCCTGTTTTGCCAATGCCGAGGTAGGACTGAGTGGTCGAAACGCGATCATGGCATGGAGTATCGAGGAGGGTGAACGTGACGGTGTCTCCCTGAAGGGATTGCACGTGGTCATGTTGTTGGATGCTTCCCAGACGCTGGGGTTTCGCGGGATTGACGGTCCGAAACATTTGAAATCCGTCATTCTGGTCGATGAGCGAGCGGATCAGCAGCAACGGCAGGCTCTCGTGGATTTTGCCAGGAAGCATTCCGGCCGGGCCGGCCAGTACGTGGTCCGTATTGATACGGCACCTATTAGTATGTCGTTGAATAAGGAAACGTTGCGCGGAAACCTGCAGGCCGGGAAGATGTTGAAACTGACCACGCGAAAAGCGCGTCCGAGCGATTGTATCTGCTCCAATGAATCTGCTTACTATCCGCCATTGGTCAAACTCAAGACGTTTGTTCCTGGCGTTACGATAGAAGGGTATTACAAGGGGCGGGGGCTGGGCAGTCGCTGGTCAACACCGGGAGATCGAAGTTCCTACATGGCAACTTTTGTTTATTGATACCTGGGGTTCCGAACCTGATCATTCCTTGAAAACGGCCTTGCCATGCGTGGCGAGGCCGTTTTGTGTGGACAGTTGAGGCAGGTGGTTTGTAGTTGTCCTTGGCGAGCGATATAATATCAACGTCGGTTGCTTTGTGCTCGTGAATTCTGGGAGACTGTACGAATGATAAGTCGTTACTTGCTGGGTTGCTTGGTCGTGCTGGGTGGAATAGGTGGTTCGGCGTATGCCGCAGATCATCGCGTGGAAGCATTGCAGGAAGCACCTCCCAAAACAGAGTTGTCTGAAAATATTGCAGCCCAACTGGCAGCCACCGGCGTACGGATTATCCGTGGCTCAACACGCAGTGTTTGTGATATCTGGCTTTGCAAGGAATGGGCGGTCAAGTCACCTGCCAAGGGTGACGACATTATTTACCCGTTCACACCTGGCCAATTGATCGGCGTGGTGCGATATGCCCGCAAGGGCAGTGATTTTCGAGACCAGGATATCGCGAAGGGTGTCTACACGTTGCGGTATGCCCAGCAACCGGTTAACGGAGATCACGTGGGTACCTCTCCGACACGTGATTTTCTCTTGTTGATGAAAGCTTCGCTGGACAAGTCGGCCGCCAACGTTGATTACGAGAAATTAACCGAGGCCAGTGCCGAGGCCGTGGAGTCCACGCATCCCGGGTTGCTGGCGTTGCAGCGTCTCAAGGGGGATGGCCCGATTCGCAATAACGAGGAACATGACTGGTGGATCGTTCGTCTCCAGGGGAAAGCGAAAATGGGTACGGTTAGTAAAAAGCAACCGTTGGACCTGGTGATCGTGGGACAGGCTGCTGAGTAATTTGAGATGATCAACGGACCGACATGTTTTCAGTCGCTGAAGCCAGCCCGTCGCACGGCTGTTCGGACCCTGCTGGCCTGGTGGGTATTGGCAACTACGCTGGTGGTTGGCAGCGGCCAGGAAAGAAAACCGTCGAGCCCACCCGTGGCCAAGGTGGCGACGGAGCCAGCGAAGGAGAAGTCAGATCTCTATAAAATGCGACAGTTACGTGGTCGTGTCGTCTGGCTGCACGAAGTGCTCAAACGTCGCTATGGAATAAGCACGGTACCGGAGGCCGCTCAGCGGATCCTGGCCTTGGAAACGCCCCAGGGACAACTATTTCCCATCGTGGAAGACATTCGTGGTCGGGCTTTTCGCAAGGATCCACGCTTGCGAAAACTGGATTGCGAATTGTTGGTTCGCCAGTTAAAGGCTTCTTCCATGCTCCAGATAATCCGCGTTTATGCTCACGAAAAAGGAAAAAAGGTCGAAGTGGACTACTGGTGTGAAATCTGTGCCATTGCCATGTACGAGTTAAAACCTTGCGATTGCTGCCAGGGGGCGATTGACCTGAGGCAACGCCCGGTCGCTGATTCGCAGCCCTGAGCGGCCCCTGCTTGCCTATCTTATGACTCCTGGGCACCCCGGGGGGGACAGCGGCTCGATTCCGGAGAAAAAAGAATTCTCCTTCTAGCTTAGTTGAATCGTGATTTGCAGGTCCTATAATCGGGGGCACAACAGCCATGATCCCGGACATGGATCAGGAGGCTCCGGGGGCTCGTGGCTGAGCACGGCGATTGGTTTGTACTATCTGTGTCACCCCAACTGTAACGAAGGTGAACTGTATGACGGAGTCAACACGAAAATCTGGAGTCAGCCGCCGGTCCTTCCTGAAAGGATCGGGTGCAGTGGCTGCTGCCAGTGCCTGGCAGAGTCAGCAGGCGATGGCAGCAGAGGTCCCCACGGCAACGTTAGTGCAGGGATCGACAGACATGACCTTGAAGGTCAACGGAAAGAATCACAAGGTAGCGGTGGAGCCACGGACCACTTTGCTGGAGGTCTTGCGTTACCAGTTGGATTTGACAGGTGCCAAGCCGGTCAGTTCCGATGGCAGTAGTGGTGCCAGTACGGTCATGATCGATGGTAAGCCGAAGACCGCTTCCACGACATTGGCCCTGACCTGCAAGGGGAAGGCTATCGAAACCGTGGAGAGCCTCGGTGGTGAGAACCCGGATGCAGTACCCCTGGCATTCACCGAGTACGATGCATCTCAGTGCGGTTTTTGTACGCCGGGATTCGTCGTGGCAGTGCGAGCCTTTTTGAACAAGAATCCAAAGGCCACGGAGGCGGAGATTCGGCAAGGATTGAACGGCAATATCTGTCGTTGTGGCACCTATTCACAAATCATCGAGGCTGTGGTCTCCGTGGTGAAAGGAGGCAAGTGATGGCAGTATTTCAGGATAAGAAAGCAGAACAGGGTAATACCTATAACTGGCCGTCGCGCAAAGACGCCAAGGTGATCGGTAAAGATCACAAGCGTTTGGATACGCTGGCCAAGACGACCGGCGCAGCCAAGTATACGTATGACATTAACCTCAAGAACCAATTGATTGCCCGGGCGCTGGGCTGTCCTCACTCGCATTGCAAGATCAAGGCGATCGATACCAAGGCAGCTGCCAAGGTACCGGGCGTGGTTCACATCCACGTTTTCGATCATGCCAAGGCTGGCAGCGAAATCAGCTGGCAAGGTGAATTGCTGGTGGTCGTTGCCGCTGAAAGTGAAGGAGCGGCAGCCGAGGGTGTTTCCAAGATCAAGGTAGATTATGAGGTGTTGGATTCCTTTACCAATGACGAGGACCTGGAGGCAGCCAAGAAGGCGGGCCGGACTGCCAAGGGTGGTGGGAAATCGGTCACCGAACGTGAACCGGGTGATGATGATGATGAAGATGAATTCGTCGACCAGGAAATCGCCCGCCTGCTGAAAGAAGCGGACCACGTGGTGGAAGGATATTACGGGATCGATGCAATCACGCATTGCTGCCTGGAACCTCATGGTTCAACCGTGGAATGGAAAGACGGCAAGCTGAAAGCTTATCTTTCCACGCAGAACGTTTCCGGCACGGACGATGGTTTCGCCAATGACCTGGGTATCTCGGCCGATGCGGTCGACGTCCAGTGTGATTACATTGGCGGAGGCTTTGGCAGCAAATTCGCCGCTGATTACTGGGGCCTGGCCGCGGCCAAGATTTCCAAGGCCACCGGGCGCCCGGTTAAGTTGATGCTTGCTCGTGACCAGGAATTAAAAATTGCCGGTAACCGACCCTCGGGTTACCTGAAGGTGAAACTCGGCGCTGACAAGAATGGCCGGGTCACGGTCTGGGACTCGCATCACTGGGGTACTTCCGGTTCCCGAGGTGGCGGTGTCAGCCAGTCGGTGATTCCCTATGTCCTGGTACCGAAGAATTATCGCCGCCGGGCGACCCAGGTGAAGACCAACACGGTACGATCCCGAGCCTGGCGAGCACCCAATCATCCCCAGGGATGTGCCATGACCCAGACGGCAATTGACGACCTGGCTCACAAGATGGGCAAGGACAGTTACGACGTCTTCATGACCAACCTGGTCAACGCCACCAACGGCAAGGGAGATGTCTATGCCGAGGAAATGAAGATTGGTGCCAAGTTAATGGGATGGAAAGAGAAATGGCATCCCCATGGTGCCCAGGTTGCTCAACGCAACGGGCGATTGCGACCTCGACGACGCAACGCGATCGTCGATGGACTCGGCATGGCGCTGCATACCTGGGGTGGAGTTGCCAACTCCTCGACCTGTCAACTCAAGGTTTACCCGGACGGTGGCGTGGAGTCTTTCTGTGGAACCCAGGATCTCGGTACCGGTACCAAGACCATTTGCGCAATGGTGCTGGCCGAAACCTTCGGCCTGACCGTGAATGATGTAAAGGTCAATATCGGGAGCAGTACCTATCCTGCCAGTGGTGCTTCCGGTGGCAGTACCACGGTGGGGGCGGTTTGCGAGTCACACCGTCGTGCCAGCCAGGATGCCTTGCGAGAGATCATGGCCCTCGTGGCCAAGAAACTCTCGGTAGGTGCCGATACGCTCGTGGCTACCGGGGGTAAGATCCAGGTCAGGGATAACGCCAAGAAGAGTGTTTCCTGGAAAGAAGCCTGTACCCTGCTGGGTATGAAACCACTGGAAGTCTCTCGCAGTCACAAGCGAGGTGATGCCAGCCCACTCTCCAACCAGGGAGTCGGGGGTGTGCAAATGGCACATGTGCAGGTAGACGTGGAAACGGGTGTGATCAAGCTCAACAAGTTTGTGGCAGTACAGGACCAGGGATTGGTGATCAACCCGAGAACCTGTAAGGCCCAGATTTATGGAGCGGTGATCATGGGAATCGCGGCGGCATTTTACGAGCAGCGGATTTCAGATCCCAGGAGTGGCGCCTTCATCAACGCCGAGCTGGAGAACTATAAGCTGGCTCGACTGGGTGACGTGGGTGACATCGTGGTACACCTTTATGAACCGGAAAGTGAACGCCAGCGTGGCGTCATTGGTAACGGAGAACCGCCGGCCATCAGTCCGAAGGCAGCCATCGCGAATGCCGTGTGTAATGCACTGGGTGTTCGTGTGCCTGTCATTCCGATGACACCGAAGCGAGTTCTGGATGCCATTCAAACAGCGGGGAGGGCTTAATTAATGAAAGCTTTTGAATATGCTGAGCCTCGTACCGAGGTGGAAGCACTGGAAATGTTGGCCGACGAGGCCAAGAAAACGGAAGTCCTGGCAGGTGGCACAGACCTGATCGGCCTGATGAAGAAAATCCTGGTCACGCCAGACCGGGTTGTCAACATCATGGAAGTGCCATCCTTGCAGGTTATCGAACCCCAGGAAGACGGTACCCTGGTGATTGGAGCTGCGGTAACCCTGGACGAGGTGTTGGCGCACCCGTACCTGGAGAATTACCCTGCCATTTCGGATGCCATCCTGGGGATTAACAGCATGCAGTTGCAGAGCCAGGGAACCCTGGTTGGCGAACTGTGTCAGCGACCACGCTGCTGGTTTTTCCGCAATGGGCAGGAATTGCTTGACCGACAGGGTCATGTCTCCGAGGGAGATAACCGGTTCCATGCCATCATGGGCAATTCGGGGCCCGCTAAGTTTGTGAGCAGTTCCCGCATTGGTCCGGCCCTGATCGCTGTCGATGCCCAGTTGCGAGTCATTGGTCCGGCCACGGATGAGGAACAATGGGTTTCTGCGGCAGACTTCTTCGTGACACCACGTCACGAGGAGCAGCGGGAAACGGTCCTCTTACCTGGTCAGCTGGTCACGCACGTGCTGCTGCCGGCGCTGGACAATCGCTATAACGCGACTTACGAGGTCCGGCACGGGGAAGGGCCCGATGATCCATTGGCCGCTGCCGCGGTTTCGCTGACGATCGAGGGTGGTGTAGTACAACAGGCGCGAGTCGTTCTCGGCCACGTCGCTCCCACGCCCTGGATTTCGTCGGCAGCACGTGATGCCCTGGTAGGTCGTCCGGTCGATCACGATACGGCAGAAGCAGCGGGCCAGGCAGCAGTTGCCCAGGCAACACCGCTGTCCCAGAATGGCTACAAGGTTGATCTTGCTGCGGTGGCAGTCAAACGTGCGGTACTGCGAGCCGCCGGTATTGAAACGGGAGGTTTTTAATTATGGCTTTCGAGAAAAACTACGACACGCCCAAGGTAATTAGCAATCCTGCTTGTGTTCATTTGCGGAACAAGGCAATGTGTGTGACTGGGCAAATGGAGTCTACCGTTTCCCCGGACGAGGAAGGAAGCCAGTATCATTGGTGCAATATGACCCAGCATATCCTCGGTCCGGATCAACAGGATGTGAATCGACGCGATTGCACGTGCGATCGTGGATGTTATTGCAACGTTCGTTGATCTGGTAACCCGGATCCGTGGCGAATGCCATGAATGTGATTGTTTCAACCCGTGCCACGTGACCTGGTCAGGCGGCACGGGTTTTTCGTGAGTGGCGATGGTTTTCCGGTGAATTTCTGATCCGTCACCGTTAAGCAATTCTGACATAAAGATGGAATATCCTGTTCAGTTGTGTCATCTATTCAATCGTGGGCAGGGAATTCAAGGAAAAAGGACGCAAACCATGACGCGTGTGATATCGAACTGGATAATGGTGCTGGGTGCCGTGTGCCTGTTGTCGCTGGTCGGCTGTGGTTCTTCTTACCCGAGTGCGGAGAGCGGCAGGGCGATGCCGCAAGTCGCGATGGATTTTGCGACAGGAGAGGATGTCGAGGAATCAGGTAAACTGGCGAACGCCGATTTCGACGACGAATCGGGTAATGACATGCCGGGGAGTTCGGATGCGGCCCTGGAAACCAATCGCCAGCTGATCTACGTGGCTGATGTGCGGCTGGTCGTGGAAGATTTTTCCACCCTGGAAGGAAAACAGGGTATCTCGCAGTTGATCGAGAAACATGGTGGACATGCGGCCGATATGTCGATTGATCGGAACCAGGGTCGCGCACGTTCTGGCCAGTGGCGGGCACGCATCCCGGTAAAAAACTACCGGACGTTCCTGGAAGAGCTCAAGGAACTCGGAGTCCCGGAGCATTTCCGTGAGACGACCGAGGACGTGACAGCCCAGTATGTCGACCTGGACGCCCGGATACGTAACAAGAAACAACTTGAGGGACGCATCCTGGAGTTGCTGGGACGGACGGTCGGGAAGGTGTCTGACTTGATCGAGGTGGAACGAGAACTAGGCCGTGTCCGGGGCGAGATTGAACGGATGGAGAGTATGTTTCGTTCGTTGAAGAGCCGCATCCGGATGACCACCGTGACTATCAATGCACGCGAGGAACGTGGCTATGAACCTCCGCAGGCACCCTCGTTCACGAGTCGTATCACCAAGTCCTGGTCGAATTCTATTTATGGGATCGGTGAGGGGGCCAAGAACCTATTGATTGGCCTGGTCGGTGTGATCCCCTGGCTGGTCCTGTTGGTCCCGGCTGCCTGGGTGTTGCGGTTGCTCTGGCGTCGCTGGCGCCGCGACTGATGCGCCGGCTTGTTTCTTGGGTTCCAGGTTGACCATGATGATTCCGATTGCCACGCAAACAGCGGAAAGTGGTAGCCAGGAAGAATAGGGGTCGTCGCGAAAGGTAAAGGCAAACAGCAGGCCAAACAGTGGCGTGCTGAAACTGTAGACCGAGATCTGGAAGGCAGCGTGCTTACGCAGCAGGTGGGCCTGGATGGCGAAACAGAGACCTGCCACGAGGATGCCCTGGTAAGCAATTCCAAGAAGCGCTGCGGTTACCTGGAATGAGAAATTCGCCTCACCTGTTGCTGCGGACCACTTGGAGAAATCTTCAAACAGGCTCGTGTAGAGGATGAAGAAGATCACGCCCACGATGTCGTGCCAGAGGATGAATCGTCCCGGTGGCATCCGCTTGACGACATGCTGCGTGTAGAGAATCTTGACCGCCAGGATCGCGGCGCTAACGACCAGCAGCAGGTCACCCGCCAGGCTGGGTGAATCGGCCTGCAGGCTGTCCTGCCGGTCCTCGTAAATCATGAAGGTCAGCAGGACTCCTCCCGCAGCCACGAGCAGGCCGATCACCTGCTTGGTTGTCATGTGTAGTGTCTTGAGTACGAGATGCTCCAGGGCCACGATCCAGAAGACAAAGGTGTTGATTAGTAACGTGGCATGCGAGGAATTACTTTTCTCGATTCCCATGGTGAACAACGTGATCTGGAAGAAGAGCAAGACGCCACCGCCCAGGATCCACTTTGTTTCGCGGGGTAACAGTTTCCGCGATGAGCCCTCCAGCTGACACCAGAAGCACATGAAGAGAGCTGCCAGGCCGAAACGGAAGGCCGAGACGGCCACCGGGGGAAATAGGTCGACCGAGTAGCTCACGGCGACAGGGGTACCGCCCCAGAGAGCGGCAGTCATGAGGATTAGCAGTGCTGAGCGAAGCCCAATGGGTTGGGGGGCAGGGAAATCTGGTCTAGAATTATCCGCATCGTGTGGCATCAGTTGTTCTCAAATACCCACGTCAGTGGGCGGTTCTTTCCAGTAGGAGCAGGTCATGGGATATTGTGGAATTCAAACATTTGCATGCCTGGTATGCTTGGCAGCCGTAGCACCAGGTGCGCAAGCAGCCACCGTGGTCAACGTACGGGACCTGGGCGCCGTCGGTGATGGCCGAACCGATGATACGAAAGCTATCCAGCGTGCCATCGACCAGGTGGCCAAGGCGGGTGGACGGGTCTTGTTGCCTCCTTCCAGGCATGCCTACATGATTCACGATGCCCTGACGATTCGAGCCAGCAACACCGAATTGTACGGTCCCGGGGCAACCATCAAAATGGCAGATCATGCCATCGATGGAAAAGTTGTCGATTGCGTGGAAATAGTCGGCACTGAGAAAGCAGTCGTGCGCAATGTGATCATTCGAGGATTAACGATCGATGCGAACTACTGGCAACAGGAAAACAGCTACAACCCGCGAGGTATCGATTCGGATTGGGCCACCCGGGTACTGATTGACAAGGTGACGATCCAGCGAGCCTTTGTCGGGTTAACCTTTGGAATGGGAGTGACCCACAGCGAGGCGCGAGATTGCCTGGTTACCCAGTGGCATAACGATGGCTACGATGCCAGTGGTGATGGACTCAGTGGCAGTTGTCACCACATTCGGTTTGTCCGGTGTCGAGCCGTCAACAGCCCAAACGAGACCGATGGGGGACTGGCTGGCAGTCGCGATGATGCCTGGGAACTGGAAGATGGCTGCTTCGATGTGGAACTGGTCGACTGCGTTGTGGAAAATGCTGGTGGTACCGGATTCGGAGTCCGTAACCATGCTTCCACCAAGCGTGTGGACACCCGCAATATTCGATTCCTGCGCTGTCGTGCAATGGGTCTCAAGAGTCGTGGGTTTTATGTGCGAGGAGGTACGGACCTGGTCACGGTGACCAACGTGATGTTGGAGAATTGCCAGAGTGACAGTCGGTGTACGTTTTACCAGGGAATACAGGGAATCCAGATCAAGGGTGGGAAGTTTACCGGGCCGGTACTGATCGGGATGGCCGCGGACAATAAACTGAGCCGGGACCTGGCCAATGCACCTGCCCAAACCGTGACGTTCGAGGGGGTCCGGTTTGATGTCCTGAAGCTCAATCTGCAGGCCGGTGCCCAGGGGAAAATGCGTTACCTGCCGATCGTCCGGGGAAAGGAAGTGCAGGTCCTCAAGCAACTTGAAGTCTTTGGGAACCGTGAACGACTCCAGCTCACCGATAGCCAGTTACCGGCACCCAACTGACCAGGGGTAAGGCGGGCGATTCGTGGAGAGAGTATCATGAGGTGAGTGGACGAGTCGATGCAACAGGTGCGAGGCCTTTTCAGGAGCCAGTGATGTTATCTAGATCATTCAAGACAAGTTATCGGCAACGAGACCGTTTCGCGGGAATGCTGGGCATTTTCCTGGTGAGCGTCTCTGCCGGATGGTTGCCGCTGTTGGCAGCCGACCCAGTGAAATTGCCGGACTCGCCCGTCGCGGCGCAGGACTCGCTGCAGTATCTGCAGCTGGCTCCTGGTTTGCGCGCGGAACTGGTCGCTTCCGAACCCCAGGTGACGGATCCCGTGGCCGTTCGTTTTGACGCCCGGGGACGCATGTGGGTCGTGGAGATGCGCGACTACCCCTGGGGCCCCGGGAAAGGTGAAGTCCCCCAGTGCCAGTTGCGTATTCTCACCGACGAGGATGGTGATGGGTACTTTGAGACCTCGCGGCTTTTTGCAGATCAGCTCCTGTTCACGACGGGCATTCAGCCCTGGAAGGACGGGGTCATCGTGACGATGGCTGGCCAGGTGGCCTACTTCAAGGATACCACGGGTGATGGATGGGCAGATCTCAGGCAGATCTGGTACCAGGGGTTCGTGGAAGATAATTCCCAGCTCCGCGCTAACCATCCACGGTTTGCCCTCGATAATCACATCTATATCGCCAATGGCCTGCGCGGCGGGGTCGTGCAGGATGCCCGGCGAGCGGACAGTCCCAGGGTGAATATCAACAACATGGACTTCCGCTTTCACCCGCAGTCGTTCCAGTACCAGGCGGTGTCGGGGGTAGGTCAGTTTGGATTGACCTTTGATAATGATGGCAACCGGTTTGTCTGTAGTAATCGCAACCCGGTCAAGCACGTGGTCCTCAAGAACCGGTACCTGCAGCGGTCCCCGACGGCTGCTATTTCCGCTGTCTATCATGATGCCGCCGCGGCCGGGGAAGCCTCGCGAATTTTCCCCATCGGTCGGTCCTGGACCACTTCCACGTTGCATGCTGGACAGTTTACTGCTGCCTGCGGTGTTTTCTGTTACCGGGGAAACGCATTACCTGCCGAATTTCATGGCAACGTTTTTACCTGTGATCCGACCGGGAGCCTCGTCCATCGTGAAATTATGACTCCTCGTGGCGGCACGTTTTCCGGTCGTCGCGGTCGGGATGGTGTTGAATTCCTGGCTTCCCGGGATGAATGGTTTCGACCCGTTAACATGGAACTGGGGCCCGATGGTGCCATGTACGTCGTCGACATGTACCGGGCTGTTATTGAACATCCCCGCTGGGTGCCGGCTGAACTCAAGGAACGACCTGATACACGCTTTGGCGATAACCGGGGACGTATTTACCGTATCACTGCGGCCAGGGCCCCGGCGGCGAAGCAAGCTCGTGATTATTCCCAGGCCAGCAATGTGCAGCTGGTCCAGCTCCTGGCCCACGACAATGCCTGGCAACGAGAAGTGGCAGCTCGCCTGATCATGGAACGAAAGCCTGCAGATCCGACTGCCCTGGTTCGTTCCCTGGAGAAACTGGCGCGGGATGGAAAGACGCCGCACGCGCGCATTCACGCTCTCTGGAGCCTGCAGGGCCAGGAAAAACTCACCCCGGACACCATTGCCCAGGGACTCCAGGATGACGATGCCCACGTGCGTCGCCAGGCTGTCGTGTTGGCCGAGTTTCGATTGGACAACGATCCTGTTCTCCGCCAGCAGGTGGTTCACCTGGCCACGGATTCCAATGCCCAGGTACGTTTCCAGGTGGCACTGAGCCTGACACCGATCCGTAACGATCATGAACTCCAGCAGGTGGGACAGGTCTTGTTGCGGAGCAAAGGGGATGTCTGGACTCGTCGCGCCGTTCGCCTGGCGGTCGCCAGTCGTGTTGCCGACCTGCTGCTGTTGACCCTGGAGCAGCCACTGCCCAAGGACCTGGGTTCATACCGCCAGACGATCCTGGAGCTGGTTGATGCGGCAGGACGGCGTGCCAGTGAGCAGCAGTTGAAAACGCTGCTGGTCCGGTTGATTGCGCAATCGGACCAGCCGCTCCAGTTCGGCAGCCTGCAGGCCTTGCTGCGATCGATGGCCAGTCGCAGGATCAGCCCGGCCAAGCTGCTGGGGGATGACGCTTCCTCGCTGGCTCCAGTCTTTGCCCGGGCGGACCGGGTGGCAGGGGATTCCGCCGCCAAGCTATCAGATCGGATCCTGGCGATTGGCCTGGTTTCCTATGCCAGCGCCTTGCCAGCAAACCTGGTTGGACTTTGTCAACCGGGGCAACCGCAGGCCATTCGCCTGGCGGCGCTGAACAGTTTGGCACGTCGTTCGGAAGTGACTCCCTGGCCTGCCTTGCTCGACCGGTTTGCCAGCGAATCACCCGTCATTCGCCGTACGCTGCTGGACGCTGCCTTGCGTAATGCCCAGCGAACAGGATTGCTGTTGGATCGCATCGAGGCCCGGGCCATCAAGAGCGCGGAAATCGACCAGATCCGGATCAAGCGATTGCTCGAGTACTCACAACCGGCACTGCGTACCCGGGCCGTCAAGCTGCTGGCCGATACGATTCCGGCCGACCGAAAGAAAGTCCTGGCTGACTACCAGGTTGTCTTGAAAATGAAGGCCCTGCCCCGGGCCGGCGAAGTCATCTTTCGCAAACAGTGCGCGACCTGCCATCGGGTTGGAACGATCGGCCACAACGTGGCACCGGACATTGCTGACTCGCGCAGCAAGCAACCCTCTCAGTTGCTGACGCACATCCTGCAACCCAACCGTGTGATCGACAGCAACTATGTCAGTTACTCGGTGATCACCAATGCGGGCCAGGTCCTGACCGGTATTCTCACCACCGAGACTTCCACGTCGATCACGCTTCGACAACCGGAGGGGAAAGAAGTGACCTTGCTGCGCAGTGATATCGACACCTTGCGATCCAACGGGGTATCCTTGATGCCGGAGGGGCTGGAGAAAAATATCTCTCACCAGCAGATGGCGGACCTGATCAGCTTCATCAAGAACTGGCGTTACCTCGATGGCCAGACGCCGCTCAGCCCGGGCAGCCAACTGGAAGATTGACGGTCCTGGCACTGCAATGCTACGGAAAAATATCTATAACGCCGCCTCGTGTCCGGGGTTACGGCGTCTGATCATGGTCCTGGAGGGTGGCACTGATGCCATGGGAAGGCGCCAAATAGTGGACAGATTTTCGTGGAGATCGTTAATTACGTGGTAGCAAGGCAGAACCGCGTTTCGAGAGAAGGAACAGTGGGAATTTACTCTGATGGAAGAGGAGTGTGTTTCGTGACGACCGGGTAATCATTCCCTGATGCTCGCGCGGCTTCTGGCCCGGTTGTCTTTCCTGTGCATTGATCCACCAAGTCAATGATAGAACGGGAGTCATGGAATGGATGTTGATCGGTATTGGGAATGGGCCAATGGTTGCCAGCAGGATTCCGAGACGGCCCTGAGGTTTTCAGGGAAGCTTATCGATGACTGGCGGCGCCACAGGAACCCCGGGACGCATGATGCCCTGGGTGAGTATCCTGAACTTGCACATTGTAAGCGTGCTGTGATTGACTTGGCGTACGAGGAGTTTTGCTTGCGGGTGGAGTCAGGAGAGGACGTTGACTGGGTTGATTTCTGCGAGGGATTTCCGGACGTTAGGGATTCCCTGCAACGTTGTATCGCCGTGCACCTGGCGGTAGAGGAGAATCCGTCCCTGCCAGTGGCTGCAGCAGAAATAACCTGGCCTCGTGCTGGTAACAGGTTCTTTGGCTACGAGATCATCGCTGAAATTGGACGGGGATCCTTTGCGAGGGTTTACCGGGCAGAAGAGATTTCAGTAGGGCGACGCGCGGTAGTTATCAAGGTTTGTGAGCACCAGACGAACGAAGCTCAAATCCTGGGGAAGTTAAAGCACCCGAATATCATCCCGATTCACTCGGTGAAAGAAGTTCGGTCTGGTTTGACGATTATCTGCATGCCCTTCGTTGGTATGTTTACCTTGCATGACATGCTGGAAACAACCTACGGGGTACACATGGGTTCGAGTAACCCTGAGCATGGAGTGGCAGGCGTCAACGAACGCGTGGATGCAGGTTATGTGAATGATACGCTGGATATCGGTGTGCAGCTTTGCGAAGCTCTCCACTATTTGCATGGTAAGGGAATCTTGCACCTGGATCTCAAGCCTTCCAACATTCTTATTGACAAGCAACGCAAACCGATCGTGTTGGACTTTAACCTGTCTCTCGATCGGTCGGATGTGGAAGTTCGCATGGGAGGTACTTTTTGCTACATGTCGCCCGAGCAGCGTGGCGTGGTTTTTTCTGGCGAGGGAAATGTGCGAGAACTGGATGCTCGAACCGATGTTTTCTCGGTGGGTGTCATCCTTTTCGAGCTTTTCAATGGCAAGTTGCCTTTTGGAGATAAAGAAAGAAAGGATGTTGATCCACAAGGCTACGACCCGCCGCGGGTTCCCTGGAAACAGCCAGGTCGGTTTGTTTCGCCGGCGATTATGTCCGTCATCGACAAGGCGTTACAGGAGGAACCGGATCAAAGGTATGACAGTGCCCTGGATTTTTCCGAGGCACTGCAGTCCCAGATGACTCGCTTCCGGCGTTCTGCCCGATTAATGCGTGGGGAACCAGGTTTCCTGCGAGCACTGGCTTTCAGTTCCGGCCTGGTGCTGACAGCCGCAGCCTGGCTCTTCTACGTGGCAGAATTGTATCGGATGTTCCCCTGGTAAATTGCCGGCAGTCCAGGATGTCAGACTGTTGTTGAAGGTGTTGTTTTTCGCTAGGTTAACGGGAAATTATCACGGACACTACCGCTAAGGATCTTTGCCATGAAACCCTCCCCGCTCGTCGTTTTGCTGATCTTCTGGACACCCTGGTTGGCCGTTGCCCAGGACCAGCAGGATGCCACAGCTCCCAGCTGGAAAGTCGGTACTGCCGTCGCCAAGATTACCCCCCAGCAGCGCCTGCACATGAGTGGCTATGCCAGTCGCAAAACACCGGCCGAGGGGACTGAGCAGGACCTGTTTGGTAAGGCGATTGCCATCGAGGACACGCAGGGCCAGCGTGTGGTCTTCATCACGCTCGACCTGATCGGGGTGCTGGCCGAGCTGCGTACCAGGGTAGCAAAGGAGGTTCAGGAGAAGTACCAGTTGCCACCGCATTGCCTGCTGATGAATGCATCGCACACCCATTGTGGACCGGCCTATGGCCGGGAAGGTGCCAGGGATTACTTTGATAGCCTGGCAACGAACCTGGTCAAGATTGTCGGGCAGGCCATCGAGCGGTTGGAACCGGCCAGGCTCACTTACAGCCAGGCCCGCTGCAGCGTGGCCATCAATCGCCGTACGCCGACCGAGCGGGGTTTTTTGAATCACCCCAACCCCGATGGTCCGGTCGATCACAGTGTGCCGGTGCTGGCCGCTCACGACCCGGCAGGAAAACTCAAGGCGGTCGTCTTCGGTTATGCCTGTCATAACACGACCATGGGTTTCTATCGCTGGTCGGGAGACTATGCCGGTTTTGCCCAGGAGTATTTCGAGAAGGACCATCCGGGAGTGACCGCCCTGTTCATGATGGGATGTGGGGGAGACCAGAACCCGTATCCGCGCAGCGAGCTGAAGTATGCCCACATGCATGGACGTTCCCTGGCCACCGCCGTAGAGGCGGCCCTCGAGACAAACCAGCGCACGCTGCGGCACCAGCGACCGGTGCGCGGAGCAATCAAGGCCGCCATGGGGACGGTTGACCTGGAGTTCACGAACAAGGATCGGCCTGACTTTGCTTACCCCGTCCAGGTGGTCCGCCTGGGTGACGACCTGCTGCTGGTTGCGCTGGGAACCGAGGTGGTGGTCGATTACTCGTTGCGGCTCAAGCGAGAGCTGGACAAGCTGAACGGGCCAGCGATCTGGGTGGCTGGCTACTCGAATGTTTACGCGGGTTACATTCCCAGTCGCCGGGTACTGCTGGAAGGGGGCTATGAAGCCCGCAGTCGACCCTGGAAACCGGAACTGGAACAGCGGATCATCGGCAAGGTCCATGAACTGGTCGGCCAGTTGAAGGGGCAGCAAGCGGGGTCTGGTAAGTAGCTCTACCGTGTTGCTTATGGCTTCCAGATGGCCGTGTTGAGCGCAAAGTACTTGTTCAC
>JAYGDH010000054.1:0-2465 GCA_046583055.1 Pirellulaceae bacterium | reverse complement strand
TGAGCCTGTTCCCATTGAAATTCACCTGCTGCACAGGCCCCGGAAAAATCTCCTGCTTCCCCGCGACAGGCCTGCACGTCGTCACAGACTACCACCTCGGCCTGCGCAATGGTATCTCGATCCAGCTCTGTTTTCTGCAGCCAGTTCGACCCCGCGGCACAAACAACACTTCCTTCCTCCAGCCATTGACCGGAAAACACCGGCTCCCTGCTGGTCGTCATGGTGACCACCAGTGGCATCCCCTCGACCGCCTGTCTCGGTTCCGTGCTGGCCAACACCTCAACCTGCAGTCGCTCACTCATTTGGTGGCAGAACTGCTCACGCCGCGGTTTATCTCGACTATAGACCCAAACTCGTTTCAGCTGACAGGTGGCCACGATCGCTTCCAACTGGGATTCCGCCTGCCACCCGGATCCGAAGAGTCCCGCCTGTTCGATCCCGGGGCCAGCCAGCAACTCGGCAGCCAACCCGGTAACGGCGCCGGTTCTCATCTGGCCCAGCCGATTGGCAGCGATCATGGCGCGCATCGATCCCGATTGCTGATCATACAAAGCCACGTGAAAAAGGGCGCCCTGGGCGGTCGTCGTGTACTGTTTCCAACCCACGAGGCCGAGGCCTTCATCGGCGGCGCACATCGAGTGCAGCACGATACCGTCGCCGCGAGCTCGTACCCGGGGCACGTTGTTCACCTGCTTGCCAGCCACTCGCTGGAATGCATCTCGCATGGACTCGACCGCTGACTTCATGTCCAGCAGTGATTCAACATCTTGCTCGGTTAGATATAGGCACGACACGAGACGACCTCCAGGTGCAATTACCAGGCTGGCGATTAACCATCCAACTGGCCGATTTCTTTAAAGTGAGGCGCCAGCGAACGGTATAGTTCCTGGAACAGTGGAAAGCGGCGATCATACTCGCGTTTCTGTGCACGTTGCATGCTGGTTTCCGAAACCACCTTGATGGTGGCCGCACAGGCTTCGGCCACGTTCTTGAAAGCCCCGGCACCGACCGCAGCCAGCAGTGCCACTCCATAGGCGGGTCCCTGCTCAGCGTTAATCGTAACTACTTTTTTTCCGAACACGTTCGCCTGCAACTGGCGCCACAGTTGACTTTTCGCCCCACCACCGGAAGCCCGTACCTGGCGCACTGGCACGCCCATCTCTCGGATGATCTCCAGGCTGTCGCGCATGGCATAGGTAACCCCTTCCATGATTGCTCGCGCGAGATGTCCCCGCGTATGCTTAAGCGTCAGCCCCACGAAACATCCCCGCGCATCAGGATCGGCGTGCGGGGTCCGTTCACCTGCCAGGTACGGCAGGAAATTCAAACCTTCGCTGCCAGCTGCAATTCGAGCTGCTTCCCGGTTAAGGACCTTGTAGGGATCCGCCTTGGTTGCCATTTCCCTGCACAACTGATCCACGAACCACTGCAATGCTCCACCTGCTGTCAGGGTGACACCCATCATGTGCCACTTCCCATGGACGGCATGACAGAACGTATGCAGGCGACCTTGCGGATCAATTTCCATCTTGTCACTGTGCACAAACATGATGCCCGAGGTACCAATTGATGTCGACAGGATACCGCTCTTGACGACGCCCGTGCCGACCGCATTAGCAGCACAATCCCCGGCCCCGCCGACGACCACGCAGTCCGTGGTAAGTCCCAGCTTCTTGGCGGCGGCTGACGTGAGCGTCCCGGTCACCTCTTCTGATTCGTAGCAACGCGCAAACAGATCCGGATCCAGTTCCAGCCGCGACAACAACTTCCGGGACCAGTTCCGCTTGGCAACGTCCAGCAGTAACATGCCGCTGGCATCAGAAACGTCGGTGGCAAACTCACCCGTCAAGCGTCGTCGCACATCATCCTTGGGAAGCAGGACATGTTTCGTCTTGTCAAACGTACGCGGCTCATTATTTCGCAACCAGAGAATCTTCGGCGCGGTAAAGCCAGTGAGTGCCGGGTTGGCAACCATCTTGATCAATTGCTTTCGACCACCGGCGCGCTGCTCGATCTCATCACATTCCGCGGCCGTCCGCTGGTCATTCCAAAGCAACGCGCGACGAAGCACCTTTCCCTGGCGATCGAGAAAGACACTGCCATGCATCTGGCCTGACAGGCCGATCGACTTGACGGCAGCCGGTTTGACCTTCGCCTGGCGCACTACGGAGCGCACGGTCTTCACCGTGGCCTTCCACCAGTCCTCCGGATCCTGCTCACTCCACAAGGGGCGCGGATGATAACAGGGATAATTCGCTGTGGCCTCTGCCAGGATACGACCACGCTGATCAATCAACAGGGTCTTGGTCCCGGAGGTGCCAATATCAATACCAAGGTAATAACTCATATCGCTGCTGCTCCCTCTACGGTTCACCCAAACACACTGCCGTTCGGCAGACCGATTGTAACCGCTGGGGAAAACCAGTGGCAACGGGACACTCCCAACATCTTTGCCCCCAGATGCA
>JAYGDH010000017.1:0-5362 GCA_046583055.1 Pirellulaceae bacterium | reverse complement strand
CGACGCTCTTCCGATCTAGGAATGTATCGACACAGGAAGCAAAGTGGTGGACGTGGTCAGTTTGGTGAAGTTCATATCCGCATGTGGCCGTTGCCGCAGGGTACGAATATCGAGGAATTTGCTACCAAGCAACGCTTCGCTTCTATGAAGACCTTCCACTATGACGAGAAGGTGAATTTTCTCTGGGTGGATTCCGTGGTTGGTGGGGTGATTCCGGGTAACTTCATGCCGGCCGTGGAAAAGGGATTTCGAGATCGACTGGAAAGAGGGGTGATCGCGGGATTCCAGATCCAGGACGTGGTCGTGGAAGTTCACTTTGGGAAACACCATCCCGTCGACAGCTCGGAGACAGCATTTAAGATGGCCGGTTCCATGGCCTTTCGCAACGTCTTCCAGGATGCAAGGCCCAGTCTCCTGGAACCGGTCGTGAAGATCGATATCACAGTCCCCGAAGACCATGTCGGTGATGTATACAGTGATATGTCCAGTCGAGGGGGTAGGGTCCAGGGAACGGATTCAGCGGGTGGAACTCTACAGACGGTGCGTTGTGAGATCCCGCTACGCTCGGTGGCCACCTATTCTCGTACCTTGTCGAGCATAACGGGTGGGCAGGGTAATTATTCCATGGAGTTCAGCCATTACGACGTGGTGCCCGGTAACGTGCAGCAGGAAATTATGACGAAATCCAAGGTCAAGGAAGAAGAGGAATAAAGCCTGCTGCCTGCCGATCCAGCGGTGGATTAGGTAGTTCGGGTAAACTCTTGCCCCGCCGCGGCATTTGTTCGGCCTGATCAGCTGATTTTGCCTTAACTTGCTAAACCAGCGGGGCCGAAAACCACTGCAGGGACCTTGATGCGGCCGGATTGTCTACCTAGGATGGATTGCGTTGGAAGAATTGGCCTCGCTGCCAGGCCCTTGTTCGGGTGGGGCCAGGTCCAAGAAAATCGTGGTAATGAAGCTATGCAAACGACTTCTCGCTTAGACAGTTTACTTTGTCTCTGTATGGGTCCGGCTTGACCGGACTTCCTGCTCGTCGTTTGTTTCTATTTCCCAGGTTTCCCACCTGACTCCTTATCGCAGACTTGCGCGTGAGAGAAAACCATGGCTTCCGATTTTCGACGTAAAGAACAGCTTCCTGACCTGACAGAACAGATCGTGGATACCTACACCGAAGTAGGAACCATTAATCACCTGGGCCATCTGCCACTGCCTCGCTTCGAGGCAGTGGTTTCAGCACTGGATGATCTCCGGGAGATCCTGTACCCCGGATATCGTCGACGGGAAGGCCTTCATATTGGTAACGTGACGTATCATGTTGGTGACCTGATTGATGGTTTGCATGATAAGCTTACAACCCAGATTGCGCGGGCACTGCGTCACGAAGACCTGGTGATCAAGGCCTCTGGTGATGCTGAAGAAAGCCAGGATGATTATGAGGCTCGGGGACAGGAGCTGACGATCCAGTTTCTTCAGCGTATTCCGCAGTTGAGACACGTGTTGGCAACAGATGTTCAGGCAGCGTTCGATGGGGATCCTGCCTGCAAGAGTCGAGATGAAGTCATTTTCTGCTATCCGGGACTTGATGCGGTCACCGTCTACCGATTGGCACACGAGTTATATAACATGCAAGTGCCGTTCATTCCACGAATGCTTTCAGAATGGGCACACAAGGAAACAGGTATCGATATCCATCCTGGTGCAACGATTGGAAATCACTTTTTTATCGATCACGGGACAGGCGTTGTGATTGGGGAAACCTGTCACATTGGAAACCATGTGAAAATCTACCAGGGAGTGACCCTGGGGGCACTTAGCTTTCCCACCAATGCAGACGGGAATTTGATTCGTAACATGAAACGGCACCCCACGATCGAGGATCATGTGGTGATCTATGCCAGTGCAACGATCCTGGGTGGGAAAACCGTTATCGGTCATGATTCCGTTATCGGGTCAAGCGTGTGGCTGACACGTAGCGTGGAACCTCATACTACCGTGACCCTGGAATCCCCGAAACTGCGTATGCGGGCAGAAGGCCCCGATGTGCTGGCTCCAGAAACCAATTACCAGATTTAGCGGTCTGGAAATGGTTTGTGCCTGCGCCGCCTCCTGCTAAGGAGGACGCTGCCTGCCAGTGCCAGGCAGGTCAGGAAACTCACGATACTGCCTGTTCGGAATAGAGACGGCTGGTATTGGTAAATGATTTCGTGATCTCCGGTAGGTAGGTAGACACCACGCATCAGACGGTTGGTGCGATAAACCGGGCAGGGCCGCGCGTTACCGTAAGCAGCGTCGTCCTTGCTGGCAACCGTTGCGGTCCAATGAATGTCATAACGATCACTCAGGACGACCATGCCTGGTTTTTTCAGGTGCACCTGGATACGGACTCGCTGAGGTTCGTAATCAACGATCTGGCAACGTTCCGTGTCGTTCGAAACGATTCCCGGGTTTTTCCCGAAACTTGGATCCAGGACACTTTCGATGACAGCAGCCTGCTGGAAATCACGAAATTCGCCACCCGGAAAAAAGACGGCTTCCGTGCGAGTACGCAGCTGAGCCGGGGTCGGTGATTTCAATGGTGGGAAATGGATAACCTCGTGGGCAATCCAGCTGCGAGGAAAAGTGTCCGGGAGAGTTTTCCATTGAACATTGAGTAACCGAGGCTCAGTTCCCTGGTCCGACCGGGGAAGGATCAGCGAATGTACCCCCAGTAAACGCAGAAAGGAAAGGCTGGGAATGCCTCCCGGGCCAGGATGACGTCCAGCAATTGTCCAGGCCATGTGATCATCACGGGATTGAATGCTGCCTGGACTTCGGACCATGGCGGCTGAGGACAGCAGGTGATAACGGGGGAGAAGTGTACTTCGATCCCAGGCAACGATCTCTTCCTGCCGCTGCAGGGAACTGGTAGTCGACCAGTGTCCCGGTACCAGTTGGTCTGCCGGTGATCGAAAGATGCGTTTGGGAGGCTGGCCAGGTTGGCCTGGTGGGGAAAGCCGTGATTCCAGAAGCGCTGGTGCCTGCCAATGCCGGTC
Organism: Pirellulaceae bacterium; assembly: GCA_046583055.1. Taxonomy (GTDB): domain Bacteria; phylum Planctomycetota; class Planctomycetia; order Pirellulales; family Pirellulaceae; genus JAZADA01. Next base: position 2,330 of record JAYGDH010000017.1, on the reverse strand, counting down.
TGCGGAAAACATGAGCAGCCAACCGTTTGCGATGCCCAGTTCCAGGACCGTGAAACAGACCGCTGCTGGAATCACCCAGCGATGCTGCGACCGTAAAGGCTTCCGGAGTAAATACCAGGTACCGAGGCTCAGGGTGGCAGTCTGTCCCAGCGCCAGGAGCATGTCACGGATTGCCAGCGGGCGGTCCAGGGGGCCCCAGTATGCGTGGAAAGGCGTTTCTGCTAATTGCCGTCCCAGCGGGGTTTGTAGCAGCAGTATCAGCATCATGGCCAGTCCACTGAAAATACCGACACCGAGTACCATGGTTCGTAATCGCTGGGAGATACCTTGCTGGCATACGATATCGAATTGTTTGGCGGCTAACAGGCTGATACCCATTGATGCGATGATGAACCACTTGGCCGGATATCGGAAGTGAACGTAACCTGGCATGAGTTGAACAAGCAGCCAGTAGACACCGCCAACCGGTTTTCCCAGGTGATTCTCTGACGGCTGTTCACCGCTCCACAGGAACTGGATCTCATGCAGTAGCCAGCCAAGTCCGAACCAGCCAAGGCTGGCCAGCATGCTTAGCAGGACAAGATAGCTGAGCCAGCGAATGGTAGGATCTGAACTGCGAAGATTCCATGCAGCACAGGCCAGGATCAGGGGTAACCAGCCGAGGTAAAGAGTGGCAGACCAGACACGGCCTTCCGCGGGGAGTTGGTCCATCCAACGTCGATGAACCGGGTACATTTTTCCGGAAAAATTAGGCCAGATAAGTTCCCCGAATCGCCAGGGACCGATGCTGAAATGATAAACCTGGTGATGATGACTGCCCTCGGGTGGCGATGTTAATATGCTGGACAGGATGGGGGGGTGGTTCGTTGTTTCGTCCTGACTGGCGTCTGTCCTGGCACGGTGTTGCAACGTTGGCAGGATTTCGTACAGGCTATGGGGGGCTGTGTAGGAGTTGCGCAGGCTCTGTCGTGTCCATTGGAGACTGGGCAGGACCTGGATTGCCGTGATCAGGAAGGTAATGCATCCCGCCATGAGCAGCAGTACGAATCGGTGCTCGAACCAACGGACGTTGTGGCGACAGCTCTCAGCGGCTCCCCGTCGTGACAGGACCAGGGCATAGAGCCCGGCGATCAAGCCACCATGATAGGCGGATTGAGGATCTCCACCGAGTGTCATAAGTCCCAGGAACAAAGCCAGGCTCAAGGCACTTTTCCAGTCACGTCGGACGAGCATTTGATCCGTACTTTGCAGGGCAAAGGGAATCCATGAGGCACTTACCAGGTAAATGACATTGGCATGCTGGCTGAGCAAGCTGCCGCAGAATGCGTAACTGGTTGCCGCCAACAAACTAGCCCAACTGCTGGCTTGCCAGTAGCTCGCCAGTCGGTAGGTTCCGTAGGCTGCCAGCAATACGTGCAGGGCGATGTACCAGCTGTAGAGTCGAGGGTAGGGCAGGGGAAGCTGGAAAACGAGCTTTCCCGGATAGAACAGGCTGCTGGACAGGTCGCTCATGGTAGGGCTCCCCAGGTTTTCCTGGTGGTTCCAGAGAGGAACCTGTCCCTGCCGCCATTGCTGAGTTGCCCAATGAAAGGTTGGATAGTGAAAGTGAGCTGCATCCCGGAAGGCCACAGTCTGGTTGGTTGCCAGGGAAGGGCCGAACAACCACCACCAGGGGATCAGTACGACGGCGACCAGCAGGCACCGCTGTAACCACGGGTGTCTGCTTTCATGCAGGACAGGATCAGGAGATGAGATCATGGCCCAGCTGCTCCATTACACGAAGCACGAGACGGGTACGGGACCAATCATGGGGTGCAGCGGTCAGGCTGACGAATCGGTCACGAACGGGTAACCCACAATTGCCCACGAGCCTGGGAAATCTGGCGATCGCGTGCCTCCATCAATTCCGGAGTGTTCGCTTTTAGTTGGTTGGCTTGTTGCAGTTGTTCCCGCGCCTGGTCGGCATCCACGTTGGCGGCCAGGGTGGCCCGGTTGGTCAGGACGGAAACCACGTTTCCCCGGACCTGAACGAACCCCCCGTCCACGTAGAACCGTTCGACGGTATCTCCCTGTCTGACACGCATCTCGCCAAAGCCAAGTCGACCGATGAGTGGGCTGTGGCCAGGTGCCACACCGGCTTCTCCGTCAAACAGCGGCAAGGCCACGAAATCGGCCTCTTGCTCGAGGGCAGTTTCTTCCGGTGTTACGATGATGCAGGTAAGTTGTGCCATGGTTTATGCCTCGGTTGCCAGCTTCTTGGCCTGTTCTTCTGCCTGTTCTTCTGCCTGTTCAATCACGCCGACATACATGAAGGCGGATTCAGGTAAGTG
>JAYGDH010000577.1:0-3833 GCA_046583055.1 Pirellulaceae bacterium | reverse complement strand
CAGTGGAAGTGACCGTTTCCTGTTCGCCCGGGGTGCTCCCCAGCCCTGGATCTGTGATTTGGGTGCGAACAGGTACTTCGGTTCCGAGTGGTCGTCGCCCGCTGTAATTGGGAACGCTTGCCACGGGAACCTACTGACTGTTATCGTAACGTTCCCGCGGGCCAGTGACCAAGGGGGGGGAAGTTGCCTGGTTGCTGTCTGTTGGCTGTGCGGATTTCAAGTAGATCGTTAGGCAAGTGTGGAGACCGTCATGGAGAAACGGCAGCAGCCGCTGTTTGCTACCGAACCCGCTCCCTGGGAAGTGGACGAGGCCGAGGATCGCACGGTCGCCACGGTTGTTTTCGCCGAAACTCCCGGAGGTCCGTTTGATTATCGGGTGCCGGACCCGTTGCTGGCTGAAATAGCTGTCGGCAAACGGGTTCGTGTTCCGCTGGGACGTGGCAATCGCCAGGTGACCGGGTATTGCGTGGCCGTGGGGCCGGCTACCGGTGAGTCCGCCACGCGGGCTTTGAAGGATGTCCAGGAAGTAGTCGACCAGCAGGTGTTGGTTTCGGATCCGATGTTAAGCCTGACACGCTGGATGGCAGACTATTATCTTTGCCGGTGGGGCCAGGTGTTGGAGGCCGTGGTGCCGGCCGGGGTGCGTACCGGTGCCGGTACGCGGCGAACGCAGTTGCTGCATTTAACGGAGCTGGGGACAGGTCCGTTGAATGAGTTACGTTTACCCCCCAAGCAAGAGCGTGCCTTGCAGGTGTTGGCCGACTCGGCAGAACCGCTGACACCCGATCAGTTAGCGGAGGCGGTGGGATGTACCAAGGCGCCGATCCGGGCCTGCATCAAGAAAGGCTTGCTTCGTACCGAGATTACCCGTCGTCCGGTCGCGGCCCTGGTGGAAGCACCGGTACCTCGAGAAGAACCGCTCAACCTCAACGCCGAGCAGCACCAGGCGCTGGATAAAATCGTGGATTGCCTGGATCGACGCGAACATGAAACCCTCTTGCTTTATGGTGTCACCGGCAGCGGTAAGACGGAAGTTTATATCCAGGCGATTGAACACATCATGGGCTTTGGTCAGCAGGCGATCGTGCTGGTTCCGGAAATCAGTTTGACACCACAAACCCGGCAACGTTTTCGCTCGCGTTTTGATCAGGTCGCCGTTTTGCATAGCCATTTAAGTGATATTGAACGTCACCAGCACTGGCAACGCATTGCTCGCGGGGAAATCCAGGTCGTGGTGGGAGCGCGTAGTGCGGTATTTGCACCCACGCCCAACCTGGGGCTGATCGTCATCGATGAAGAACACGACACATCGTTCAAGCAGGATTCAGTTCCCCGCTACCATGCTCGAGACGTGGCACTGGAACGGGCACGACGCGAAGGGGTGCCGTTGGTGCTGGGATCAGCGACTCCCTCGTTGGAAAGTTGGTTGCAGGCCCAAGAGAAACACTTTCAACTGGCCACGCTGACACACCGGATTGCCCATCGGCCGTTGCCGCAGGTGAAGGTGGTGGATTTGAGACATGAAGGTTCCAAACGCCGTGGGGCGATCAGCCGTCCCCTCTATCGAGCGATGCAGCAAACGATCGAGGAGAATGGGCAGGTCATCCTGTTGCTCAATCGACGGGGCTATTCTACCAGTATTCAGTGTCCCAGTTGCGGTGAAGTGGTTCGTTGCCCCCATTGTGATATTGCCCTGACCCATCATCGTAAAACGGCCACATCGTCGCAGGTCGAGCAGGCCATTTGTCATTACTGTGAATACATGGTTGCCGCTCCCGATCGTTGCTCAGAATGTGGCTTTGATGGGATTCGTTATGGTGGACTGGGTACACAGCGGCTGGAAGCGGAAGTGCGGGCGCGCTTTCCGCAAACGGTCTGCCTGCGTATGGATTCCGATACGATGCGGAAAGTGGGCAGCCACGAGGAGGCCCTGGACCGTTTCCGGGCTGGCGAGGTCCAGATCCTGCTGGGCACCCAGATGATTGCCAAGGGGCTGGATTTCCCCAACGTGACACTGGTCGGTGTTATCAACGCGGATACCGCATTGCATTTCCCTGATTTTCGGGCGGCGGAGCGGACGTTCCAGCTAGTGACCCAGGTGGCGGGGCGCACGGGACGGAGCGAGCGAGGTGGCCGGGTCCTGGTACAGACCTTCAGCCCGGAGCATCCCGCGATTGCTGCCGCAGTTCATCATGATTACCTGCGTTTCGTTTCCCAGGAGTTACCGGTTCGTCAGCAATTTGGATACCCGCCGGCCGCCAGCATGATTCGGGTGATTGTCCGGGGAGCCCAGGAAGGGTTGACGACTGCTTTTTGCCAGGACATGGCTGATCGCCTGCAGGGAGCTTTTCCGGCAGCTGCGGAAGGTTTGCGTTTACTGGGGCCGGCACCGGCACCGATTGCCAAGTTGCGAGGGAAATTCCGGCTACACTTGCTTTTAATTGATCTGGATCCAGAGCGTTTGCGCAGCGTCTTTCGACAGGCGACGCATGATTTGCCATCAGTAGATGGTGTACAATGGGTTGTTGACGTGGATCCCTGGTCATTATTGTGAGTTGTCACTAGAAGTTTCGGTTTGCACTGGCTTAGGGGATGAACGGGCCTTAAGATAATGACATTGGTGTCCTGCGGCATTGCCAGTGATGGGGTAGATGAATCATGTCCTATCGTTCCCTGAAACGCGTACTGGGTGAAACCAGCCTGGAACGGAAGTGTCGCCTGCTGTTTGGCTTCTGCCTGGCAGTCTTGATTGCTGGCGCATTCTGGTATGTGGATAGCGTGGCGGAAGACCTCGTGATGACCAACACACGCGGTAAGGGTCGCGATCTGGTTGACCTGATCATGCTGAAGACGCACTTCAAGGCTTGGGAAACGTTCCAGGAACATGATGAACTGGTCAAGGACGTGTTGGCCGAGTTTGAAAAGCACCAGGTCTACAAGCGGCATGAAATCCTGGGACTGAAGGGGGAGCCTAAGCCGACCTGGGTCAGGGTGAAAACCGCCCAGGACCCGGAAGAAATTGCCATCCTTGAAGGTCTGAAGATAATCCAGAAGCAGCAACTGGATCGGCTGGCCACTACGGCGGATGTGTCGGGAACCGTTGCCGGGGATCCGTTGGCGACGGAAGTACGTCCCCGCATCCCACCCCTGACTCCACCCCTCGACGGAAACGCTATCACCGGTGCGATGGATCAGTTTTCAGTGGTCAAGGATAATCTTCCGGTTCGCGCAGAACGACGGATCCAGACCGATCGAGCGGGCAAGGAGTATCACTATTTTGAACCGGTCTACTGGGGTACCAACTGCCAGGCCTGTCACCTGGATACGGTGGGTGAGGGCGCCGAGGCGGCTTCCGGAGGTAACCAACTTGAGGGAACGGAACCTCCGTTCGTGGTGGTGAAGGTGGTGTTTCCTTACGGGGAGACCCAGGCGGCGATCAACCGGGCGCGGGCCATCCTGATCGCGGTCGCGATCTTTACCGTGTTCGTGGCAATGATTGCTCTTTACGTGATCGTTCGGTACGTGATCGTTCGCCCGTTGCAACATCTCCGCGAGGTGAGCGATTCGATTATCCAGGGAGATTCGGAGCAGCGGGCTGATATTCGAACCAATGATGAATTCGAAGATCTTGCCGAATCGTTTAACCGGATGTTACGCCATCTGACCGAGGCACAGAGCGAGTTGCGTGACGTGAACACGGATCTGGATAACAAGGTCGACGAGTTGGCCCAGTTGAACATGCGCCTCTATGAAATGAACCGGCTCAAGGGAGATTTCCTGGCGAACATGAGTCACGAGTTGCGGACGCCGCTGAACAGCATCATCGGTTTTTC
>JAYGDH010000540.1:0-9866 GCA_046583055.1 Pirellulaceae bacterium | reverse complement strand
ATGACCGCGGAGGCCTGGGTCCGCATCGAAAGTCCCCGACAATGGGGCGGCATCATCGGCGCCATCCAGGACAACGGTGCCTACGAGCGAGGCTGGCTTCTCGGTTACGTCAAATCCAGTTTCTGCTTTGCCCTGGCGGGTAAAGTCGGAGCCGCCAACATGACCTACCTGACCGCTTCCGAACCCTTTATTCCGGGGCAATGGTATCACGTGGCCGGCACCTATGATGGCAAAACCCAGTCGATCTACGTGAACGGCAAGCTACTGGGAACTTCAGCGGCCGAACAGGGCGATATCAACTATCCTCCGAGGACATTTTACGAGATTGGTTCTTACCACGACAGCAATGAGAATTACCCGGCGGAAGGAATGATCCACGAGGCACGTGTTTACAAGCGGGCCCTCACGCCACTGGAAATTTCCGAGCATTTCAAGTCCAAGGACCTGAAGACATCACTAACCGCCGAATTGGCCGCCGGTCCCTACCTTCGGTTCACGGGGCCAGACAAGGCCACGGTGTTCTGGGAAACCAAAGAAAAGGTTCCCACTGAACTTACCTATGGCCAAGAGAATAACCTGCAAACCGTTTCCAACCCCACTCCCAGCCACATACACCAGGCCCTCTTAAACAATCTCGGGCGTCATCGGCTCTACCACTACAGTATCCAGATTCGCACTGCGGAAGGATCGACCTCGACGAGTCAATTTGAATGCGACACTTATTTCAATTTCAATATCTTGCCACCCGGCCCTGCCAAACGCTCCGAGGGTCGCGTCGCCGAGATTCTTGCCAGGACGCCTTTTCAACGCGGATTGTGCCTCGTCATCGGATGTGGCGACGGAACCCTGATACAGGAGTTGGCCGAGCAATCGCAATTGCACATCATCGGCTTCACCACGGACCCCGCCGAGGCCTCCGCTGCTCGACAGCGCCTGCAGTCCGCTGGACACTATGGTACACGCGCCTCCGTTTCGCTGGTGGATTCACTCGAATCCCTCCCGGTCACGCGCTGTTGCGCCAACCTGATCACTTCCCAGGACGTCCTGGACGGAAAATGGCAACCCAACTCACTCGCCGAGTTTCACCGCCTTCTTCAGCCGCGTGGCATCGCCGTCCTGGGCCTCACCGCCGCCGAGGGCCCCGGTGAAATACCCGCCAACTGGTTGAGCTGGATCAAGGCAAAAGGAATCTCGTCGGGTTCCACCGCCTCCGAGACGACTAACTGGCTGCACATGGAACGCGGAGCTCTCCCCGGCGCCGGCAGTTGGTCCCATCTCTATGGCAATGCTGATAATTCCGCGTTTGGCGGTGAATCCCTGCAGGACGTAACGAGCACTTCTGACCTTGTGGTTCAATGGATTGGCCGTCCCGGGCCTCGCTACCAACCAGATCGAAACGGACGGAAGCCTTCGCCACTGTCGGTCAACGGCCGCTTATTCCTCCAGGGTCTCCAGCGGTTGGTCGCCCTGGACGCCTACAATGGCACGGTCCTTTGGTCTCTCGAAATCCCTGGTCTCGGCCGTTTCAACATGCCTCGAGATTGCGGCAATTGGACGGCCGATGAACATTTCGTTTACGTCGCCATCAATGATCGCCTCTGGCACATCGATGCCGCCACCGGCGAGGTAGTCCGGATGACAAGGGTGCCCACCGGCCCCCGGAAGGACTGGTCTTATGACTGGGGGTATATTGCCAACATTGATGACTCAATCCTGGCCACCACGGTCAAGAAGGGTAGCTCGTTCAAGAGTTTCTGGGGTGGGGCCAGTGATGGCTGGTATGACGCCAAAACAGGCAAGGCCACGGCCAAGGTCTGCAGCGAACAGCTCTTCTCGCTGCGTAAGAGCGACGCGAGCCAGCGCTGGCTATATCGTGGCGGAGTCATCCTTAATTCCACGATCACCGCTACCGAGAAGACTATTTATTTCGTGGAGAATCGGAACCCGGCCATCGCCGAGTCAACAGCGCGACGCATCACGGCACCAGAACTCTGGAAAGACAATCACCTGGTGGCGCTCGATTTCAAAACCGGTCGCAAGCTCTGGGAACAACCCCTTAAAACAACGCCTGGCACCGTGGTTTTCCACCTCGCCCATGGGAACGGTACGTTGGCACTGGTCTCATCCTCGACGAAGAGCTACGAGATCTACGCATTCCAGGATCAGACTGGCGATTCTCTCTGGGACACCAGTTTCCCCTGGCCGAAGGACAACCATGGTGGCCACATGTCCCGCCCGGCGATTGTGGGGAATACACTTTACGTCCGACCGCGCGTCTTCGAGTTGGACAGTGGCTCACACCTCGACCAGACGATTCCCGGTGGCGGTTGTGGTACGTACGCCTGTACCACTCAGGCGCTGTTTTTTCGTTCTGGAAACGTAACGGTCTGGGATCGCCTTAAAGGAAAAACTACCAAATGGCCAAGGCTGAGGCCCGATTGTTGGTTGAGCACAATTCCCGCCGGCGGTATGCTGTTATCGCCCGAAGGGGGCGGTGGCTGCAGCTGCGGATCCTGGATGGAAACATCCCTGGGTTTTATTCCCAAAACTCGCCCGAAATAGCCCTGTCCCTGCACCAACTACGCCCACCGTTTGATAACACCCGAAAGGATTGCCTCCCATGGTCACTCGCGGTTGCTTCTATAATGCCTTGCTAACGTTCCTGATTCTCGGAATCACCGCGGATGGTCCAGCGGCTGACTGGCTCCAGTTTCGTGGTCCGACGGGGCAGGGCACGACGGATTCCAGCAATCTGCCGATCCAGTGGTCAGCTACCAGCAACGTTCAATGGAAACAACCGATTCCCGGCAAGGGCTGGTCCAGTCCCATCCTACATGGAGATCGCGTCTACCTGACTGCTGCGGTCGCCACCTCCGTCGAACCAAAATCCGACCTGTCCTTAAGGACGATAGCGTTAAGCCAGCGAACCGGCCAGGTAGCGTGGTCCACGGAAGTCTTTCTCGCTGAAGGCGCATCCTCTCCAAAAATTCACGGCAAGAACAGTCCGGCCAGTCCCACACCCATCATCGAGGAGGGCCGTCTCTATGTCCATTTCGGCCACCAGGGAACGGCATGCCTCGATCTCAGCGGCAAAATCCTCTGGAAAAATGACCAGCTGAAATACAAGCCTGTACATGGAAATGGTGGCTCACCCGTTCTCTACAAAGGAAAGCTGATCTTTAGTATCGACGGGGCTCAACAGGCTGGCGTCGTGGCTCTCGACGCGTCTAACGGTAAGCTATCCTGGCGAATGGATCGCGAGTCCTCTGCATCCCGTAAGTTTTCCTTTACCACCCCGGCCGTAATCACTGTAAATGGTCAAGACCAATTGATTAGCCCTGGTAGCAACGTAGTTCACGCGCTTAATCCGGCCGACGGATCAATTATCTGGCACGTCATCTATGACGGCTATTCCGTGATTCCTCGACCTGTTTTTGGCAATGGACTGGTTTACGTCTGCACCGGTTACAATACTCCCAGCTGTCTGGCCATTCGTCCCACGGGAAAGGGCGACGTGACGGATACGCATGTAGCCTGGACAGCAACCAAGGGAATCCCACACACATCCTCACTGATGCTCCTGGACAAGGAGCTCTACATGGTATCGGACCGCGGCATTGCAAGCTGCCTGGACGCTCTGACAGGCAAACCACATTGGCAGCAACGTATCGGATCGGCCCATTCGGCCTCACCCATCTATTCCGAGGGGAAAATATATTTCCTCAGCGAGGACGGGATTACCACGATCATCAAGCGCGGCACCAGTTACCAGAAACTCAGGGCCAATCCACTCGGCGAACGAACACTTGCCTCCTCCGCTCCCGCTGCGGACGCGCTGTTTATTCGTTCGGAAGGCAATCTCTTCCGCATCGGCAAGTAGCGTCCCTGGCGTCCGACCAGGGATCCCGGTCCAATACAGACCCCCCGCTACGTTCCAGCGGCATGGTGCTCATTTCAAGTTGCGTTTCAAAGCCGGTGACTTACTCAAGTCCGTGACATAGATATTCCTGTATTCAAACTGGCCTCCACCGGGCACTTCTACCTGGATCCCGATAAAGCCCATTGGCTCTTTTACGCCACCACTTTTCCAGGCCATCTTTCCATTCATTTGGAGCTTGGCATCGCCACCCACTACCGTTAAGCGAAGCGAATTCCATTCACCAGGTTTCACCAACCCTGAACTCTTGGCGGTCGGCAGCCCATTAACGTTGCCCTCCTGGCCCTGGAGCAAATTGGCTTGGTAGCGTGCTGGCCACGGACGTGACTTGGGTAGCTCGCTAAAACGAAAATAGATACCAGCATCCCATTTTTCCTTCTTCAACGCACGCCATTCCAGCTCGAACGTGAAATCCCTGTACTGGTTCGCCGTTCGAATCAGGCCATTCCCGGCCGTGGCAAACAGCACACCAGAGCGAACCTCCGCCTTGCATCCGGTGACAACCCAGCCGTCCAGGTTTTTTCCGTTAAACAGCGATTGCCGCTGAGGCTCAGCTGCTGACAACTCGCCAGGCAGCGCAAAACACAAAACTGACATCAGCGCCGCTGACCGCAGCATCATCTTAACAATTGCTTCCATTACAATACCCCTTTATTGTTAGGTTTCAAATCCGGCACCTGGGACCAACTATTTGGATCCCCCGCGATTCCAGTAGATTTTCAGATTCTTCGTGGAGCGACCTGCAGCCACAATATCCAGGCGTCCATCGCCGTCAAGGTCGGCAGCCCGCAGATCTTCGGTTGCCATGCCGTTTTCGTCAATCGTTAGCGAGTCCCAGGAGGTCGCCGTCTTATTGGTGGGGTAATAGAGCTTAACGCCCACTTTCTTCGACGAATTTGGCGAACGCCACCCGGCCACAATCTGCTGCTGCCCATTGCCAAAGAAATCGCCCGTGGCGATAGCATGCCCGGCATTCAGCTTGTCGTCGAGCACAATACGCGCGGTGATACTGGCAACGTCACCCGCCTGCGAGCGGTCATATCCGGACCGATAATAGACCAACGAATTTCCGTGGAGCGGTTCAATGGTGGCGATGAACGGTTCACTGGACGAATGGAGCCCCATCCTGATCTCGCCGCCACCTTTCACGCGGTCCAGCTTTCGACGTTTCCATTTTCCCTTCACGTAGCTGAGAACCAACGCACCTTCCTTGCCGACGAACAAGAGCTCTTCTGATTCGGTAGAGGGATCCCACTGACAAGGATCAAGGTTATGCGTAACGTGCAGAGACTCATCTACCACGGTCGTCTTCCAGGGGTCTGTGACAGTAGCGGGTTTGGCGTAAGCCAACAATTTAACTCCGGCACCTTGCCCTCCCCGGTTTCCCCGTCCGTGCAACGGTGCCACCACCAGCGTATATTCTTTCGCAGATATTTTAACCCATCTCATGCGGTGCACCGTCGGCTCATGGGCCAGCCGGATCGCCTGCCACTTCTGACGGCGATCCTTGGGAGCCACCAGATAGAAAACGGCGCCCGAATTCAGGGTATCACCAGGATTCCACTGACCGCCGACCGCAATCTCAATCTTGCCATCACCATCGATATCCCGAGCAGCAATGCATACGTTGTCCAAAGGTGTCAGGTTCTCTGCGATCAGAAAACGTTTCCAACTCGGATTCTTATACCAGGCGAATTCTTTTTTGTCAGCAACGACGATATCTAATTTACCATCACCATCCACATCACCGATGGCGGTTCCGTAGCCGATCTTGATATTTGAATCCACCACCTCGCCTTTGAATTGCGGCAGGCTGATCGGCTGTGCACGGGCCGAAAGACCAGGCGTGACCAGGCAGCTCACGCCCACAAGTGTTGCCGTGCACCGGAATGTCTTCCAGATTGAATCGTGTAATTTCGAAACCATGTTCACCTCCTGATATTTTCTTTGCCTACGCCGTTCGACCGACAGCAGCTAGCGCTGACCAGCTGCCATTCTAGCGGCTGCGGGGAGCTTGCGTAGCCGAGCCATGTGCCAGATCCCAAAAACAGGTCCTAGCGCTAGCAGCGAGAGAGCCAACTGCCAGCCAAATTGCTCCTGCAGCAGCGGGACCAGGCGAATGGTGGCTACCGTCAGCAAAAAGCCTATGCAGGTCTGGACGGTCAGCGCGGTGCCGACAAGATCTGCCTGAGACAGTTCCGAAACCGCTGTGCTGAACTGGGCGCTATCCGCCACCACCGAAAACCCCCACACGAGGCAAACAACGGTTAACGCAAGCGGAAAGGCCTGCAACCAACCTGCCACGAGACAGCAGCAGCCCGAGGCTGCCAGGCAAACGATCGTCGTCCGCGTACGGCCGAAACGGTCGGAAAACAAACCTGCTGTCACGCAACCGACGCCACCAATACCAATAACCATAAAACTGGCCATGCGGCCCCACACAGGTTCCCAACCTGCCTCGGCAAAGCTGCTGACCACCAGCAACGGGACCCAGGTCCACATTGCGTAAAGCTCCCATTGGTGGCCCAGGTAACCGAAATTCGCTCGCCGCAACGGTTCGTTCTGCCACATACGATAAAAATACCGCCAGTCGAACTGCGTGGTCTGCGGCAAAAGGGGACCCGGACGAATCCCGCAGACGGCAACCAGGGCACTGATTCCAGCCGCCGCAGACACAACCAGTAATTCTAAACGCCATAACGGCAAGCCGCCTTCGGCAATCTGCAGCCAGGAATCCAGGGGCAAAGCCAGTAAAAGATGTGGACTCGCCGACCCGATGGTCAATGCTCCCACCACAACACCGATCGCCAACCCTCGACGATGGGCAAACCAACTAGCCACCAACTTCATTCCGGGCGGGTAGATACCGGCCATGGTCATCCCGATCAACAGTCGGCAGAATACCACCGCCTTGAAGCCCTCGCCGGTCGACCCCCACGAATCTGAAATACCCAGGGCAATGACCAGGTTCACCAACCCGCCGACAGCGGCGCATCCGGAAATCAACCACTGCGCAGGAATGCGATCCGGGAGATTAAGAAGGGCGCTCAGCAACGTCCCAAGCACAAACCCCAACTGCACGGCCATGGTAAGCCAGGCCACCTGCCCACTGGTAAGATTCCAGGCCTTCTCAATTTCAGGACCGACGGCCGACGTGGAAAACCATAGGGAGAGCCCCAGGAAGACCGACATGGCGATCAGGCACAGTTGCGATGATGCCGTTTTCATCTACAACCTAGCGGAAAAAGTTCCAGCTCTCACCACATGACCAGCGGCACCAATTGCCAAAATCAGCCCAGGCACCCCAGGTCCGCTGACACCAGGGACGTTCCCGCCCGGCGGCCACCACTGAGACCTGCCGTGACGGATGATACTGCGACTGCGTGAGGCGAAGTAATTGCGCCGGCGAGAGTGCCTGGGGTTGCCCCAGTTTAAAACGCCTGCTGCGATTCAATCCTTCACCGACCAATTCGGAGCAGTGGAAGCCTTCGGTGTTCGCATTCCCGATGAAATTCCGAACGGTATACGGTTTCCCCAATTGCATATCCAGATAATGTCGCATCGCATAGACCTCCGCCGGACTAAAAGAACGCCGGGGCTGTCTAAAATAGACCCCGATTTCCTCTGAACGGCGGCGATTAAGCTCACCCAGGTTACGCAGGTAATCCGCGAGCGGAACCCGGCGCACCTTGCCCGGGGCAGCCTCGTAAACCCACTGTTGACTGGCGTCGCTAAAGACGATGCCAACGTGAGTTTGATCCGATCCCGTGTAAAACTCGACGAACCCGTTGCTTTTCTGAAGATAGACGATACTGCCATCAGCAACGGTCGGAGCGCTGCCCAGTGCAACCACTGCAAGAATCAAGCAATTCATCTCGAGACCTCCTCTGTCATCGCGACACCGACCGTTGATCCGTTCCGTTAGAACTTTGGATGGAATTTAATCTCGTTCGAGATAGGCTTTGGTCCCCGACTGGTTATTTCGATCAGAAAAGCCTTGAACGGACCTGAGTTCGGTCGAAATGCCGGTACGGCCGGAACCTGCAACGTCCCCTCTTCACCGAGGCGAGCCGGCAATCCAAACTTACCGGATTTCGCCGACTCGATGACCAGGGCGTATTGCGCCCTGGGCGACATTTCACCTTTCTGTAATTGATATCGCACCGAAAATCCCACCCGCTGGCCCTCCGTGGTCATCACCGGCAGCACGGCGTTCTCCGTCAACCGATAAACAGGTTTCGGTGGCGGTGGCTGTACCTTCAGTTTTCGCAGCTGGGCCGCCGAATTCTGCTGACCGTTGGATTTGCCGCGACGAGAACCCGTTTGTTTCCGATTGCCATTACCTGCATTCCCCTGATTGGTCGCTCCGGGTGTCGATGAAGGATCACCAGTCGTACCACCGGTCGGACTGCCGGTCACGCCGCCGGCGCCGGGATCAGCCGACGCTCCGCTAGTGTAATCGCCAACTAACGAACCCGTGAAGTCCTCGGGGGGACCATCGTCCAATTGCTCCGCATCCATAGCGCCCTGCCCCGAAACGTCATCAAATGCCGAATCTCCCTCCGGCAATTCCATGTCCTCTCCATTCCCATAGTTCTGCGTATCACCAGCGAGGTCGGCATTCGGATCATCGAAATCCGGAGTGGCCGATTGCCCGCCGCCCATATTCTGTGCGAGATCACCACTAGCGTCGGCAGTGTTCCCCGCTTGCTCCTCAGTCGCATCCGTCGGCGCGGGCGCCGCAGCCTTGGCCTTTTTAGCGGGCAGGAATTGCGCCACCGCAACGCCCAGCCGTTGACAACCGACGCTGGTCGCCAAGAATGCCACGAGCAGGATCAAACAACTCGTACGGACCAATAATCGAACTTCCATTTTTCGTGATACCTGCATGCTCGGCACGCTCCAAAGAGTGGTCTCCATACATCGCACCCGCGATGCCTGAACCTAATCTTACTGAGTTAAGGTGGATAAGGCACGTGCGAAAGCCGCTGAAAGTAGGCAATTTCACGCTATGACAGTAATAAGAAGCTGCTTTTTCCTTTAAAACGAGCTAGTTGCCGCATTCGGCCCTTTCCCAGTTTAGCGAGACATCCCCGGCAAACCTAACCTGGTTCGGCCCCCGAGGCTTCCGCACCCCCTCTGGAGACTCCCTCGATGGACAATCCTGTTGCCTGAAGCGATGATACAACAACTTGCAATCTCCCGTTCCAAACCTGGCCCCCTCTTTCGGCATGTTTTCTTTCTGCACTCGTTCCACGCGACCTGGGTACCCTATGTTCCTGGTCCTACTGACCTTGGTCGCGCCCCCGTCACTTGCGGCTCAGTTGCAACCGCAAACCGTTGCGGAAGCCAGCCAGTACACCCGGACCAGTCGTCACTCGGACGTACAGACTTTCCTGCGGCAACTGGCGATTGAATCACCGAAACTGCACCAACTCACAATCGGTTCGAGTGTCGAGAAACGTCCGATTACCGCAATGATCCTGGCCGATCCTCCCGTGCGTACTGCCGCAGACCTTGACGACGACCCACGCATGGTGGCCTTACTGCTGGGAAACATTCACGCTGGTGAATGCGCCGGCAAAGAAGCCATCCTGGCCTTTTTGCGAGATCTTTCCACCGAGGACGCCAGGGGGTTGCTCAAGCATTTCGTTATCCTTGCCGTCCCCAACTTCAACGTGGATGGAAACGAGCAACAGGGCACTCAGCACCGCCCCGGACAGATCGGTCCCAGCGAGGGAATGGGGCTTCGCGAAAATTCCCAGGGCCTCGATCTCAACCGCGATTTCATCAAGCTCGAGAGCCCTGAGGTTCGCAGCCTGACGCGATTCATTCAGCAATGGAACCCTCACCTTTTCATTGATACCCACACCACCAACGGATCGAAACATCGCTATCACCTGACCTATGCCATAGCTCACAATCCCGC
>JAYGDH010000528.1:0-8255 GCA_046583055.1 Pirellulaceae bacterium | reverse complement strand
CGGCGCTTTCGGCGCTGACGGCACTGCCTGCAGCTGGACAGCAGTTCGAATATGTAGGCCGCGTGGTTTCGGGAGCGACCCTGGGAACCTGGCAGCATGTTGCTCTTTCGGCGGACGCTCGAGCAGCCTGCAGTCGCTGGCAAATGAGGCGTTGGCAGCTGCCGCTGGCCTACCGGGCCGAGTTGAGTTCAGTGGAAACCGTCCAGGAGGAGCGTTCGCATTGGCAGCGTCAGCAAGCCGAGGCAGAGGCCGCAGGGGAGACGGATCGGGCCCGTGATTGCCGCGCCCAGGTGGAACGCCGGACCCGTGTGCTGGGGCGACTGGAGAACTTGCCCGCTGGTGCGACCTATCCCTACGAGATCAGGATGTGGAGAATTGGTGACGCCATCTGGTTAGCGGTGCAGGGAGAACCTTACAATGTACTGCAACAAGCGATCCGCAGCCGGTTTCCTGACGTGGTAATCGTCGTGGCGACGATTGCCGGGGCCTGGGGCGCGTCTTACTTGCCGCCAGCGGATTGTTACGGTCGAGGTATCTACCAGGAATCGATTGCCGTTCTGGAGCCGGGTGCACTGGAACAGGTCATCGAGAAGATTTCAACGGAGATTGCGCAATGCTTAACCGAATCCTCCTAGTTGCCACTGTCAGCCTGTTGAGCCTGTTGCCAGTGGCGAGCCTGCCAGGCCAGGTCCTGATTCGAAACGCCCGCGTCGTGGATGGGTCCGGTGAGGCACCCCGGCAGGTTGATGTGCTGGTGACGGGAACCCGGATCACCACGATCGGGAAGAATCTTTCGGTGTCCAGGAAGACGCGTGTGATCGATGCCACGGGACTTATCCTGGCACCGGGTTTCATCGATTTGCATTCGCATAGTGACCGGACGATCATCAAGGATTCCGGCCGCCAGAACCTGAACTACCTGACACAGGGTGTGACCAGTGTGTTAACGGGTAACTGTGCCAGTGGGCCTGTCGACGTGGGGGCTTACTACCGGAAAATTGACCGGGATTCCGCCGGCACGAATGTCATGCACCTGGTTCCCCAGGGAAGTGTTCGCCGCGAGGTGACCGGCAATGAAAACCGCTCGGCATCGCCTCGTGAGATCAAGCAGATGGTGGACCTGGTGGACAAGGGAATGCGCGACGGTGCCTGGGGGATGAGTACCGGGTTGATTTATCTTCCCAGTTCCTATGCCAGCAAGGATGAATTGGTCCAGTTGGCAAGGCGTGTTGCCACGCATGGAGGGATTTATGCGTCTCACATTCGCAACGAGAATACGCGCTTGCTGGAAGCGGTCGAGGAAGCGCTGACGATCGGTCAAGAGGCCGGCCTGCCTGTTCATATCTCTCACTTCAAGGCCTCGGGGTCGAAGGCCTGGGGACTGGCATCGGAAGCTGTGGCCCTGTTGGTAGAGGCCCGTGAGGGTGGTCAACGCGTGACGGCAGACCAGTATCCTTACACGGCCAGCAGCACTTCGCTGGGGACCATGGTGGTGCCGGCCAAGTACCGTAATCGCGAGGCACTGGTGAAGGCCCTGGGCGATGAGAAGCAAGCCGGGCAGGTGAAGGAAGCCATTCGTAAGGGGATCCAGGTACGTGGGGAAGGCAAACGCCTGTATGTTGCCGGGTACCGTAAGAACCGTGACTGGCAAGGCAAGAACCTGGCTGAGCTGGCTCGCCAGGAGAAGACAACGCCGTTGGAAATCGTGCTGGAGATCCAGCAGAATGGTGGCGCCTCGATGGTTAATTTTGGCATGGATGAAGCGGAAGTTCGCTACATCATGAAGCAGACGTTCGTGGCAACTGCCAGCGATGGCAGTGCACGCTCACTGGACGACGAGACACAGCCTCATCCCAGGAATTTCGGCTGCTTTCCCCGCAAGATCGGTTATTATTGTCTGCGCGGTAATGTGCTGTCCCTGTCCCAGGCGATCCGCAGTGCCACGGGATTACCGGCTGATATTCTCCGGTTGCCCGAGCGGGGCTACGTGCGTCAGGGGTACTGGGCCGACCTGGTCCTGTTTGATCCCAAGACTTTCATCGATACAGCCACCTTTGCCCAGCCCAAGCAACTGTCCACGGGAGTGCGTTTCCTCTGGGTGAACGGGGTGCTGGCGATCGAAAATGGAAAACCGACCGGTAAGCTGGCTGGTCGTGCCTTGCGACACTCAATGAAAAGTAAGCCAAAGCCATGAAAATAACTGCTGTCGAAACCCACGTCTGTCATGCGCGGATGCGCAACTGGATTTTCGTCAAGGTCATAACAGACCAACCCGGCCTGTACGGCTGGGGGGAAGCGACACTGGAGTGGCATACGCGGGGAGTCGTGGGGGCCATCGAGGACCTGGCGGAGCTGGTGGTGGGTGAAGACCCCACGCGGATCGAACATCTTTGGCAAATGATGTATCGTCAGCATTTCTGGCATGGGCATGGTGTGATTCGCGCCACGGCGATGGCGGGGATCGATATTGCTCTCTGGGATATTGCCGGCAAGATCGCTGGCGTGCCCTGCAGCAAGTTATGGGGTGGGCCGGTACGTGATACGATTCGGACCTACTGTCACCTGGGCGGCGGCCGGATGGAAGACTTCTACGAGACCTCGGTCGACGAGGCAAAACGGTTTGCCGAGTTAGCGCTGGAGGCGGTTGAAGATGGATTCACGGCGATGAAATCAATGGCGGTTCCGCCAACGATGCCTATCGAGGGATTGCCGGCTGTGCGGGCGGCGGAGGCGGCCGTGGCGGCTATGCGGGAGGCGGTTGGGGATGAGATTGATCTGATGGTGGATTGCCATGCGCGTCCTTCACCGGCGATGGGACTACAGTTTGGTAAGGCCCTTGATCCGTACGGTCTCTATTTCTTTGAAGAACCTTGTTGGCCTGAATCGATCGATGGTTTGGTGATGATTAACGCGGCCCTGAAGACGCCCGTGGCCACCGGCGAGCGTATCACTCACCTGGCAGCATTCCGGGATCTGTTTGCCCGACGTGCCTGTGAAGTGTGCCAGCTGGACCTGACGCATTGCGGTGGTTTCAGTGAAGGGCGTCGTATCGCAGCCCTGGCCGATGCTCATCGAATTGCGCTGGCACCGCATAATCCACAGGGCCCGGTCAGTACGGCAGCTTCGCTGGAGTTCGGGTTTTCTCAGCCGAGTTACATCATCTGTGAAACCGTCGACGCTGATGTGCCCTGGAGAAATGATGTCGTGACCGAGGGATTCCAGGTGCAGCCGGAAGGCCGGCTGGTTTTTCCGAACCAGCGGCCTGGTCTCGGGATCGAACTGGACGAAGCAGAGATCGCCAGGCATCCGTTTGAACAGGAACTGGCCCAGCGAGTCTTTTACCGGGACGGCAGCGTTGGCGACTGGTAGTGTCCGGTGGGCGGCTAGACGAGCAGCTGGCGGGCTTCCAGCAGGGCGATAATCTGGTCGACACATTCGACGACACTGAACTGGTCCGTGGCCAGGGACAGGTCGGGGGCGGGCGGCACATCGTAGTCGGCGGACACTCCCGGGAAGTTGCTGATTTCACCGCTATCTGCCTGGGCGTAGCGGCCCTCGGTATCTCGTTCCCGGCAGACTTCCATGGGGGCATGCAGGTGAATGGTCAGGAACTGATCTTGCCCCACAACTTCCGCTGCCCGCTGTCGGACTTCCTCGCTGGGGGCTACGAAGGCGGCAATACAGAGGAGCCCGGCATGGTTTAACATCTTGGCCACTTCGGCACTGCGGCGGAGATTCTCAGAGCGATCTTCGCCGGTAAACCCGAGATCCTTGCTAATACCAATCCGCATGTTCTGACCGTCCAGCACGGTACACGCACTTCCCTGGTCAAAGAGTCGTCGTTCGAGAGCATAGGCAATGGTCGTCTTGCCGGCACCGGTCAGGCCGGTGAGCAGGATGGTAGCCGGTCGTTGACCGTATCGATCGATGCGTTCCTGGCCAGAGACGTGGCTCAGCTGCGTCTGCAGGGATTCACGGGCAGGATCGTCATCCCAGTGATCATGAGCTTCGTCACCGGTACCACGATCAAGAATCATGCCAGCCCCGACCGTTTCGTTGGTCAGGCGATCAATGATGATGATGGATCCGGTGTTTCGGTTGCGACGATACGCATCAAAGATAATGGGTTCGTTCATGGCAACGAGGCAGCGACCGATCTCGTTCAGCTGCAGGGAAGGGGCACTCTTGCGGTGTAACGTGTTGACGTCTACCTGGTAACGCAGGCTGCTGATTTTCCCGGTGGTCATCTTGGTGGATGTCTTGAACGTGTACTGACCACCTGGCAGCATGGGATTTTCTGACATCCATACGATCATGGCGTCCAGCTTCTTCTTGACCGTGGGTACGTTGGCCGGGCGGACAATCATGTCGCCACGGCTGATATCGATCTCGTCTTCCAGCGTTAGTGTCACGGATTGTGGTGTGTAGGCTTCCGGTTGCTCTCCCTCGAAGGTGACGATGGAAGCAACGCGACTGGTCTTGCGTGAGGGCAGGACCATGATCTCGTCACCCTGGCGCACGATTCCCGAGGCAATCGTGCCGCAGAACCCCCGGTAGTCGAGGTGCGGCCGATTCACGTACTGGACGGGAAAACGGAAATCCTGCAGGTTGCGATCGGATCCGATGTACACATTCTCCAAGAAAGACATCAGGGTACTGCCCTGGAACCAGGGCATCTGGCTGCTGGCGTTGACCACGTTATCACCATGCAAGGCGGACAGCGGGATGAAATGCAGATCGGGAATATCCAGCCGGGCGGCAAATCCCTTGTACTCGGCGCAAATCTCATCGAACCGCTCCTGGCTGAAATCAACCAGGTCCATCTTGTTCACCGCGACCAGGACATGCTTGATGCCGAGCAACGAGGTAATGAAACTGTGTCGCCGGGTCTGGGTTAGCACCCCGTGACGTGCATCGATCAGGATGACGGCCAGGTCAACCGTGGAGGCGCCGGTGGCCATGTTGCGGGTGTATTGTTCATGCCCCGGGGTGTCGGCAATGATAAATTTTCGTTTTGCCGTGGAGAAGTACCGATAAGCGACATCAATGGTAATTCCCTGTTCTCGCTCTGCCTTGAGACCATCCGTCAGCAAGGCCGGATCGAAATTTCCCCCGGTGGTGCCGTGGGTCACGGAGTCTTTTTCCAGGGCGGCCAGCTGGTCCTCGTAGATCATCTTGGCATCGTAGAGTAATCGACCGATCAGCGTGCTCTTGCCATCATCGACACTGCCACAGGTGAGCAGTCGGAGCAGCTCCTTGCGCTCGTGCTGCGCCAGGTAGGCGTCGATGTCAGTGGCAATTAAGTCTGATTGATGACTCATTCCCGAGATCCTGGTTAATGGGGGTGATCGTTGTCAGGTGGAAGCTCTAGAAATACCCTTCTCGTTTCTTGTCTTCCATCCCGCCTTCTTCGTCGTTGTCAATGAGCCTGCCCTGTCGCTCGGACGTGGTAGCCAGGAGCATTTCCTGGATGATTTTCGGTAGAGTGGTGGCCGTTGATTCGATGGCTCCCGTCAGTGGATAACATCCCAGCGTTCGAAAGCGGATCATCTTGTTCGCTGGTTTTTCTCCGGGCTTCAACTTGAGGCGATCATCGTCGACCAGCACCAGGATGCCAGCACGTTTCACGACCGGTCGTTCTGCGGAAAAATACAGAGGAACGATCGGGATGTTTTCCAGGTGGATGTATTGCCAGACGTCCAGTTCGGTCCAGTTGGAAAGGGGGAAGACCCGGATACTTTCACCCTTGTTCACGCGGGTGTTGAAGATGTTCCATAGTTCGGGTCGCTGGTTCTTGGGATCCCAGCGATGGTGTTCGTCGCGAAAGGAAAAGACCCGTTCCTTGGCTCGAGATTTTTCCTCGTCCCGCCGGGCACCACCAAAGGCAGCATCAAAGCCATGCTGGTCCAGTGCCTGCTTCAAGGCTTCTGTTTTCATCAGCATGGTGTGCTTGCCGCTGTTGCGGAAAGGATCGACGTTTAGCTGGCGGCCTTCCTCGTTGATATGCACGATGACGTCCAAGCCCAGTTCCTGGCGCGCATAGTTTTCCCGGAACTCGATCATTTCCTTGAATTTCCAGGTCGTGTCGACGTGCATCAGGGGAAAGGGCGGTTTGGCCGGATGGAAAGCTTTCAGGGCCAGGTGGACCATCACCGAGGAATCCTTGCCGACCGAGTACAGCATGACCGGATTTTTGGATTCCGCCACCACTTCACGAATGATGTGAATGCTTTCGGCTTCCAGTTGCTTGAGATGAGTTAGGTTGTAGCTGCTCATGTTACTGGCCAAGGAATAAGCTCCAGGGATCCTGTCGTGAGACTACAGAAAGATGCCTGGTTGTGCAGAGGACCTGGGACTAGCCTTCCTGCCGCAGGAAACCGGGTTCCAGCAACAGGAGATCGTGAAATTCCTCTGAGGCCGGTAAAACACTAGTATAGAACAAGCGGGACTACTGCTCAACCGCCTCACGAACCCTCTGGCGTGGGGCCCGTTTCCGGCAAGGTCTTACTCCATAGCTTGAGGATGACATGGTTGGCACCCGTTGCCGGGGAATGATAGGAAGCCGCTCGTCGTAACTGGACCTGCTTGAGGTAACCCTGTTGACGCGCCTCGTGTCGTTCTTCGACCCACTGGGAGCCCTTCACGGCCAACAGGCGTCTGATGCTCAGCCAGTGAGGTTCAAACCAGCGGCAGATTTTCCACAGGGGTCCCACGGCTCGTGCGACCAGCACGTCGAACGATGAATCGTTGAGAACATATTCGGCACGAACCGGGTAAACCTTGATTTGCAGTTCAAGCTGGGTGACCAGGTCTTCCAGGACCCGCGCTTTCTTACCCACGGATTCGGACAGGGAAACCTTCAGGTCCGGTCGCAGGATGCCCAGGATGATCCCGGGAACGCCGCCACCGCTGCCCACGTCCAGTACCTTTTCGCCGGGAGCGATCAACTGTGCCAGTTGGATGGAGTCGATCAGGTCGCGGCTGACGAATTTTTCAATCGTGGTGTGCCGGGTCAGGTTGATATTTTCATTCCATTCCCAGAGCAGTTCACAGTAACGCACCAGCTGTTGCACTTGCCCAGCCGGTACCTGCAACTCATGCAGGGCCATTACTTCAGCGAATTGTTGGCAGTCGACAGCGGCCATGGATACCAGGGATTGGTTAAGACGACAAAGATGCATTCCCGGAGCGATCAGCAATCCCGGACAACCTGCCTGAGGATAGTAGATCGCTCCTGCCTGCCATAGGGGGCTGCTTCAGTAGGATCCCACCGATCACGACTTGAGACTAGCGGATTCGCGAGAATTTGAGGACCGCCACGTTACGAAACGGGCCCTTGGGTAGCATCTGGAAGTGGTCCGGATCGTCGAAGGAGATCTCGATCTCCTGTGCCTCGGATCCCTCTTCCTTGGACCTGACGATAGATTTGTTCCCCTCGTCCCGTATCAGTTCCCAGGTACCAGAGCCACTGTTCTCCTCGTTCGCGTTCTCGGTGCCGATCTTGATCGACATTTTCATCTCGCCAGTTTCTTCGAAATCCATCTTCATTTGCATGGTCTTGTAGGTTTCCAAGGCGGTCGCGATTTGATCTTCTCGACCGGCGTCCTTGAACAATTGCTCAACCGCCTGCTGGTCGACTTCCAACATTCCTTCCCATTTTCCGATCAGGCGATGTGGAGATTCTGTGCTGGCAGCAGCCTGGCTACTGTTGATTGCCGAAGCTCCAGCCGTTGCAGGTGCAGGTTCCTGTGCTTGCTGGCAGGCCGTCAGTGAAAGGATGAAACAGAGGGAGAATAAATATTTCAAGAAAGAAGACAGCATACCAGGGGCTCCAGGGAAGGAAGAGTAATTTAGATTTCGCGGGCAAACTGTACCGAGATTGTGCAGGAACAGCAACCACAATCGGTCGCGCCGGATAGAGAGGTAGAAACACGCCGATCGTCGTGTAGACCAAATCGGTGCAATTGCTAGCAGAGGAGCTGTGCCCGGATGTTGCGCAGCATCGAAGTAACGACCGGATTGGAGCGCACCGGAAGATCGCTGCGGGACAGGTCAGGTGAGATGTGGAGCGTTACCGCTGGTGAGACTCAGTCGAGTTGAGCAATTTTTTTGAGGGCAGCGGTTCGTGCCTCTTTGATCAGTGCCTCGATTGATACGCTAGCACCCTGGCGGCGTTTGCTTTCATCGGCAGCTTCCATGAAGGCATAGATTTCGATGGTTTCTTCGGCACTCACCAGTGGTTTACCCGAGCGGAA
>JAYGDH010000516.1:0-4681 GCA_046583055.1 Pirellulaceae bacterium | reverse complement strand
CTTCCGATCTCGTGTGCTCTTCCGATCTGATTTAGACTGGTGACGAGGGGGTTGCCCGGGTTTCAGTTGTGATCGATCGGTTGGGTGTTGCTATGCTGCGTTCCAGACAGAAAGTCATCAGGTTTTATGGTGGACTGGTTTGCCTGGCCGCGCCGTTGATCACGTTCGTTGCCATTCTCGGGTTCGATTTCGTGATGTGGGACGATGATCGCGCCATCATCAACAATCCGTTCACGGGTGGCCTGAGTCTCGAGCGGCTGCCGATTATTTTCAGCGACCTCAAGTCGACGAGCCATTTTACGCCGGTGACCGGGTTGTTTCGCAGCCTGATTTACGAGTTGTTTCCGCCCTCGCAGGAAGGCATGTTGGCCGATGGTTATCATTTTGGCAGCTGGTTGCTGCATGCCACCAGTACGGTCCTGCTCTACCTGGTCTGTTACGAGTTATTCACGGTGCTGCGGAAGAAACAGGGAGGGCGGGAGACCCAGGCAATACGGCGGCGCCAGGTCGTGATTTCTGTGCTGGGGGCCCTGCTGTGGAGCCTCCATCCGTTGCGTGTTGAGCCCGTGTCCTGGGTGTCATCCGGGAACCATTGCCTGGCCACGACATTCCTGTTTCTCGCGGTCTTTTTCTACCTGAAACATGTCCAGGACCAGGGTCCCAGGTTTCGAGACAAGGCCCTCTGGTACTCGGTTGGGGCATACCTGCTGTCCCTTTTGTCGCATCCCATTGGGATCGGGTTTTTCCTGGTACTGATCATTGGTGACATGTTCCCGTTGCGGCGGTTGCGAGCACCGACCGCCTGGTTGAGATCTCGCCCGGATCAACTCGTGTTGCTGGAGAAAGTTCCGTTTGTCATGATCGGTTTGCTCGTGGCCATGACGACGATAGGCCTGCAGATGTTTTACCCGGACTATAGCGATCCGCCGTCTCCCTCGCTGGAGATGTTTGGCCTCCTGGCCCGCACCATGCAGGGGCTCTATGTCTGGACATATTACGTGTGGCGAGTCTGGGTTCCTGTGGGGTTATGCCCCACGTATACCACGCTGGTTCAGTTTGATCCCTTGAGCCTGCTGTTTGTTGCCAGCGGCGTCGCCTTCCTGGGCCTGACGATCGCGGCCATTCTGTTGCGAAGGCGATTGCCCGGCTTGCTGGCCGCCTGGTCCGCGCACCTGATCATGCTGGTGCCCGTGCTGGGATTAACGCAGATGAATCACGTGGCCAATGATCGTTACTCGCTTCTTCCCGGGATGCTCTGGAGCCTGCTTTTTGTAGGTTTGATGTGTCGTCCTTATGGCGTAAAGATCTTCCGGGCCCTGGCAGGGGGTACGGTCGTTGTCATCCTGGTACTGGCTGTTGCCAGTTGGAAGCAGGCCCGGGTATGGCACGATACGGAAACCCTGTTCCAGTACGTGTTGCTGCAAATGGAGGATGATCCGGGCCGCGAGGACATCTATTTTCGCCTGGCTAATTTCTACAGCAAGCAGGGTGCCATGAAACGAGCCGAGAAAGCTGTCATGGAATCGATAAAGATTCGGCCCGATCATGCTGAGTCTCGAATGCTGTATGCCACACTGCTCTATTTTTCAGGACGGTACGATGCCTGCCTGTCTGAAATCCAGTGGGCGGTTGACGAGGACCTGCTGACCCATGACGCCCTTGTGCTGCGAGGCATGGTTCACATGGCGAGGCAGGAGTGGGATAGCGGTGAAGAAGTGTTCCAGGAAGTCCTGGAAGAAGACCCGGATTTCATAGCAGCCAAGAAACAGTTGAAGAAGTTACGATTGCTGCGAGACAAGGCAAAGTCTCAGTGAATCGGGAACTGATCCCACTGGGCGCATGAGACGAATCCTGCCATAACAGAAGCATGAGTTTGTTAGGATTGGCGGCGGTAAAATAATGTACATCCTGGGACTTCATGGGAATTTTGGGCGCTCGGATCACGATGGCGCCAGCGCGCTGATTTGTGATAACCAGGTCGTCGCGGTTGCCGAGGAAGAACGGTTCCTGCGACAGAAACACGCGACCGGACTGTTTCCTTATGAGTCCGTGCGTTCCTGCCTGCAACAGGCAGGAATTACCATCGAGGACGTGGACTACCTCGCATTTCCACGGGTGACCTGGGGAAATTTTTCCGACCGGCTGCAAACCTATTTTGGATACCAGTTCGGGCATTGTCCGGAAGTGAAGTTCATCCAGCATCATCGGGCTCACGTGGCCTCGGCTTACCATTTGTCAGGGTTCTCGGATGCCCTGGCGCTGAGCGTGGATCGTTCTGGTGACGGGGTCTCGCTGGCCGTCTACCGGTGCCAGGGGACGGAACTGGAGTTGCTGCACGAGGAGGGTTTTCCCAATTCGATCGGCCTGTTTGCTGCCTTGATGACACAATATTTGGGCTTTCGCAGTAACCATGGTGAGTACAAGGTGATGGGATTGTCCGCGTTCGGTAAGCCTGACGTGGACCTTTCGTTCCTCATGGACGTCACCTCCGATGGATACCGGTTGAACGATCAGTACCTGCATGAGGAAGTATTGCGGAAGTATCCCGCATTTCCCACGGAGCAGTTGCCGATTTTCAACGAGAAGATGGCTGAGCACCTGCCGCCACGGCGGACACGCGATATGCCATTGGAATCCCACCATGCGGACCTGGCGGCCAGTACACAGGCGACCCTGGAAGCCGCCGTGTCGGCGGTCCTTAATCGGTTTAAGGAACCCGACGACCGTCATCTGTGCCTATGTGGAGGGGTTGCACACAACAGCGTCATGAATGGAAACGTGGTGGCCAGTGGGATGTTTGAATCCGTTTACGTGCCAGCGGCCGCCGGCGATGCTGGCACCGCGCTGGGGGCAGCTGTCCAGGTGGCCGTTGACCTGGGGCAGAAGTTTTCACCGTTGCAGACGGCTTGCCTGGGCCCGCAGTTTGACAATGGCCAGATCCAGCAATTGCTCGATGCCAGTGGTGCTAACTATGAAACCGTGGATGATCCGGCCCTGCGAACAGCTCAATTGCTGGCTGATGGGGCGACGGTAGCCTGGTTCCAGGGGCGAGCTGAATTCGGTCCGCGGGCGCTGGGGGCACGCTCGCTGTTGGCCAATCCCTGCAATGCAGCCATGAAAGACAAGGTGAACCTGATCAAGCATCGAGAGAAATTTCGACCCTTTGCGCCGTCGGCCCTGCATGAATGCTGTCCGGAGAGGTTTTCCATGTATGGAGATTCCCGGTTCATGTCGTTTACGTTCCCGGCCAATGATCAGGGGTTGAGCGAATTTCCCGCTGCCATTCACGTGGACGGATCGGCGAGGGTCCAGAGCGTGCGGGATACGGATGGGCTTTATTACCAAATGATTTCCCACTTCCACGAACTGACGGGAATCCCGGCCGTGCTCAATACCAGTTTGAACTCGAGCTGGGAGCCGATTGTTCATCGGCCAGAGGACGCGTTGGCCTTTCTCAATGTGACGGCTACCGAGTACCTGTCGATCGGTAACTTCCTGGTCAGCAAGGCGCCGTGATGCCAAGTGTTTCCCTGGTCATCGCCGCCTATAACGAAGCTGGATCATTGGCGACTGTTTTTCAGCGCTGCCTGGAGGTGTTACAGGATTGTACGGACGATTACGAGGTGATCATCCTGGATGATGGCAGCACGGATGACACGCTTGCCGTTGCGCATGCGTTGCGAGACAATCACGCGGGATTCGTGCGTGTCCTGGAGCATCAGCAGAACCAGGGGATACGCGTTACCTTTGAAGAACTCTATCACGACGCCGCGAAGGATTACGTGTTTGATGTTCCGGGCGACGGTGAATTTCCACCGGAAGTGCTGCGGGAGATCATGCCCATGCTGAAGGAATATGACGTGGTTATCTGCAACCGGGTTTTTCGTAACTATACGGTTTATCGGAAGCTGGTTTCTTTCTTTTATCGCTGGTTGCCCCGGTTACTGTTTCGAGTGGATTTGCAGGATCCGGGCAGTATCAAGTGTCGCCGGCGGGAGGTAGTGCAGGATATCCAGGTACAATCGCGGAGCGTATTCGCGGAAGCCGAGCGTATGATTCGTGCTGCTCGCCGGGGTTATCGAATTGGTACTGTTGATATCGAACCAGAGCGGCGTGTGGGAGGGCAGGCACGGGGAGCATCGTGGGAAAATATCCTGGGATCGTTGCGTGACTTGTTGTGTCTTTGGCTGCGGTTGGTGATCCTGCGGCAAAAACCCTGAATTTCTACTGCGGTTGTGACGATTCAAGAAATACTGAAACATTGCAGCCTTTCCCGGCGCAGGATAAGATGGACTGTATGTTCTTTTCCTGACACGGGTTTCTGTTCTTCAGCTTAGGCACAGTTTATGTCGTCAGCGGCCGCTTCTTTATCGACGTCACGCCCACCACAAAACTGGATTATCAGTCGTAATCTGGATATCGTGTTCGTGATCGCTGCACCCGTGTTGGCCTTCTTCTGGGCGCTGGGAACGATGCGGTTGTTTAGCACGGGTGCCGTGCTCTCGATTTTCATGATCTTCAACGTGGCTCATCACTTTCCCACGTTTATTCGCATTTACGGTGATCGGGATTTGTTGCGACGGTTCCGCTGGGAACTGATCCTGGGGCCGGTGATTCCATTCAGCATGGCGATCATGGCGGTTTCTTACGTGATTACCAGCACCAGCCAGGCAGGTCAGAC
>JAYGDH010000494.1:0-2375 GCA_046583055.1 Pirellulaceae bacterium | reverse complement strand
GATGCGCACGACAATCGCATCCTGGCTGCTAGCCGTTTTTGCCTCGACATCATCAATACGCAAGATTTCGCAGATGACCTGGGTAATAATCATGAGTTACAATCCTGCCAAAGAAGAAAGGCGACTGGAAAAAACGGCGCCCGGATCATCGCAATGTTTAGCCTCGTCCCACGTACAGTTGCTCGTGTGGCAGTACGATCGATTCCAGCATTTCCACGTGGGGAGGCAGGCTGGCCATCAGCAGTGCGACCTCGGCAATATCGTCGACACCGATCATCGGCTCCTGGTCGGCCACTGCCTCGCTGGCATCGCGACGCTCCGTGAGAATGTTACCGGGATGCAGGCATCCACAGGTAATGCCATGCTCACGGCCTTCCAGGGCAGTCACCTGGGTGAGTCCCCACAAGCCATGTTTTGACGCGGAGTAGGGTGCAGAATTAAAGCGAACACGCTTGGCCGAGATCGAGCCGATGTTAATGATTCGTCCACCTCCCTGGCGTTTCATGATTTGCATGGCGGCACGTGTACACAAAAACGGACCTCGCAGGTTGGTGTTGATGACATGGTCCCAGTCCTCGGTAGCCAGTTCGTCGAGAGGACCGCCATTGAATGCGCCCGCGTTGTTGACGAGCAGATCGAGTCGATCAAACGATTGCTGCCAGTGTGCGAATATGGCATTCACATCCTCCTCGCTGCCCACGTCTCCTGCTCGAACTTCTACCCGCACTCCCAGGGCAGCAACTTCCTTGGCCGTGCTGGCCAGGCTTTCTTCCCCCCGGGCTGACAGGAGCAGGTCCGCTCCCTCCCGAGCGAAAGCCAATGCAATACCGCGGCCAATTCCCTTGCTGGCGCCGGTTACGAGGGCGATTTTACCTGCCAATTTCCCCATTTTCGTACTCCTGAGTGCGTGCAATGGACCGTTTCACGGGCTGGCCATGAAACCATCCGGGTGGTGGTTTAGGCAGTGCCTTGTCAGCGATTGCCTGGGATATGTTTTTGTTGACTGGCAGGCGGACGATTTTGCATCTCGATCCGAAACTGCTGGTTACGATTATGGAGGCCATAGCGACTGCTGGCAAGCTTTGCAGGCTGCAGCGGCCGGTTATCGAGAAAGCAGCCTCGTTCCGGCTAACTTCTGCTCGACATTGCCTGGGGAAACTGCCATAATAAGGCAGGATCTACCAATAACTCTTCTATATTCCAGATCGAGGTGCGGAATGCGCTTTTACACGACGTTGACACTGGTGCTGGTTCTCGCCTTGAGTTTGACGCTGGGCTGCAAGAAAAAATCGGCGCCCGAGTCGACCAGTGGCAGTTCCGACCAGGTGGCCGAAGGTGATGCAAATGCCACCGGTGGTTCAGCCGATCCAGCCTCGGCGGGAGCCGGTATGGGTGGAGCCGGTATGGACGAGGGTATGGACGAGGGTATGGACGATGACCTGACTGCCGGCTTCGAGGAAGGCATGGAGTTGGATGAGGAGGGAATGGACGAAGAGGATCTGACAGCAGGTTTCGACGGCACTGCCGATCTGGGCGACGACGCCACGGGGGGAGATCTGGCCAGCCAGTTTGCCGGGGATGGCACGGATGACGGCACCGGTGACGGAACCACTGATCCTGCTAACTTTGGAGCCGGTGGTGGACGCGCGGCTCCCCGCAAGCCCGCAACGTTGCTGGACGCTTCCAAGCAGGCATTTGCACAACGAAAAAATCGAGAGGGATTTGATTACGCCTTTGCAGCCGTCTTGCTCGACAAGAAAGTGGCTCCCGAGTTGTTGGCCCAGTATGAATGGGTACCGGGGTTGGGACGTCCCGTCCTGGGTGTTCGGTGGGGTATTGGCGTCCAGTTTATCGGTTCCCCGGATGCCGCCAAGAATCCTTACCCGATTGGCAAGGAACAAAAGCTGCCTGAGAAGGGATCCAGCAGAAATCGAAATCGTGGAGGAGATGATGACCTGGGGGATCCGGGTGACATCGGTGGAGGTGCTCCAGGATTCGGAGATGATGACCTGGGTGGTGGATTTCCCGGTAGCGGGTCTGGCCAGGGGGGTAACTCGGAACTGCAGAAATATACCGGTGACCTGGGCAACAAGGTTATTCAACGTTTACAGGGTCGTATTGAACGAGGTTACTACGGTGAGGTGCTTAAGGTGGCACTGGCCGGTGGTGGGTCTTCGGCGGGACAGGGAAACCAGGGCGGCGGTTTTGGCCCCGGTGGTGTGGGACCCGGCGGATTTGATCCTGCCAATGAAGGGTTGGATGATGGCCTGGATCCCGGCGATGAAGGTCTCGACGGTGCGGGTTTTGCTGGACCGGGAACCGGTGGTTTTTCGGGCTCAGGTGGTCGTCGCGGTGCCAACCAGGGCGTCTTGCCC
>JAYGDH010000355.1:0-1612 GCA_046583055.1 Pirellulaceae bacterium | reverse complement strand
TGTTGTCGTAGAGACCCTGTTGTTTGAGTTGCGAAATAATCTTGCCGACCTCTCGGTCAATCGCGTGCATGCGATCGAAATACCGTGCGTAGGTATAGCGGAACGTGGGCGTGTCGGGATGGTAGGGGAATGGAACAACGTCCGAGGGCTTGGTCGTGAGTCCACCCTGCTCCATGGTCTGGCGATTGAAGTGTAGCGAACTCTCGTGGGAAACCGCGGTTGACTGCATGTGAAAAAATGGGGTATCCGGAGTTGGTCTGTTTTGCCAACTGGCCTTGCGAGATGATTCATTCCAGACCTTTTGGACTCGCACGTTGTAGTCGGTCTTGACGCGGTTCGTGCAGTAATATCCGGACCGGCGCAGGTAGGTCGGGAACATGTGAGCACCGGCAGGAAGGTTGGCGGGCGTGATCTTGCGGTGATAGTGGAAGCCGATTCGCGGGCCGAGCATTCCCGTCATCAGCGTGGTGCGGGCCACGGAACAGACGGGACTGCAGGAGAAGGCATGGTCAAACGTGATGCCAGTGCGGGCCAGGTTCTCGATCTGCGGGGCAGCACCAAGAGGTGAGCCGTACAGTCGCAGGTAATGCATCGAGTTATCCTCGGATAGGATCCAGACAATGTTGGGGCGCTCCTGCGCCTGGAGGAAGCTGCCGAGGCCGACAAGGATCAGGGTTGCGAATAAAGAAATACGTAACATGAAATGCGAGTCCGCTGGTAAGAGTGAAAGGATGGCAAATAGTCGAGATGCCTAGAGGTCGTCGGGGATAATGGTAGCAAGAGCAGGTACGCTGCTGGCGACGAAATACCCCAACGGCTTGTCTTTCAGGTCAGTGATGAGCCAGACATGCTGGGCATAGCTGCGCTGTGTTTTTTTCGTGCCAGTTGCCAATTCGCCGTACGAATGTCGACTGCCAGCGCCGTCAATCCACCACAACCGAATTTCCTTGCCAAGACGGTTGTCAAAAGTCACTGAAGTGTTCTTGCCACCGCCGGAGTGAGGGGTATCCTTGACCAGCGAGTACGGGACAAAGGCAATCGTAAAGGTGGGGGGCGGATCGTCATCCTGGGCACACACAGTAACCGGCAAGACGAAGCTCAACGCGAGGATGGTTATCCCGAGTTGCAGAAGTCTCGTTAACATTGGTCGGTTGCCTCATGCTCGGGTTGAGTGGCAGAAATTCCCGTGTTGACCGGGAGTGATTTTAGCAGAAAAGCGGGGATCGTGCCGTCGTTTCTGATTCATTAGACGCTTGCCAGCGCGAGGGGATTATGGCAAGCTCTGGGCACGGGAAATACCACGACCAGGCAACGAGACGGCAGGGAGCAATGTTCATACGACGGATCTGGAAGTTGCTGGAGGAAGATCGCCGTCTGATGGTCGGCTCGATCCTGGCTGGACTCTGTTTTACCGGACTGGGCATCCTGCCTCCGTTGCTCGTTCGACAGATGATCCGCCGCCTTGACGGGCAGGCAGTTTCGACCAGTTTCCTGACGCTGGGTTTGATGCTGGCGGCGATATACCTGTTGCGGGGATGTGTTCGGTACCTGTACGGCCTGTCCTCGCACGTTGCTGCTTACCGAACATTGCATCAGATCGGAAGAGCACACG
>JAYGDH010000290.1:0-20562 GCA_046583055.1 Pirellulaceae bacterium | reverse complement strand
ATCACGCGTGACGTGTCTGGTGAAGGGGTTCAGCAAGCACTGTTAAAGATGCTGGAAGGAACCACGGCGAACGTGCCTCCACAGGGTGGTCGCAAGCATCCGGAACAACAATATATCCAGATGGACACGAGCAATATCCTGTTTATTTGTGGCGGGACATTTGTTGGAATCGAGGATATCGTGCGACGGCGACTGGGGCGGCGGACGATGGGCTTCGGCCAGGTGTCCGGGTTCAAGAATGAAGCGGACCTGGCAGAACTGTTGCCGGAAGTGACCACGGATGACGTGTTGGAATTTGGACTGATCCCGGAACTGGTAGGGCGGTTACCGATTTGCAGTTCATTGTCTCCGCTGGATGAAGCAGGTCTCGTGCGAGTTCTTACTGAGCCGAAAAATGCACTGACCAAGCAGTACGAGAGCCTGTTTGCCATGGAAAAAAGTGAACTGAAGTTCACGGAAGATGCCTTGCGGGGAATCGCCAGGCGGGCCATGAGCAAGGGGACCGGGGCGCGTGGTTTACGCTCGATCATCGAGGAAGTCATGTTGGATATCATGTTCAACCTGCCGGACCAGAAAAACGGAGGTACCTATATTCTCACCGGAGACGTGGTCTCCGGCGAGACGGCCTTGTTCGATTCCAAGCAAAAGCAGCCTCGGAACAAGAGTGCCTGAAAGAGTCCCCTGGGGACAACCATATTTTCCTGTCGGTTCGTTCACGTTTCCGCAAGGATACCCGCAGTAGGCCTGAGACGGGTCCGCTGCGGGTTTTTTTATGGCCTTCCCCGGCAGTAACCTGTTCCAAAATGGTATCA
Organism: Pirellulaceae bacterium; assembly: GCA_046583055.1. Lineage (GTDB taxonomy): Bacteria > Planctomycetota > Planctomycetia > Pirellulales > Pirellulaceae > JAZADA01. The sequence goes on along the minus strand of JAYGDH010000290.1, from coordinate 19,750 downwards.
TGAATCGCTGGGAATTCGTGAATCCAGGAATAGGAGCTGGCAAGATGACGATCGGGAGCAAGTATGTTACGAGGTGCTGCGCTATCCTGGGTATCCTGTTCAGCCTGATTGCCGGGGCCGCTGAGCCGTTGACCATTCGCGTGCTAAGCTACAACATTCACCACGGTGAAGGGATCGATGCCAAACTGGACCTGGAGCGGATTGCCCGGGTCGTGAAGTCAGTGAAACCTGACCTGGTCGCCCTGCAGGAAGTGGATCGCAAGACGATTCGCGTCCGCCAGATCGATGAACCCTCCGTGTTGGCCCGGTTGACGGGAATGCAGGTCATTTTTGAACGCAATATCCAGTTCCAGGGTGGGGACTATGGAAACGCCATCCTCTCGCGGTTTCCCATCAAGTCGCATCGAAATCACAAGATGCCCAACCATGAAAACGGGGAACAACGCGGTGCGCTGGAAGCGGAGATCAGTCTGCCGGCCGGGCATGGTACCCTGGTTTTCTGGGCAACCCATCTGGATCACCGCAAGGATCCCACCGAACGACTGGCTTCGGCCCGGGCATTGGGGAAAATCGTGCAGGATAGATCGGAATCGCCAGGGATCCTGGCAGGGGATCTGAATGCCACGTTAAGCAGCAAGGTGTTGCCTCTCTTTCTGCGCGACTGGACCAACAGCAACGGTTTGAAACCGTACCCCACCGTGCCAGTCAAGGAACCCAGGCGGCAGATCGATTTCGTGTTGTATCGGCCGCAAAACCGCTGGCGCGTGAAATCCGTAAAGGTCCTGCCCGAGCAGGTCGCCTCTGATCACCGGGCGATCCTGAGCGTGCTCGAACTGCTGCCAGCCCCCGGCCATTGATTTCTTTCCGCGTGGGGAGTCTCTCAGGTCGTGGCTAGCCCGCGCAGGATTTCGATGCCCTGGTCGATCGTACTGTTATCGGCGGCATAAGAGACGCGGAAATGCGTGTCGTGCTGGCTAAAAATGTTGCCGGGGATGATGAGCAGGTTGTTCTCGATAGCCTGTCGGACAAACTCGCTGCCCGTCCTGGTCCCCGGGACTCGGGGGAAGATGTAGAAGGCCCCGTGGGGTGCGACAAGGTCATAGTGTGGAGCCAGCCCGGCCACGAGCCGATCATGTTTCTGCCGGTAGTCGGCAATGTGCTGGTCGATATTGACGTCCATGGCTGCGGCCGCGGCCCATTGGGCCGGTTGCGGGGCACAGACGAACGTATATTGTTGCAGCTTGATCATCGTTTCGATGATCTCCGCGGGGCCATGGACCATGCCCACGCGCCAGCCAGTCATGGCATGGCTCTTGGAAAACCCGTCAATCACGATGGCCTGGTCGTTGAACTGGGCAGGTGAAACGAACGCGTTGTCATAGCAGAAGCGGCTATAGATTTCGTCACTCAGGATAGCAACGTTATGCTGCTGGGCCAATTCCGCCAGGTCCTGGATCTCCTGGGCCGTGGCCGTGGCGCCAGTTGGATTGGCGGGGCTATTGAGCAGGATCAATTTCGTTTTCGAGGTAATTGCCTCGCCCACCCGCTCACAATCGATGCGGAAGTCGGGATACGTATCCACCAGCACGGGAACTCCGCCGACCAGTTTTACCAGCGAGGGATACATCACGAAAAACGGGTCAAAGAGAATTACCTCGTCTCCCGGATTAACCAGGGATAGCATGGCCAGGACGAGACCACCACTGGTTCCGGAAGAGACGAACACGGAACGGTCCTGGTGACCGAGTTGCTGGTCGATCTCGGCCTGCAGTTTCTCCCGCAGTACCGGCATCCCCTGGGTCAGGGCATAGCCGTTCTTGCGAGACTGCACGGCATCGATACAGGCCAGTCGGACCTGTTCAGGGACGTCAAAATCCGGTTGTCCGATTGACAGGTTGACTGGATCGGGCAGGGTGCTGGCGAGATCAAATACCTTGCGAATACCGCTGCTGTCGAAGGCGGTCGTGCGGTCAGCAATCCAGGGATGCGTCATGGCTGCTCGTCAAAATCGATCGGGAACCTAGCGGACTCGACACTTGAATCGAATGACGCCACCTTCGCCAACCTTGAGTGGATCTGTGATTTCCCATCGCAGGACCAGTGACTGGGCCTTGTTGACCTGCGTTACGAAATTACTCTTGAGGTTGCATTCCTGGCTGTCCGGGATGTATTCCAGTCGCGGGGTAAGATTATCCAGGACCGTGACGTTACCGATCGTCTGGTTGCCGGTGTTATCAAATCGAACCGTGAATTCGATGATGTCACCCGAATGAGCGTGCTGGCGAGATGCCACCTTAACGACTCGTAGTCGCTGCTTGCCCTCGGGCATCTCGTAGGTGTAGTGTTCGCCACTGGAGCGTTCGTTGACAAATTCGGTTGGTAGCTTGTCATCCAGCACGACCTGGACACCCTGCTGGGTCGCCCAGGACTTGGCAGCCTGGATTCGCTGGTTCAGACGAGGTTTTTCGTTGTTGTCGAAAATGCCACGCCGAATGATGGAGAAATCCTCATACGATTCGTAGATAGAGGCGGTACCGACTGCATTCTGGACATTGTCCACCGAACGGTCCGGCAGGCGTTCTCGGAAACCATTGGGCGTGGCCAGCGCCAGGTGTCGCCGGGGTTGCAGCTGTTGCGTCAGCTTCGAGGTATTCTGGGATTCCCGGTCCATGCGCAGGTTTTGTACCTGGTGGTTGGCCAGCGTGCTGAAGGTGTGTTCATTCTGGACAATTCCATCGACACGACGAACGGCAGCGAAGCGGGGTGCGTAAACGGCCACGCGATTGCTGGGTTGGATGACGACTTTTCCTTCCAGGGTGTCGAAATGAACGATGGTGTCTTCCTCGTCCAGTCCGTCGACGGTCCAGTCCTGGGCTACGTTGACCTGGCCGGCACGATCGCCCCCGTCAATCACGTATTCGTCTGCCGGCCAGGGGCGTGGTAAGCCAGGCGGTGACCAGGGTTGACCCATGAGGCGACCTGTCGGGATGGGTGGTGCCGTGGGATGAGCCGGATGTCCCGACCAGGCAGACGGTGGCAGGCCCGTGGGCGCAGCTGGCAGGGGAGCCTGGTTGATGTCGGGGGCCGGAATAGCCTGGGGAGCAGCCGGTGGCGCCACCGGCGGTGCTGCGGGGGCCTCGTCCGTGGTGTTTTCCAGGACCGCGCTGGTCGTGGCCAGGGAAGCCACGGGCGTCATCATGCGGCAGGAGCAAAGCAGGAGGCAGGCCAGCCCGATGCCGATCCATGGCCAATGGATGGCCGAATGGGTAGAACAGAGTGAGCAGAGTTTAGGATGGTACATGACGACCCGATGGATGGTGATTATCGTTTTAGCGGTGTTGCTGGATAAGTTCGTGGTACATGCGGCTGACGTGAGACGGCCGGTAACAGGGCCTGCTTGGCGGCAGCTGATGGGGGCCAGTGAACCGGTGGTGAACGGAAGAGGAAGGTGCCGGTGATGCGATCCAGTCGTGGAACCCGTGAACCCAACCGCAGGATAGCCATCGGTCGCCCCAGCCGATCTGCCACGTGCAGGGGATCCTCCGCAGATCCTACGTCAAAGTAAGGCTGCTCGTTGGGATTGGCCAGGTAGGGGGTCGCTGCCCGAGGATCTTCCAGGTAGATCACGCGAGTCACGTAACGGCCCTGCAGGGCGAATTCAATGTCACGCTTGGTGAGGTGAATGGGAATGGGGAATTTCCAGCGGGCACCCTGAGGGGGATAGAGCCGGTTAATGATTTCAACTGACGGGTAGACTTCCAGGCCAGGCTGGAGCGGGATATTCGAGACACGCAGTCGATAGACCTGGCCGATTAACAGCCCGGCCGTCGTGGTCGGGGCGGTAGGACCGAATTTCCCCCCGTGTGCGATACTGACCTGCATGCCACCCAGGGCCTTGAATTCCACGGGTTGGAAGTAGCCGGGCAGTGGCCCACCACGTACCAGTTGCCCACGGCCAACAGTGCCCGGAGGATCCTGGATCGAGTACTGGAAGTGAGGCGGGTTATGCTGTGCCAGCAGGGAACTGGTCATGAGAATGACCAGCCCGATTGCCAGTTGCCCTTTGAAAATCCAAGTACCCATCATGCGTTTTGACCGTTGGTTCGCTGTTCGATCGCTCTCACTGCTCCAGGGAAGTGATCCCATCAGTGCAGCGTGCCTTTCTGGTTGGCTCCCCCGCTGTTATTACGCATGGGATCATCCTGTATCCGTCATCGTACGGACACCTGTTTCACCCATTAACTCCTCTGGCTGGCCCCTGGGGACCCGTGAACTAGAAGACGCGTTTTTTCGTGTCGCTGGCCGGTCGTCCGAACGGCATGCCAGGAGTAATATTCTGTTCCCGAATGAAAACACGCGTGGGTGGTGCAGGGTAACTGTAGCCCGGCCTCTGGCGGATGTGCATGTTGAGCTGGCTGGTCGGTGCCGGCATGTTGACCCGCGTGTGGTTGCGAATGACGTGCTTCTGGAGTCCGGCCGGTCCACCCAGGGGAATGTGAGGCGGTCCAGGAAGTCCAATCGGCGTGCCACTCATTGGCATGCCGTACTGGGGTGTCGTGTAACCAGAGACGTAGGCAGGTACGCCCGGGCTCGGCATCGGGCCCGCAGCCGGTTGCATGCGTGAAAAGGTAGCCGGTGCGACTGCCCCAGGAGCTTCCCGGTTACCCGGCATCTCAACATGCTTGTTACCCAGGCGGACGATGGCCATGATCGAACCACGGCGATCCGCTTCCACGATCGGGTCCATGCCTGGATCCAGGCGGGTGCTGACCAGCGTTTCCACGCCAGCAAGAGCCAGTTCCTGGAATTCGGGATCAGGCAGGTAAATCACTTTCGTGACGAAGTTACCTGTTAATACCTGGTCAAAATCTTCTGCCGTAAACTGGATCGGGATCGCGTTATGGGCCAGGTAAGCAGCCGTTCGCGGTGTCGTCGGACCAATTTCCAGCGTGGGATAAAGCTCTTCCGCTTCGTGGCCCGCGATATGGGTTAACTTGAGGCGGTAAATGCCCCCCTGTGGGAAGTTGTAGCGCGCCGGAACGACCAGGGGAACCTGGTTAAACCGGCCAGCACCGATTTCCCAGTGAATGTGCATCGCTTCCGGACGGGCAAATTGCAATTGAATCGTTGGCTGTGGCGCCACGCTGACCATCGGTGGTACACCCATGGCACTACCGGGCATCGGCATCTGAGCATTGGCGGGAATAACCGCTGAGACAGGGCCCAGAACTCCCGGCCCGGGGCCTCCAACGCCTGGTCCCTGTTCCAACAGTTGTTGCGCCGGAGGCAGGTTATGGGTGCTGGTGGCGCATCCCTGTGCCAGGATTGCCAGGAGTGCTAATACCGCCCATAGGTTTTTGCATCTGTTCATGAATCTATCCCTTACGCCTCATGACGCTATAAACGTTTACCCGTTTCGTCCGGTGCAACGCGATAATCCTTCCAGTGACCTGATTACGATGCCTGGTGTTCATGGCTGATTGGCATAGACCTCAGTAAGCACCAGACTTACAATGCTCGCCAACCCATCTGGGTGGCTATGCTGCAACGCACGAAACGCCTTTGAACTCTATTCTCGGCCTCTTACAACAGGTTTCTTTGATAAAACCATCATAACCGGGACATGAAGTACAAATTACCTATACTTACAGCCGGTTTTAGTTGCTGTTTGCTAGCAGTTTGTGGGTTGCTGGCGCCACGAGATCTGCATTTACTCTCCTTGAAGACGCCTGCGGACAGCCAGCAAGCGGTCTCGGAACCGGCAACGGTCGGGAAAGGGCAGGGGGGCTCTGCAGCAGGTCAGCCCCCTCATGGCCAGTGGTTGGTGGGACGAGCGGTTCGGGAGTTGGTCAAGCAGGAAAGCCTGCAGGCGGAAATTCGTCAGCAGGTTGACCTCTATGGGCATCACCTGGTGGGGGTAGGGCGTTACCGCCAGTTCTTTGTTGCGGGCGAGCAGCGTTTGAGGCTGGAGTTAAAGTTGCAACTGGGTGAGCAGGTGAGCACGCTGACCCAGGTAGCCGATGGGCGTCATTTCTGGACACGGTTGGATATGCCCGAGGAGACGACGCTCAGCAGGATTGATTTACGTCGTGTCAAGGAAGAGGTGTGGCAACGGACGTCGAGTGGTCTGCTGGCCGAAGCAAGCATGTGGATGGCGTTGGGCGGATTGCCCAAGCTGTTACAGGGGTTGGAATCCCATTTCGAATTTTCTCCGCCCCAGGCTGCCCAGTGGCAGAAGAAGCCAGTCTGGGTTACCGAGGGTACCTGGAAGCCGGCGTTGCTCAAGCATCACTGGGGAACATCGAAGTCGATTCCGGAATATATTCCCAGGCGTGTTCAACTGGTCCTGGGTCGCGATTCGGAGGTCCCCCTGTTTCCTTATCGGATTCGTTTCTGGCGATCTGCCGAGGTGCTGGCCGAGGATACAACGGTCCGTCCGATGGTGGCCCTGGAGTTTCATCGTATTACGCGGCCGACATTTTTCACGCGTTCGATGTTCGAGTACAAGCGAGGAGACCAGGTGGTCATTGATCGCACGGATACCTTTCTGAAGCACCTGCATAACCCGCCGTGGAGTCTTGCCAGCCAGGAATCTCCCTGAGCATGAGCAGTCGTGGGAACCATCCGGGTCAGTTACTGGAGATCCTGGTCGCCGGTTCCGAAGGGGTTTTCCCTGGCGGTAAGCCGAAATCCCATGCAGGCAGCGATAGGTTGTTTGCCGTCGAAGCCACGCTTGCCCCAGGTGGCATGGAATTGTCGATTGATTTCGGGTGTAAAGATCGTGGGGGCCATGAATTCTCGGTTTCCGGTATCCATCAGGTTGAAATGGATATGCGCGAATGACTGCAGTTCCGGGTGAGGTGGGAGGTACATGTAGGCAATGACCTGTCCCCGTTGGACCTGCTGCCCGCGTTTTACCAGGATGAACGGCTTGTAGAAATTCCGGTCACCCGGATCGACCATCGGTTCAATACTGTAATGGAAGTGAACGGGTTTTCCTCCCTTGCGTCCGATAGCCAGCGTGACACCGTAGCGGTAATTGGAGAGACGCTTGTTGAGGACCCGGCTGAACATCTCGCGTTGCTTGAAGGATTCGTCGATCCGGGCGACATGGCCATCGGCGATTGCGTAGATCGCTGGGTAGCTGCTGGGTACCCTGGGGTCAGGGCGTTTCGTGGGTGGTTGAAAGTACACGTGGGCGCCCGTGTGGGGCTGTTGAGCACGGCGACCCTTGTAGGGGTGACCGGTGCGCACCTGGGGCCAGTCAATGAGGAAGCGGGGAGTCGGGCGTGTTGCGAACTGCTTGATGTCAGGCAGGGGGTCGGCGGCCTGCGCCAGGGTAGCCAGTGCCCATGAGAAGATACCGATGGCCAGGCCCTGCCAGGTGCGGCAGCGAGATTGTTGAGTGGACGAGGACGATGGTGATGCTAACCACATGATTTGTCTGCCGAGGAAGCCTGGTTCCAGGCCAGTTGTTGCCGTAGGGGAGCGAGTTGCACTGCTGTTTTAACAGCCTGCATCAGGCCGGTAATCTGTGCCCGTCCCTGCCAGGCCAGATCAAAAGCCGTCCCATGTGCGACGCTGGTGCGGATAATCGGCAGGCCGAGCGTGATGTTGACCGCCTGGTGCATGCCCAGCAGCTTGAGGGCAATATGGCCCTGGTCATGATACATGGCGACCACCGCATCGAAATCACCGTCGGCGGCGCGTACCATCAGGGTATCGGCTGGCAGGGGACCCGTCACGTCCAGTCCTGCTTCCTGTAGCTGGGTAACGGCAGGCTGGATCACTCGCTGTTCTTCGTCTCCAAAAAGACCCTGTTCACCGGCGTGAGGGTTGAAGGCAGCCACGCCCAGTCGAGGTGGCTCTTCGTGGCCCGTGGCAGCCAGTAGTTGTTCCATCAAGTCATGGGTCAGTTGAGCCACGGTGGCAATGCGGGCTGCCTTCAACTGGGAGCTGACCTGGGCCAGGGGCGTGTGGAGAGTCGTGTGGGTGACGCCCAGGCCAACGCTGCCACGGATCTGGTTTCCGGGTGGCAGGTAGAGCATCATGACGGCATCTGGTGCATTGCACAGGTGAGCCAGCAACTCGGTGTGTCCAGGGTATGGCAACCCGGCTGCTGCCAGCGCTGCCTTGTTGAGTGGTGCCGTGGTAATCGCATCCACGTCATCGCGCAGGGCCAGCTCGACGGCCACCAGCAGGGCATCGTACGCGGCCTGTCCGCCGCGTGGATCAACCGTGGCAGCCGGTACGTCTTCGGCAGCTCCCTGGCCGGCCGTGATCAGTGGCATCAGGGTAGGGGAGGGCTCTTGTTGCCGGGTTGAATGGACTTCGCGAACCTCGATCGAACCACCGATCAAGGAAATAGCTCGCTGCATGACAGCCACGTTTCCCACGACCAGTCCCTGGCAGTCCTGGTGGAAGGATGGCTGTGCCCACAGGGCTGCTATGGTTTCCGGACCGACCCCGGCCGGGTCCCCCATGGTGATTGCGATGCGTGGCTTGGTCATGTTTTCATTCTAGCCCGCCCATACAAAATTCCATAGTAGAGCGCGCCCGGACTGGACTGATTCACCTGGCACCGTCTACACTGTGCTCGCATTCTCCTGGCACGTACCTGGAGATGATTCCAGTTGGTTCTAGTGTGTAGGTTGATTCCGTGGCGCGTATCTATTCGGTGTTGGTGGTGTTTGCCCTGGTCCTGTTAACCAGCAATATCATTCTTGGATATTGTATTGGTGACTGGAACCTGCTGGTTCAGCAGCGGGTCGCAATGAAAAAGCAGACGGATCAATTAAAGAAAACAGTTAATATTCGCAAGTACGAATTGCGTGCGATTCAGCAAGTTGAGCTGGCCCGGCTGGATCCGGATGAGGATCTACCGGTGAGCGAAGAGCAGGTTCAAGTAACTGCCCGACACCAGGCGGCCAAGGATGCCCTGCAGGAGGCGGAATCCAGGTTCACGAAAAGGTCTCAAGAGCAGATTCTGTTGAGCAAGCAGTTCGAAGTGGTCCGCGGCTTGCAGAGCATCCATTTCCTGTTGGGTGTGCTTGCTTCCCTGGTCACGGTCCTGGTCAATAGTGTCTCGGTGACGTATTTCATCGGGACCACGCGTTGGTGCCGGGAAGTGGTAGAAGAATATGGACTGGATGCCAGTCTTTACGAGAGAAGTCGAGCACTTAAACGCAGTACCTATCCGTGGGCCCTGGGAGGCGTCTTCGTGATGCTGGGTATTATCTGTGCAGGAGCTGCTGCGGATCCGGGTGCCAATGGCGGCACGTCTGCCGATTGGGTCGTGACCCATTTCATGGCAGCGATCCTGGGGACTGCTGCTATCGGCTGGGCGTTTCGGGTGCAGGTAGGAACGATCGGCCAAAACTTCGAGGTCATCCAGGAAATCCTGGGACAGGTGAACGCGATCCGGGAACAACAAAACCTGGACGTGGTCGTGGGCCAGCAGGAACCGTCCGGGTAACTGGGCGTTCAACTGGGCGTTCAACTGGGCGTTCGATCGCAATCTGCCATCGCGAGGAGCAAGGTCATGCGAGTTTGTGTGCAGCGTGTTTCTGAAGCCAGCGTGGAGATCGATGGTGAAACGGTTGGTGCTATTGGACCCGGGCTGCTGGTGTTGCTGGGGATCGGCCAGGCTGACACGCTCGCCGAGGTAAATCAACTGGTCGACAAGATTGTCAACCTGCGTGTCTTTGCGGATGACCAGAACAAGATGAACCGCTCGTTGCTGGACATCCAGGGGCAGATGCTCGTGATCAGCCAGTTCACGCTCTGGGGAGATTGTCGCAAGGGGAGGCGTCCCAGCTTTGTGCAGGCGGCCGACCCCGAACTGGCGGAGCCACTGTACGAACGTTTCGTGGCCGAGGTTCGCTCCCGGGACGTGGTCGTTGAGACGGGCCACTTCGGGGCCATGATGCAGGTTCACCTGGTGAATGACGGACCGGTTACCCTCGTTATCGAGAGCTGGTAGATCGCGTTTCCTAGCGAATCAGCTTGTCGCTTTGCTCCACCGCGTCTTCCAGTAGTTGCCTGGCGGTTCGTGCGTACTCGGTGTCCTGCTGGGGAAGCTTACGAGCCACGAGTGGGTCACCGATCGCCAGCAGGATGAAGAGTCCCAGCTTTCCATAGGTAGAGACGTTTGCCCACAGGTTGCGACGACTCCAGAACTTGCAGGCCGTGCCAAAGGATTTCTTGAATCGAATCCGCCCGGAATTCCACTCGATACTACACAGCTCATCCAGCACCAGGTGTGCCAGGTAACCCGTAAACACCGCACCGGCCTTGTACCAGCGGAGATGGATTTCCGGGCATCCACAGATCAGGAAAGTGACGGTCCCGGCAATCACCGCTGCGGGTATGCTGTGCCACATGCCACGATGCACGGTGTAGCGTCGAAAGATCTCGATCATCCCGAAACGGATTGCCAGGTAGATTAAGCCGCCGACAAGAACGATCGTCTCGTGAGACCAGCCCATCAGCAGGAAGCGATTAACCATTAGCAGCGGCACCACGGCTGCCGTCAGCGAGACGGCCTCGCGAACAGGGATGCCGCTCTTGCTGTCCAGGTCGGGGAGGATTCCTGCCAGGCTGCAGAGTCCGCCGGCCAGTGCACACGTTGAAAGAGGCAGGCCGACGGCATAGCCGGTAGTTGCATAGCCGGCACCAACGAAGGTACTGGTAGCCAGGTGCGTTCGGTAGCTTGCCATTTTTCCTCCCGTGAGTTGCTGTCCGTCCCGGTATCACGAGGCGGTGTCTCCAGCGGGGAAACTGTAATCGATAAGATCTTTGAGGTCCAAGAGCAAAGTCACTCTGGAATTACCGGGATTCAGCGTTTTCGGCGATGCGGTCCATGGCTACTGGAGCCAAAAACCGAGATCTTTCGGCTTGATTGCTATTCGTGGGGCCCGGCAGGAACGCTATAATTCCGACCCGGAAAATCGTCCGGTGGTCAGTGCATGACCGGAGTTTGCTGGCATGGAACTTTATGACTTACTAATGATCGCGGTCGTCGTCCTGATGACGCTTTACGGGTCCTGGAAAGGAATGGCCTGGCAGGTTGCTTCACTGTCCGCCGTCTTTGTTAGCTACGTGGTCGCTTACCGTTTTCGCGTTCCTGTTTCCGAGATGATCAGCACGGGATATCCCTGGAATATTTTCCTGGCCATGCTGATTCTTTATGTGGGTTGTTCACTGGCGATCTGGTTGTTATTTCGGCTGGTATCGCACCTCATTGACCGGGTTAAATTAACGGAATTTGATAGCCAGATTGGTGCCCTGTTTGGTTGTTTTAATGGCGTGCTGGTTTGCGTGATTGCGACCCTGTTTTCCATCACGTTACTGGGTGATCAGACGCGGGAATCGATCGTGGGCTCACGATCCGGTTACTACATCGCGATCTTGCTGGATCGGTCCCACACGTTGATGCCCGAGGAGATTCACCAGGTGCTGCATCCTTTCATTGAAGAACTCGACGGTGATGTTCACCAGGAGCCTGGTTTGGTACCCGATTTAAGCACCTCAGCAGGGGGGACGGATGAATTGGCGCCGGGTGAGGAGGTCAGAACGGCAGACGGTTCGGAAACGGACGAAGCAACGCGTTAGCGATGTTCGAGCAAATCCCTTGAAAACAAGGGTGGCCAACCGAACATAAGAAACATTATCGGACGTTGTTCCCCGCTCTACGGGGGAGTGGCTTTAAGGAGTTTGGGCCTGCTGCAGCTTTCCTGCCCGCTTCTGTTCCCAGTCTCTTATCGTGTTCACCATGTAACGGGCGAAGCGATCTGAACCTGTCTGGCCCCAGTGGCCATCAATCGGAAGCCAGCAGTCACGGATGCCAGTCGCATCCAGTCCCATGAAGGCATCCGAACCATCTGCCACGGTGGCACCTGTCCGCGTGGCAAACTGCCACGTCTGCTCGGGGATCCTGGGCGTTTCAGTATCTTTCAGCTGCTTGATCAATTCATGACGTAGCGGCAACTGGACGACCAGGCATGGCAGCTCGTGTCGACGAAGAAACCCGCCAATTTCATCCATGGACGGTAGGCAAGCGGGGTTGATGGGTGGAAAGACAGGAACAGGGTTCAACTCGATACCAAACAGGCGTGCCACGCCACCGATGCACCGGGACGTCAGGTAGAGCTTTAATTTACGTTCCACGGAAAGACGTTTATTACCGGCAAGCAGTTGTTCAAACTGGTCATGCGGAAGCAGCCTCCAGTTGGTGGGTAACAGGAAGAGGGATGCCTGTTGCAGGTTGGCCGGGATGACCAGTTTATTGCGAGAGGGCATTCTCCCAAAACTGCCCCACTGTCTCCCCCGCTCATCCGTCTGTACCAGGCTGTCATCCCAGAAGGTGAATCCACGGTGAAGGTCGTCGCAGCAGACTGCAAAGATGAGACCATCCAGCTCATATCCCTCCGCTTCCACGTGATCCAGCAGGATACTTCGCCAGTTATCCAGTCCTGCGCCAAAAACCGAGAAATTGTAGAGTTCCAGGGAGACCGCCTCACCGGATGCCAGATCCTCGGCCATGTCGGGCCAGTTGCGCTTGAGGAATTGCGCCGAGGTCATCGAGTCACCAAAGACGGCATAGCGGCGGGTTTGCGTTTTTCCACGTTCCAGTTGGAAGTCATCCCGATCGGGAAATCCGCGGTTGTTTCCCTTTACGATTCCCTCCGTCTCGACCAGACCGTTGGAAGCGACAATGGCGATTCTGCTTGGGTGTTGTGCCAGCAAGCAGCCGCGAACAGGGTCGTAGTGTCGACTGGCCCCCTGCTCTGCCTGTTTAAGGACCACGGTGGATTTGGGGATTGGCAGGAGCGTCCCCTGCATGTAAAGCGAGGTCAGCACCAGTTCGGCGAAGGAGTAACCGAGTAGCAGCGTGATGCCGGTGAAGAGGAGTTTCTTTTTTCGAGAGAGGGGGTGACGACCTTTTCTTGTGTCGTAAGATAGACCGTCTCGGTTGTCACTCATCAGTCGACACCTGCCCGGCCACGTTAAAGGAGTCGGGAGTGGTGAGCGAGGAGCCTTCGAAGAAAACTCCCATGTGTCGGAACTTCTGGTACCGTTGCCGGACGAGTTCATCCGTCGGAACCTGGCAGAGTTCGCGAAGTGTTTTGACCAGGAAAAGTTTCAGTTGGGCGGCCGTTCGATGATGATCACGGTGTGCTCCGCCGAGGGGTTCAGCGATGATATTATCCACGATTTTCAGGCGGGAAAGATCTTTCGAGGTGAACCGCAAGGCGTTGGCGGCTTCTTCTGCATGGGCGTGACTTTTCCACAGGATGCCCGCGCAACCTTCAGGGCTGATCACCGAGTAATAAGAGTGTTCGAACATGGCAATGCGATCCCCGACACCGATACCGAGTGCTCCGCCGCTTCCCCCCTCTCCGATGACGACGCAGATAATCGGAGTCTTGAGTTGTGACATGGCATACATATTTTCGGCGATGGCCCAGGCTTGCCCGCGTTCCTCGGCTCCGATCCCAGGGTAGGCACCGGGTGTGTCAATGAAAGTAATAACAGGCAGGCCAAACTTGGCGGCCAGTTTCATCTTGGAAAGCGCCTTGCGGTAACCTTCCGGATGTGCACAGCCGAACGAGCAGGCGGTCCGCTCCTTCAGGTTTTTTCCTTTTTGGTGCCCGACGACCATGACCTTGTGATCACCAATTTTAGCGAATCCGGTCAGGATGGCTCGATCGTCACCGAAGTGTCGATCTCCGTGCAGTTCGACGAATTCGTCAAAGGCCAGCGACAGGTAGTCCGGGGTATGCGGACGCTTCGGGTGGCGGGCTACCTGGACCGTTTCCCAGGCGGTCAGGTTCTCATAAATCTCTTTGGTGGTGTCAGCAATTCGGTTTTTCAGGTTGCGGATGGAGTTCTTGACGACCGAGCTGCCGTCATCACGATCCTGGAGTTGCGACAGTTCAGCCTCGAGGTCAACGATAGGTTGCTCGAAGGTCAGTCCAAGGCCAGGGTTGTTCATTTGAGGGTCTCGATTTGAGGATGTATGTTGATTTGCCGGGGGCTACTTTTCGTCTGTTTCCTGGCTGGGCAGCTTGGGTGTGATTCGAAAAGGTCGAACGGCGCGGAAAAGGTTCAGAAATTCGTCAAAGGAACTGGGACGCTTCTCTTTCTTTTTCGACAACATTCCACGAATGAGGTCACTGAGTTCTGCCGTGATATTGGAGTTTATGGTGGAGGCGGTCGGTGGTGAACTGCGCAAGTGCTTCATCAGTAATTCATCGGGTGTGGAAGCACTAAAGGGAGGTTTCTTGGTCAGGATTTCAAACACGGTGCAGCCAAAGCTGTAGATGTCTGACTCCTCGCTTAGCCCCTGGCCTCGGATCTGTTCCGGTGACATGTAACTGCGTGTACCCTGTGTTTGCTTGGAGCGATTTCCCAGGATCTTGCTGATCCCCTTGCGGAGTTTCTGGGAAATCGCAAAGTCGATAACCTTGGTTATCCCGTCTTCGGCAATGAGCAGGTTGTCAGGCTTGATGTCGCAGTGCAACCATCCCTGTTGATTCAAGTAGGACAGGCCCTGGGCAGCTGTTTCAATAATGGTCTTGGAATAGTAGAGGATCTGCTCGAAGTTCTGTCTGATTTGTATCTTGACATTCTTGCCACTATTGAATTCCATGGCCAGGAAGGGAACGGAACGATCTGTGTAGAATCCATCGATACGGATAATGTTCTCGTGGTCAAAATTATTGGCCACGACATATTCATGTTTCAGGTAGGCAATTTCTGTCTTGTCGCTGCGTTTCTCGGGTTGCAAGGCCTTGAGTGCCACACGTTTCTTGGTGCGTTCGTCGACCGCTTCCCAGACCTGGCACGTTTGCCCAGCGCGAATGAGCCTCACGGTGCGAAACGGTCCGAGAAAATTGCGACTGCCTGCCACGACGATTACTCACTACGATACATGATTTAATGTCCCTGTTTCCAGTCTAACTCAATGTGTGAAAGTGCGGAAGAGCGTCCGGGAGGGCGTTGTGTGGCTGACCTATTGGTTAAGAACCTGTTGGTACAACTGGCGGATTTGCCGGGTCATCTCTTCGTGGCAGAATCTCAACCGGCAATTTTGCTGCCCTGCCCTGCCCAGTTTTTGTCGACGAGGTTCATCGTGGGCCAGTTCCGTGATGGCAGTGGCCAGGGGCTGGATGCTTCGTGGCTCGAGAAGGATGCCTGTCTGGTCCTGAATGACCACTTCCCGGGCACCATCCACGTCATAGCTGATGACTGGTTTGCCAGCCAGTAATGCCTGGGGTAAAGCGCGGGCCAGGCCTTCTCGCAGGCTGGTATGGACCAGCAAGTCCATCGCCCCGATCAAGCCTGGTATTTCCGCCGGTTCGACAAGCCCGGTGAAATGGAAAAACGAAGTCAGTCCTGCCCGCGCAATCTGTGCCTCCAACCGGGGACGCAACAGGCCATCACCGATGATCAGGAAACGAACATGGGGCTGATCACGCACCACTTGTTCAGCTGCCTGGATCAGGTAACGATGACCCTTCAGGTGAAACAGGCGGGCGATTTTTCCGACGACGACATGTTCTTCCTGGAAACCGAACCGGTCCCGCAGCACTTGACGCTGCTCATTGGCCTGGAGGAAAGGATTGATTTCCATGCCACTGTAAATCGTATGAAATTTTCCTGCTGGTGCGACCCGCTGGGCGACCAGTTGTGCTGTCAGAGCGTCAGCAACGCTGATCAGGGCGTGACATTTCCTGGCTGCGTAGCGTTCGCAACTGCGGAATAGGGCGCGGGGCACCCTGCCCTGGTACGGATGAAACGGTGCGCCATGGACCGTATGAACCACAGCAGGTGTTCGCAGTGCATGGGCTGCTAATCGGCCCAGGAAGCCACCCTTGGCACTGTGCGTGTGGACGACGTCCGGTTGATAATTGTTTAAAACGCGTTTTAGGTTGCGGTAAGCCCTCCAGTCATGCCAGGGATGGATGGCTCGTCGCAGGTTGGGGATCGTGTGCGTGGGCACGGTGACCGGTCGCGGTTGCAGCAGGAGGTCTCCCTCGGGACCTAGCGAGGGGCCGGTGATTAGCAGGACATCATCACCGTGCTGGCTGACCAGGTCTTCGCAGCATAGCAGCGTGTTCTCTTGCGCCCCGCCAATGATCATGCGGGTGATGATGTGTGCAACTTTCATGGAGCCTGTTAACCGGTTGAGGGACCGTTGGTCGTTTCATAATCGACCTGCATGAGCGTGAGTCCATGTGCCGGAGCAGTGGCTCCGGCCTGTCGCCGATCCCTGTTGGCCAGGACCGTGGCCAGCCATTGCAGGTCACGAGCTCCCCTTCCCACGTCGACCAGCGAGCCGACGATATTTCGTACCATGTTATACAGGAATCCATCGGCATAAACGTAGAAGATGATCTTGTTAAAACCGTCCTGATCAAGCCGCTCGATGGTTAATTCACGGACCGTTCGTACCGAAGTGCTGCGAGGGGAACCAGTTGTCTCAAAAGCTGCGAAATCGTGTGTTCCCTGCAGTAACGTGGCTCCCTGTTGCATGAGGGCTGCATCGAGCGGATGGGTAACTTGCCAGGCATAATGCCGGGCAAGCACGTCGTAGTGACCAGCGTCCTGGATGATGTAACGGTATCGTTTTCCAAGGGCATCTCGAATGGGATGGAAATCCGCAGTGGTTTCTTCGCATTTCAAAATGTAGATGTCGCGAGGAGTACTGGCGTGAATTGCCCGGCCGAGTACCTCTGCAGCCAGGTTGGTATCCACACGAAAACCGGCCACCTGCCCAGCAGCATGCACTCCTGAGTCAGTCCGCCCACTGCCAGTTACACGAGCCGTTTGGCCGGTAACCTGGTGAATGCCCTGCTCGATGGCCTCCTGGATCGTTGGCTGGCCATCCTGCCATTGCCAGCCATGGTAGGCCAGGCCATCGTAACAGAGGGTGATCTTGAACGAACGCATGACCAATCGTGGATCCCGCTGTTGAGGGTCAGGAGGTCGCGCCGTCCCTGGCGAGTAATTCAGCAATTTGAACTGCGTTCGTGGCCGCTCCCTTGCGCAGGTTATCACTGACGCACCAGAAGGTCAGCCCATTGGGCGAGGATAGATCTTCTCGAATGCGGCCCACGAAGACGGGATCCTGGTCGGAGCATTTCAGTGGCATCGGGTACTGTGACTGTGACAGGTCGTCGATGACCGTGATGCCCGGAGCTGCGGCAAATAATTCTCGTGCCTGTTCAACCGATATTTTCTTTTCCGTCTCGACCAGGATGCTCTCGCTGTGACAGTTCGTCACCGGTACGCGCACGCAGGTCGGGCAGATGGAAATCGATGGGTCGTTGAAGATCTTGTGAGTTTCCCAGACCATCTTCATTTCCTCCGACGTGTACCCCTGGTGTTTCTCGGAACCTATCTGGGGAATCAGGTTAAATGCAATGGGATGAGAGAAGGCCTGGCAATCATAGGGTTGATTGGCCAGCGAAGCCTGCACTCCCTCGATCAGTTCTTTCTGGCCGGAGACCCCTGCCCCGCTCGTCGCCTGGTAGGTGCTGACGATGACGCGACGGATCGTGCCGGCATCGTGCAGCGGCTTCATGGCAACCACCATCTGGATGGTGGAGCAATTGGGGCTGGCAATGATTCCCTGGTGATCCTGGATTGCCTCGGGGTTAACCTCGGGAACAACCAGCGGAATATGGTCGTCCATTCTCCACGCACCGCTTTCATCAACGACCGTCGCTCCGCGTTCCACGGCCCAGGGGAGGCATTCTCGAGCAACGTCGTCCGGCGTACTGGCAATCACCAGGTTCACGCCGTCAAACGCTTCTGGACACAATTCTTCTACGACATGGTCTGTTCCACGAAAGGTAATGGTTTGGCCAGCCGAACGAGCCGAGGCGAGGAATTTGAATTGACGAGCTGGGAAATCTCGCTGCTCCAGCAGTAACCTGACGATACTTCCCACGGCCCCCGTGGCACCCACTAATGCTACAGTTTCAATCACGACAGCTTGCTCCCTGGAATCAAACATCTCACCCGGTCTTGCCTTCGGCCAGGTCACTCGCTGTGACCCTTTCCATCTGCCTAGTATAGGCGTTTAGGCCAGATTCGGCCATTGGCACTCTGGAGAAGTGCTCACGGAGACCAGGCGATTATTATCAGCTCTTCCCGGCCCTGCACCGAAACAGTCGGTCCAGGAAACGCCGGGTGGTCTCCGGTGAGATGAAGGCCAGGTTGGCGATCAACATGATGCACCCGAACGTGACCATCCCCAGGCAAAGTGCAATGCCCGTGTGGACGGCAAGAGCCAGTAACAGCATCACGGGCCGTGTCAGGCGAGACCAGATTAAAAGGCAAAAGGAAACTTCCCAGAACACGGTGACATGCGTGATGGCAGACAGTACCAGGTGATGAGAAGCCAGCCATGTCATGTCCAGTGACTGGTATTCCGGGTTGGCCAGGGCCAGCCAGGAGGCGCTGCCATCCCACCACTCGCTCCCCCGCATTTTGCCGATGCCTCCGAAAAGGTAGATGGTGCAGAGGTGCAGTTGAATCAATCGTGTGGAGATATTCGCACGGATGGTCGCATCGGTACCTGGCGTTCCCGAGGAGTTACCTCGTTTGGAACGCCAGTAATCGATCGAGTAGGCTTGGCCCGCAGGACTGATTGCCAGGTACATGGCAAGCAGCACATTGATCTGGTCCAGGCCAAACAGAGCTCCTTCCAGGCGGTGGCAGTAGCAAAGGGCAATCAACCATGCGAGCACGGACGTTACCCGCGTGAATATACCCAGGGACAGCATCGCAAAGACTGCCATGCCGGCCAGATGTGTGGTCCATAACAGGGTCGGAGACGAGATGTACCAGAGATAGCTCCAGGTCGTGTTTCCCTCTTGCAGGAATCGAGAAGTGTCCGTGGAAATCCAGCTTCTGGAGCCAAGAAATGCCTGCAGGTCCAAAGCCCACACCAGATGGGTATAGAAGAGCATTGCTCCGGTGGCGATGCGGATCAGAGCTAGCGTGTGTGGTGTCAGCGGCGTAAACCAGAACTGGTCCCAGCCCTGACGCCATTGTGAACTCCAGCTGTTTGAGGGTAGTTGTGTATTCATGAGACGGTAGGTTCTTGCGGCAGCCTGGAAGTGGCAATGGCCACGCCGGCAGGATCAGGGAGTTTCTTCCATACCAGGTTTCAATGGTAACGGTAGGTACAGTTCCGGAGCGAACAGGTCGTGCTTTCCGTCGAGGTATTGCTCCGGATAGACCAGTTGATGTTCCAGCCTTCGCAGGGTTATATCTTGTACGTCATGGTGGTGTTGCAGGTGCTGCTGAAAGGAGTTGATCAAGCGACGATAGACCGCATCCAGGCGACGTTTTTCTGACAGAGGTACCCACTCGGGCACCGTTTCTGGTGGGAAATTACTGTGAATCCACTCGGCCAGCATCAGGTGTCGATGGTAGAGCAACCGGGGCCACTGTGACTGACGGTCCGGGATCCGAAAGGTCTCCTTGGTGCCATCATGAGCCGGCACGTCATATTCGATCAGGTGACTGGGCCCGGGACTGGGAGCAAAGAAAAAGTAACCGTGGTTGAGGTACATAGCGTTGGAGTATGGTTGCACTACCGACATGGCCAGCTGGGCCAGTGGAGAAGATTCGTAGCCGGTACGGGTAGCAAACGTAAAGGGAGGTACGACGACGGCAGCCAGGTGGAACAGGAGCAACAAGCTTAACAGCCACTTTAGCCGTCGGGAGATCG
>JAYGDH010000206.1:0-10543 GCA_046583055.1 Pirellulaceae bacterium | reverse complement strand
GGTAACCATTGCTGATAATTTCCCATGTCTTGCCCTCGGGATCGGTCTTGGCGACCCAGCCACCTGGTGCCAGCTTGCCACGCGCGTGGCCCCTGGCATCCCACTGGCGAGGCAGCAGCAGGTCTTCTGACCAGTTCGGCCGCATGCGGCTGGCATCGAACTTCTCCGGCGGATTCGTATGGTTACCCGCCACCAGGTAGATCAACTTGCCGTCCGGCGACAATCGCAGCGCGTGCGGTCCATGCTCACCGCCACCTTGAATCTTCTTGAGTAGTTTCACTTCGTCATACTGGTCATCGCCGTTGGTATCGCGAGCTCGATAGAATCCGGATCCCGGCCCACCGTTGACCGAGATATAGAGGCTATCAAACGCATAGAGCATTCCCTGTGAACTGGTAATTTTTACATTGAGCTTCTCGACCCGGGTTTCCGCCTCGCTGCCAATGGCCGGGGGCGTGATCCGGTAGAGTCCCTTGTTTCCCTGGTCGCTGGCGATCAAGCGGCCCTTGTTATCGAAGGCAATGCTGACCCACGATCCCTGCGTCCCCTTGGGTACCGTGTAAAGCAGCTCCACCTGGAAACCCGGCAACAGGTTAAAGGACCGCTGCGATGCAGTAGCAACCGCCGACTGCACCGCGAAGACGTTATTCCAGGGGGCAATTCCCATTTTCCCCAGTTGTCTCGAGGCAACCCATTCCTTGGAATTTGCCGTTTTAGCGACTTGCCACCTCTTGTCACTGACCACGTATCGCGTGGTACCTCGACCGTCCGTCAGTGCCACCTTCACGGCCAGGCCAGCCGGTCCGCCCGCGTTCGAAGCGTGAATCTCCAGCAGGTTCATTCCAGCTTTCACGTTTTTCAGGATATCAAGTCGCACCGGCGATTCCCAACCGCCATCGCTTACCAGGCGTTTGCCATTGAGCATGATGATCATCTGGTTATCGCAGGTGGCGATCAGGGAAGCCTTTTTCGCCCCCCCCTCGAATTCCTTCCGAAAAACAAAAGAATCTTTTTCGCCCGTGCTACCCGGGCCCCAGATCCAGGTCGCTTTCGGACCACGCGCCAGTAGCTTCGCCGGATCCGTTGGCTTTGCGTTCGGAGCATCCTTTGCCTCGGCGCCCGCCACGACCGATGCCGCAACCGTTGGTTTTTGTAGCGACACATTGCCGTCGTCTTGTGCCCACACGGTGCCAGCACCGTTCGTCAGCAGCAATCCATAAACCAGGCCAGCAACACATCCACGATAGAAGCACTTCGTCATGCCGATTCTCCTCACAGCCCTCTGCAGGTCAGTCTAGAAATAGGTTCTCTCGAAGCCCGGTCCGCCGAGCGTCACCATGATACCAATACATTACTCCGAGGTTAAGCGTTGAGGCACCGGGTCCTTGACCAGTCCCGAAGGTCGTACACCCGTGCCAGGTTGATCGCGATCCCCGAGTTCCTTTCTCGCTTTGCCAGCTATTTTCATCAGTTCCGCAACCTTCCGCGGCTGCTTTTCCGCTAGATCCGCTGTTTCGCCCGGGTCCGTCACCACGTTATAGAGCCGTGGCTTCACTCGGCGACTTTTTTCTCCCGTGCCCACCTGGTAGTCGACATACAGCTTCAATGCGCCACTGCGAACCGCTTGTAACTGGTTTACGCGGTAATAATAAAATGCCTCGTGGGGGCTGCGCTCGCCCGGTTCACCCCCCATCAGGGGCCAGATATTCTTACCGTCGATGGGAGCCTGGGAACTTCTCTTGGCTCCAGCGAGGGCCGCAAATGTTGGCAACATATCCATCATGGTACTTAGCTCCGAGCAAACGGTCCCAGCCGGAATTTTCCCTGGCCAGCGCATGATGCACGGGACACGCATACCACCCTCGGCCGTCGTGTAGCCCCATCCGGCCAACGGCTTGTTACTCCCCTGGGGCGGGTCTCGCCGCGGCGCCCCGTTATCGGATGTCCAGATGACCAGCGTCTTTTCATCAAGCTTCAACTCGTTCAGAACCTTCAAGATCTGGCCCAGCGACCAGTCTAACTCCTCGACCGAATCACCCCACGGTCCATTGCGCGATTTTCCCTTGAAAGCGGCGCTAGCGTAGGGTGCCCGCGTACTTCCCGGCATGCACTCTGGAAAATAGAGAAAGAAAGGCCCTTCCTGGTTCTTGCGAATCCAGTCCACGGCAGCTTCTGTTAATCGCTTGGTCAACAAATCTCGGTCAGTAGGTGCTTCCAGGACTCGCTCGTTTTCCATTAACGGCAACTCGGGCCAGTTCTTGGTCGGTCGCGGCGTCATGTCGTCGCTGTAAGGTATTCCCAGGTAGTAATCGAAGCCCTGCCGAGTCGGCAGGAATTTCGGCTGGTCGCCCAGGTGCCATTTTCCAAAAATTCCCGTGGCATAGCCAGACTTTTTCAGGACCTCCGCAATCGTTATCTCGCGTGGATGCAACCCGATCGCTGAAACAGGTCGCAAGACGGCACCGTCCGTGACGTCCATGCTCACGCGGCAAGGATAGCAACCGGTCATCAAGGCAGCGCGACTGGGCGTGCAAACGCCGCTGGCTGAATAGTAGTGGGTGAACTTCCGACCCTCGGCGGCCAACCGTTTCAGGTGCGGCGTACGATGCAACGTGGATCCAAACGGCTCCACGTCCCCGTAGCCAAGGTTGTCACAGGAAATATAGATAATATTCGGCTGCTTAAGCCTCCCCTGTCGCAGCGACTCCGCGTGGACGTCACCGCCCACGGCGATTACCAGTCCTAACACGCACATCCTGATATTGCTCATCGATTCCCCCTACCCTGAATTTAAGACAAGCTGATTATAGCTCGTTTTACCCGTCCGATGCACGGGGCGAGGGTAACCGACTCCCGCAATCCGCGCTTCTTGAAGCAGGCACGAAAAACTGCTATTCCTAGAGCTTAACGTTGACTTCACCCTCAGCCCTGGAAAGACCCTGCCCATGTCCCGTATACGCCACCTTGGCCGCCTCGTTATCATCAGCGCGATCTTGTTTAGCGGCTTTCCACACGTGAAAGCGGACGTTCAGCTGGCCGGCGTTTTTACCGACCACATGGTGCTCCAGCGTCAGGCCAAGGTGCCCGTCTGGGGAACTGCAATCGACGGCGAAAAGATTACCGTCACCATCGGTGGCCAGACACACACCACCGCGGCCAGCAAGGGAACCTGGCGTATCCAACTCGACCCACTGGCAGCAGGTGGCCCCCATACGCTCACCGTTGCCGGCGCCAACAAGCTGACCGTCCAGGACATCCTGGTTGGTGAAGTCTGGCTTTGTTCCGGTCAATCCAACATGGCAATGACTGTCAACCGCGCAAAGGATTTCGAGTCCGAGGCCAAATCGGCCAATCATCCACAGATCCGCATGTACACCGTCACCAAGAATGCCACCCCGGAACTGCAGACGGACTGCCAGGGCACCTGGCAGCTCTGCCAACCGGATAGCGTCGGCACCTTCTCCGCCACTGCCTATTTCTTTGGTCGCAAGCTACAACAAGAACTGAAAGTGCCAGTGGGGCTGATCAACAGTTCCTGGGGCGGTACCGACGTCGCCGCCTGGACCAGCCTCACTGCCCAGCAGGCGGTCGCCGGAATCGTGCCCAAGATCGAGGCCTACAACAAGACGATCGCAAGCTACGACGCCAGCGCAAGTGCGGCCCGCAATGAAAAAGCCCTCGCTCGCTGGAAAGAGGCTGCCGCCAGGGCCCGCGCCGCAGGGGAAAAGATTCCTCGTCGTCCTCGTCCCCAGGTCGATCCGGCCGTCAACCAGAACCGACCTGCCAACCTCTACAACGGGATGATTCATCCCCTCGTTGGCTACGGTATACGTGGCGCCATCTGGTACCAGGGAGAACGCAACGCCAGGACAATCTCGGACGGATTACTATACGCAACCCAACTTAGAACAATGATCACCGACTGGCGCAAACGCTGGGGAATTGGTGACTTCCAGTTCATAACCGTCCAACTCCCCAATTTCAAAGCTAAACAAGAGGAACCGGTTCAAAACACCGGTTGGGTCGCTGTGCGAGAGAGCGAGCTCAAGACCCTGCGCCTACCCAACACGGGGATCGCCATCACCACGGACGTGGGCGAGGCAAACGATATCCATCCCAAGAACAAGCAGACCGTCGGCCATCGACTGGCACTCTGGGCGCTGGGGACAACCTACCGACAGGAAATCCTCCACAGCGGCCCTCTCTTTAGTTCGCTTCAACTCAAGGCCGCGCGCCGTACCGCCAAGGGGACACTGCGTCCGGGAACGTTGACCCTCTACTTCGAGCATGTCGGGGATGCCCTGAAAACGAGTGACGGCAAGAAGCTGCGCGGCTTCGCCCTCGCCGGCGAAGACCGGGTTTTCCATCACGCCTTCGCGGTCATCAACGACGACGGTACCGTCACGGTCATGAATAAGAATGTCCAGAAACCAGCCGCTGTACGATATAACTGGGCTGATAATCCCGATGGCAACCTGGTCAATTCGGGTGACCTGCCGGCCTCGCCCTTCAGGACCGATGGCTGGAAACTCGAGTAGCGAGACCACCTATCGCTCCAGCAACTCCGAGATCGCTATCTTTTCAAAGACCACGTGGGACTGGCTTCCCTCGTAGACGATCCCCACGTGATTATCGTCGACACGGGAAAGACTGGGATAGCCGGCCCCCGACCCTTCGTCCAGCAACAGGCGATATTTGGCAGGCCACGTCTTCCCGTCATCCATGCTCACCTGGATCGAATGGTGGTGCCGACCACTGGTCGAATGAGGATTCGCAAAAAGCAACAGGGGCGTTTTCTTGCCCTTGACCACGTAATCGAAGCGGTAAAGACTGCCGTTGCAATGCGGCTCAATCAACGTCTTACGGTTCGTCGCATGGGGTGTCCATGTCCGGCCCAGGTCTTTCGTGACCGCCACCGTGCGAGCGAACACACCGCTGCGCTCGGTTCTCATGTTCAGCATGATCGACCCGTCACGCAACTCCACTGCCTGGCACTCGCTGTTGCCCAGCGAGGCGGCGGCGCTCACCTTCCAGGTTGCCCCGTGATCCTTACTGACCAACAGGTTCGAGAAATTCTCGTCGTCTTCGTCTCGCCCCTGCGTGGGCATCACTAACGTTCCATCGCTCAGGGCGATCCCCTGCTGCGGTGACGGCGCATAGAGAATCCAGTCCTTCTTCTTCCAGGTCCGTGTCATATTCTTCGGTTTACTCCAGGATTTCCCATCGTCCTTGGAACGAATCATCAGCATCTGGGCGCTCTTGCCTATCTCAAACCCCTTCTCGGAGCCGTCCTCAACCCATTGATGTTTCCCCGCCTTGCCGACCATCCAGACGCCAAAACAAAAAATCTCTCCACTCGCCGGATCCACGATAATACCCGGGTCACTGACGCCGTTAATTTCCTGCCCGAACCCTCCGTAAGTTCCCATGTCCATGATGACTCGCTGTGGGTCCCAGGTTTTTCCTCCGTCCGTACTGCGCATCAACCCGATATCGATATCCTCCTGCAGATCCTTCCCCTTACGGCGCCGCATATCGTAAACGCACAGCAACGTTCCCTCCGTCGTCGTCGCCAGAGCCGGAATCCGGTAGGTGTGAACCCCATCGTCCCAGTGTCGGCGCAGGGCGACACCGATACGCTTCGGACCGGCACCGGCCGCCTGCGTCGCAGAAACCTCCCCGGCATTGGTCTGCACACGTGTTACAACCCCATCCACCTTGTTCGACAGGTTTGCCCCACTGCGTAAGCGACAGGACAGCCAGAACACGTTGGCTCCCTTATTGAGCCGAGCGTGGCCCCGAAACGTCATCGTCCTGGCCGCTGGCAAGCGATCGCCGAAAGCGACCGTGGTGTCAAATCGACCATCCCCCGCTCCCAGCACAAATTGCAGTGAATCGAGATCCTGCAGGTCATCGCATCCGGACAGTGAGACCGTGATTGCCTCCAACTGGACAAACGGCTTGTCCGCTGTCACCGTCAGGCTCAGGAGCGCATTGTGATCATTGCGAATTAACACGGGATGAACAGGCTTTTTCACCACGGCAGTCATCTCTGCCGCCGCTGCGCCGCTGCTTAACTGGACGATCATCAACAGGATGGCCACGGAGGATGCGACCCAATAGGCCGCTCGCTGTGAAATTCTCATTTTATTGCTCCCCTCTCGATCATTACCATCGTCTACCTGCCGGGCACCTGCTATTCGTCCTCCACCACCACCGCCGTTCCATAGGCCAGCATCTCGGCAGCCCCCCCCATGACCACCGAGGTGACCAGTTGCATGCTGATAATCGCGTTGGCACCAAGTTCCTCAGCCTCTGCCAACATTCGATCAAGGGCCTGCTCACGGCTCTCGACCAGCAGCTTGCCGTACTCGTGAATCTCGCCCCCGACGATGGTCCGCAGGCCGGCCATGATATCCTTGCCGATGTGTCGAGCTCGAATGGTACTCCCACGCACCAGGCCCAGCGTCCGAACCACCCGCTTCCCCGGAACTCCAGGAGAAGTGACGATCATAATATCCGTGTTATTCATATCTCCACGTCCTTATAAGGATCATCCTTGCTTTCACGTAGACGCTGCAGCAAGACATTCAGAAACAGTATCAGGCCGCCCACGACGATGCCCGCCACAGCCGTCCTCACCAGGGCAGGCAAGGTGTCATCTCGAAAGAATTCCCAGATTCCGAAACCTGTTACCAGCAGCGTGCCGCCGATCAACAAGGTTAACCCAGTCCGCCGCCCTGCCTTTTCTGTCGATTCATTCATTCCGTACTCCCGTTCGTCTCACACCGTGAACCGACTCCAATATAGACCGTCCCTTAACGGGGCACAACAAAATCCTTTCCCGTCGATTTTCATTCCTCATCCGGAAGCAATCGGAAAAACATCAGTTGATACCCAGCCTCTTCAAAACGATGTTCCAGTTGCAACCTGGCACCCCCAAAGTGCTCCGCATAGTATTTCTCCCAGGCCCCCTCCACGACGCCGGTAACATCCCAGGGGCGGATATAACGTACAAGATAAACCGTTGCATCCCCCACGGCGTTTCTCAAAAGAGATTGGCCCTGCTCAATCCCAACCTCCCGCAGGGCGCCGTGATATCGCGAGGATCGAACGCTCCAGCCGGAAGGCAACAAGCGAAATCCATTCAGGGGAAGGCGTTCCCGAAGCGGGCTCGCTCCCACATGAACCAACGCAACGCCTGGATCCAACGGCACGAGCAGACCCCGAGGACCGGATTCGGCGACAAACGTTGCAATACTCTGTCGCACAAAACCACGCTGCCTGTTTTCACTGCGCATGCTGCTCACATCAACGCGCGCCCAGTAAAGCCAAAAACCCAACGCCACGACGACTACCAGGCCAAGCGCTGGGTTCCTCCTGGCAGCGCTCAGCATCTTCCCGATCGAAACGCCGACACTTGCCGGAATGCCCACGAGTGCCACCAAGCCCAGCAGGTACACGAACAAGGGAAAACTCACGCGGGGAACAAACCGAACGAACAGGATGGCAGCCATCATGCCAACCGTGACCACCAGGGCAACGCCCATCCTTCGACGCTCGCTCGTTGGCAGAGACACCCAACTGCCACTCACCAGCGCCAACAGCGTGACCAGGCTCAACACAAACGGGGGAAGGTACATCCGATTACCCGTGACAACATCTCGCACACGATTAAATCCTTGAATCAACCACCCCTCAGCAGACGACTGTCTGTTTCTTTCCACGAAATCCCGCAGCGAAACCTCGGTGAGTACTTCCTCGTCATATAACATCCACACGTCATGAAAAGCCAGGTAATCATTCTCCGTCCACCCGACGGATTCGAGCGCATCCGCCGTCGCTACGTTTCGCTGACCATCGGCACGATCATGAAAATACCCTCGTGCGCGATTGAAACCCTCGTATTGTTTATGTTCCACGGAACGCGTCGCCAGCCTATCCCAACCGCGGTCTACCGCCACCAACACCAGCAGCGCCAATGCGAATGGCGCACACTTGCGTAGATCCCTTTTACGTATTAACGCCAACAACGGCATGGCAAAAACCAGGAAGACCAGGAACATCTCCCATCGCCAAAGGTAACCCAGCGCCAGGGCACCCAGCAGCACACCAGGTGAGAGCCGGAACGATCGGTCACAGCGCAGCCAATAGAAAAGATGAAGAAACACTCCAAGTTGCAACCACAACGTGACCTGCGTCATCGAGATGTTGTAGAGACCAAAAGCCAGGTACGGTAGCCACCCCACGAGCATCACCAGGCAAATTGCCGGCATCACTCGACCCGACACCACCACGCTCAGTAACAAGCCCAACCCTAACCAGGCCGACAGGTAAAGACACAGGCCGTACCAGGGAACCGCGGGAGCGACGCCATACAGACCGACCAGGCACTGCGAAAGAATACGTGAGAGAAACGGTACGTCCGCAGACGCCTGAAAACCATCCGATCCGCTCAGCATCATGGCAAAGCTGGGGTCATCGTTAACCACGTACTTAACGGGCAACAGCAGCAGGACGAGGGCAACCACGATTGCAGCCACCAGCAACCCCGTCCGCAGGCATCTCGAATCCCTGCCAATGCTGCCTTCAGCAGTTATTTCAGTCATTCGCTCATTACGCCGATAAACAATAAAAGGATCGCACCCGCTACTATACCGGCTATTCGTTGTCAGCTGCAATCACAATCACCAGTCCGTCGCCGCCTGTTTGCCTTTGCCCCGCACCAGGCCTGCGACTACAATAACCTCAGCTTGATTGCCAAGTGTCACGGCGAAAGGAACCTGCCTTGTTAACCATCTCCGGCCGACGTCACGGAATGACGCGACGCTACTTCCTGACCGCGGGAAGTCTCGGTTTCGGCGGCCTCTCCCTGGCCTCGCTGCTGCAGGTCCGTGCCGGCAGCGCCACGCCCGAACCGGCCGTCACCGGCAAGTCCGTGATTTACGTCTTTCAACAAGGCGGGCCCAGCCAACTTGAAACCTTCGACCCCAAGGTCAACGCCCCCGATGCCATCCGAACCGTGACTGACACCATTTCCACGAAACTACCCGGTGTCGCATTCGGCAGCACGATGAAACGACTGGCCGGGCTCGCTGACAAGCTCACCATCGTCCGCTCATTTCAAACTCGCAACGCCGGCCACAACATCCAGCCCATCGTTGGGCCGGATTCACTGCAAGCCAATATCGGCACCCATTACGCCCGCGTTGTCGGCGCCACGCACCCTCGCACCGGCATGCCCACCAATGCCGTCCTTTACCCCAGCTCCGTTAACAAGGAAGTACCCGGCCCTTCCGCACGCGGCAACCTTGCATCGACGGGTATCTGGCCCAGCGCCTACGCCCCCTTTAGCCCGGGTGCCAAGGGTCAACTGCAGAAGGACATGCAACTCAAGCTACCTACCGATCGTTTCTTCGACGATCGACGCACGATCCTCTCCCAACTGGACAACCTAAATCGCGACATCGATGCCTCCGGACAGTTGCAAGCCATCGACGACCTGCAACAGCAGGCTTATGACCTGCTGCTGGGTGGCGGCGTCGCCCGGGCGCTTGACCTGACCCAGGAAGACCCCCTGACCCTGGCCCGTTACGACACATCCTCTTATGTTACTTCCCACAACTGGCGACAGGTGTCGCGCGGTCGGGCCGGTTACTACACCGCCCAGGCCCGTACAATCGGCCCCCTGCTTTGCCTGGCCCGACGGCTCTGCGAGGTCGGCTGTGGCTTCGTCACCATTCACGCTGGCTATGCGGGTGTCTGGGACATGCATGCCGATGGTAACAACCTCAACATGACCGACGGCATGCAAGCGGTGGGTGCGTCTTTTGACCACGCCGTGGCTGCCTTTATCGAGGACCTGGAAAGTCGCGGCATGCAGGACGATATCCTGCTGGTTGCCAGCGGTGAAATGGGACGCACGCCCAAGATCAATAAGCGGGGTGGTCGCGACCACTGGGCTCGCCTGGCGCCATTGCTACTCTATGGTGGTGGCCTGGCAGGGGGACGCGTCATCGGCCAATCGACACGGGACGGCGGTGAACCCGCCACCGACAACCTGACACCATCGCACCTGATTTCCACGATCCTGCGCACCGTTTTCAACGCTGGGCAACTACGAATCACACCCGGCGTACCGCCGGAGATCATCAAGCTGGCCGATGCCGACCCCATTCCGGGACTTTTCTGAATTTCCTGTCGGGTCGTTCTCTCCTCCAATGCCTCCTCACCAGCGCGTGCTTCATTGTGCCTGGCAGTCGATCGTTTCTGGAATTTACCGCTCGGCAATGGTAAACTCACCAGCGTCACATTAGCTAACCGTCACCCACAAACGAGTTTGCTCAAATGCAATCAAGCCCGGCCACCTTTTGGTTCGTACGTCGCTGGCCGTTTGTCCTGGTCCTTTTCATAACGGCGGTTTCCCAAGGGCAAGCGCCTCGCGACCATTGGGCTTTTCAACCCCTGAAATCAGTCCCCATTCCCCAACTGGCTCAATACGATACCGCGCAAACCCCGGTCGATTTATTTATCAAGTCCCGCC
>JAYGDH010000204.1:0-4862 GCA_046583055.1 Pirellulaceae bacterium | reverse complement strand
CCAGGCCTCCGCGGTCATGGACCTGGTAGGTTGAGTTGTCTTGTTGTGATCGTCGCTGATCGTGATTCGATTTGATTTCCCATCAAGTACGAGGGCTTGGTGCGACTGGACCGTGGTCAAGCGAATGTTGCCCTCAATCGTGGCGGTGCTTTTGCCAGCCAGGTCCTGGACGCGATTCTTTTGCACGTGGGGTCGCTGGAAAACCCAGCGGCCGATCAGTGAGGGATCCTCGATCGAGGTGACTGGCGTCACGTTTACGGGAACTGACGGTCGATCGCGACTGGCGGTGGCCAGCGGCGGCCGAGTGCCACCGGCTCCAAAAGCGTAAATGGTTCCCGTGTCCGTACTGGCATAAAGACGACCGTTGGCACAGCTCAGGCCATAAACCTTGCCGACGACCGGAAAAGTCCAGAGCAACTTGCCAGTGGTCATGTCATAAGCTGCCACCTCATCGGTACCACCGGCGAACAGCGTAGTGCCCACGCCAATGAGCTCGTATGGGTGTTTGCAAGGCCGCTTCCAGAGCAACTTACGGCTGAGGTAGTCGGAGGCCACCAACTCAGAATCGGAAAGCAGGAAAGAAATGTTTCCGCGCACCACGATGACGTTCCCGGACTTGTAAGTGGCGACGGTCTTTCGATTTCCCGGCTGGCTGGAGGTGATCCACCCCGTCTTGTTTCCCGGGCCGTGGAAGATCGTGTTGTCATTGCCGAGCACGACAAAGGACCCCCCGCCCCCCTTGAGAGCACCTTGGCCCTTTCCTGTCAGGCGGTCAAATAACTGGGGGGCGACGCGCCCCTGGGGGACAATCAACTGGGTGTCAGAGGCAACCATGGCACCTTCCATGGTTTGGCCCGAGATGTTCTGGATATAGCAATTCTTGCTATCGGCCTTGCCGTTGATCGCGTTGACCGCACAGAGGTACGACGGGTGCCAGGGGAACAGTGATGCGGAAAAATAGGCGGTTCCGCTCTGGATCAGCAAACCGCTACGACAGGGCCAGAACGGGATCAGGCGTCCGTTATGTACGATGCGATGGGCAAGATCGCTGGGGAGTTTGCCGTCGTTGGCCTGCAGGCTGGGGTTGAAACGCCAACGCAGGTCACCGGTCCTGGCGTTGAGACAATAGGCGTTTCCATCATCCGAACCAAAATAAAGCCGTCCCGAATGATAGGATGGTGCGATCCGGACAGGACCCTCGGTGGTGAACTGCCAGAGCGGCTTTCCTGTTTTTGCGTCCAGGCAATGCGCTGAGTCATCGACGCTGGAGCCGAAATAAACGCGCTCGCCGGCCGCCACGACGTGAAATACGGGATCGTACATCCTCATGGACTTCAGGCCGCGGATTCCGGCATAGGCATCCCACTTGGCCGGGCCCGCCCAGGCCGACTGCGGGGGTAGTGTGGAACTCCATGACCAGAGAAGTCCAAGCCTGGCTGTCGAAAGAGCCTCCTTGGTGATGCCGCTGCGCCGGTTGTCGTGCCGGTAGGTAGGCCAATCGGCCGCCCTGACATGACGCATGGTACCAAGCAGCAACGCCAGCAGCGCGAGGGCGAATAAGGTACGTCCGGAAGTGGAGTTGGTGGGGCCCGGCTGACCTTGCGGTCGGCAAGCGTTGTTGTTTCGTGACCTCACAACATGAACTCCTTTGATGGGGTTAGGCTACACCGGCGCATGGGGTCCCGTCGCGAAGCAAGGCTGTTAGGCGAGCAGGTCGCGAACGACCTTTCCATGAACGTCGGTAAGTCGATAGTCTCGTCCCTGGAAACGGTGCGTTAATCGTTCGTGGTTAAAGCCCAGGGTGTGTAAAACGGTTGCCTGCAGGTCATGAATATGCACCTTCTTCTCCGCTGGTTTGAACCCCAGTTCGTCAGAGCTACCGTAGCTCAATCCGGGCTTCATACCCCCACCTGCCATGAACATCGTGTAACAGTCCGGGTAATGATCTCGCCCCAGGACGTCGCTCTTGGCCGTGCGGCCCTCACGGAATGGTGTTCTGCCAAATTCGCCACTCCAGATAACCAGCGTCTCGTCGAGCAGGTCCCGCTGCTTGAGATCCCGTATCAGCGTGGCAACCGCCTTGTCCATGGGCTTGCATCGCTCGGTCAGTCCGGTGCGAATTCCCCGGCTCTTGTTCGTGCCATGAAAATCCCAGCCCCAGTCAAACAACTGGATGTACCGCACGCCGCTCTCCGCGAGTCGACGGGCAAGGAGGCAGTTGTTAGCAAAGCTGGCGGTGCCCGGCACAGCACCGTAATCATCCAGCGTCTGTTTCGTTTCCTTGGAGATGTCCATGACGCCGGGCACGGAAGTCTGCATGCGGAACGCCAGTTCGTATTGCGCAATCCGCGTGAGCGTTTCCGGGTTACCCAGTTTGTCCGCCTGGATCTGGTTCAGGTCACGTAGGGCGTCGAGGCTGGTGCGACGCAATTGCCGGTCCATGCCCTTGGGATTGCTGACATAAAGCACCGGATCACCCTTGGAGCGACACTGTACTCCCTGGAAAACGGAGGGCAAAAACCCGCTGCCCCAGGTGTCCTTGCCGCCGCTGGGACTGACGCCGCCGGAGATCAATACGACGAAGCCGGGTAGGTCCGCGTTTTCCGAACCAAGACCATAGGTAACCCAGGATCCAATCGAGGGTCGACCAGGTCGAGGAGACCCCGTGTACAGCAGCAGTTGGGCGGGTGCGTGGTTGAATTGTTCTGTGTAAACGGACTTGACGATGGTGAGGTCGTCAGCAACACCAGCAAGGTGCGGAATAGCGGCTGACATCCAGGCGCCGCTTTCACCATGTTGCGAGAATTTCTGCGGGGTGCCCAGCAGCGTGGGGTGAGCTGAAGTAAAGGCGAATCGTTTGCCCTTGTAAAATTCATCGGGACATTTCTCGCCGTTGCGACGTACGAGCTCGGGCTTGTAATCGAACAGGTCCAGGTGAGGAGGCGAGCCGGCCATGTGGAGGTAAATAACCCTTTTTGCCTTGGGGGCAAAGTGAGGCGCTCTGGCTGCGAGAGGATTGACGAAGGCAGGATCGGCCGCAGTTGTGGAATCTGCCAATGTGGCCAACGCCATCGCTCCCAGGCCGGAGGGACAGGCCTTAAGGAAATGGCGCCGTGTCAGGAGCTGAAGGTTTTCGTGTAAGGCGTCCATATGTGTCTTGATTACCTCTTGGTAAGCGCTTCGTCCAGGTTCATTAGTACATTGCTGATCACGGTCCAAACCGCTAGATCCACCAGGTTCGCCTTTTCCCCCGCGGCACCGGCAAAGGAGGTGGCCATTTGGGCGGCCAGGGCCGGATCGGACTCGTAGCGTGCCTTAAGTTTCTGGTGCAGTGCTGTCACGCGTGCGGCTTCGTCAGCTGCTGGCGGCCGAGAAAGGCAGATCCGGAACGCGGTCTCGATTTGACCCTGGAGACCCTCGGACGACTGTTTCTGGATCCGTCGTGCCAGGTGCTGCGCTGCCTCGACGTAAACAGGGTCATTGAGCGTCACGAGAGCTTGTAACGGCGTGTTGGTCCGAGCTCGACTGATCGTACAGACGTTACGACTAGGTGCATCAAAGGTTGCCATCGAGGGGTAGGGAATACTGCGCCGCCAGGACGTGTAGAGGCCACGTCGATGCCTGTCTTCACCGGGGCTGGTGGTCCAGTCGGTGGAACCTCCGAAAGCCGCCTTGAGTCCGAGTTTGGGCCGGAAAGGTTGCACGCTGGGTCCATACATCTTGGAACTGAGCAAGCCACTCACGGCCAGTGCCTGGTCCCGTATCATCTCAGCGGAAAGTCGGAAACGTGGCCCACGGGCCAGGAGTTGATTGGTGGGATCGCGAGCCGCCGCGTCGCCAATGATCTGGCTGGTTTGACGGTAGGTTGCCGACATGACGATCGCCTTGAGCAGGTGCTTTACATCCCAACCATTTTCCATCAGCTCCACCGCCAACCAATCCAGCAGGGCCGGATGACTGGGCAGCGAACCCTGGGTTCCGAATTCCTCGCTCGTGGAGACCAGGCCGAGTCCGAATAGTTGTTCCCAGTAACGGTTCACCACCACGCGGGCAGTGAGTGGGTTCTCGGGGCTGATGAGCCAGTTGGCGACAGCGAGTCGATTGGAGGGGGCGGTGGCTGGCAACGCGTGGAAAGCAGAGGGAACGCCCTGTGTTACCTCCTTGTCTTTAGCCAGGAAATTTCCGCGGATCTGGATATGCGTTTTACGTTGCTTGGCCGCCGGCAGTTCACGCATGATAGGTACGGTGACCCCCTTGATGCCATCAACCTGTTTTTGCAGAGCTGCAATACGGACAAGGACTGCCTTGGGAGGTGGCACGGCCCGGTTGTAATAGGCGACCAGCTCGTTCTTTTGTGGCGGCGTGAGCTGGGCGACAGGTTGGGCCAGTAGCGGCCGCAAGGCGCGCGGGGTCAACTGGATGGGACCGACAGCGGTCGTTGCGGAAACGCGAAAATGTCCCAGGCTATGTTGCGAATTGAATGACTGCTCCAGCGTGATTCTTAGACGCGTCGTCTTGCCCGCTTCCCCCAGCGGTTGTTTGAACTGGAAAACGGCTCGCGACGCCTGTCCGATAGCGCCACCAAGCGCCCAACCGGCGCCGGCAGGTTTGTCGTTGCTGACCAACGAGCTCCGGGCGGTCCAACCCTTGAGCGGGGCCTTGCCGGCGACCGCCGGCTGTTCGTAATCGGCCGACGCATCCGTGATCTGCAACGGCAGGGCGCCGGTGAGATCAGCTGAAACGTCCTGCTGCGGAGCCTTGGCATAGACTTGTTTCCAAACGGGCTCACGTTTTTCGTCAAGGATCGACAGAACAAAGCCGTCCAATCGGGATTGAAGCTGGGAGTCGGTGCGGTTCCAGAT
>JAYGDH010000129.1:0-7531 GCA_046583055.1 Pirellulaceae bacterium | reverse complement strand
GTTGAGCTGACGCGCTACCGATTTTGGCAGCAGGAGGGCGGAGACTATCTGTCGGTGAAGCAGTTGCTGACCGAGTTACTGGATCGGCCGGAGGTTCCTGCCAGTCACGAGAGGACGGCCCGACGTTTTGCTCGCTGCACGGATTTACTGTCGGACCAGGGAGCATTGCGAGAAGGAGAGGCGGAAACGTTGGTAGCGGCATGGATCAAGTGTCGTCCGCTTCCGGAGTCGATCGACAAGTCGCTGGACCCTGCAGGCTTGTTGGAGCAGGCCCAGTCGTTGCGTGAGACGATGGATCCTGCAACGACTTCCCAGGCGCAGCGTGACCTGTTACTTCGGATTGCCACCTTGCAGAAAACCGGGGAGCGCGGGTTTGACGTGACCCAGGTGGAATCGCAGGTGGTGACGGCCAAGGGGCTTGATGACCTGGACCTGCTGCAGCAGTTACAGGTCATGAGCTGGACCCGGGAGTTGATATGCTGCCTGCTGGAGCCGTCCTGGATCCAGACACCGGCGGTGATTTCCTACGCCCGTTCTTACTTTGCAGATCTCGATGTCGATGAGCTGTTGTCTGGTAGTGAAGCTGAGGTCGAGCAGTTGCTGGCTGAAATTCGCCAGTTGTCGCCCGCCTTGAAGGAATACTTTTGTTTCATGTTGCTGGACTTCTCGTCTGCCGATCGTGAACTGCAGGAAGCGCCGCTGGCGCTGGTCCTGGACTGGACGGAGCGACTGGGAGTGACGGAGGTATTTCGAGAGTTGGCCCAGCGGGAACTGCGTTTGCGCAAGACGCAGTTCTCCAAGATCTTCCAGGAACGTGAGCAGATCCTCGAGGCAGCGGAAGAGGGAGAGGCATAACGATGTCGGACTTTCATGACTTCCTGTCTGCACGATTGGACTCCGAGGGATTTTCCACGGAAGACACCCTGGTGAGTTTTCTGCCATTGGTCCGTGATGTGATTGCCGTGCACGCACAGGGCCGCGTGGCGCCCCTGCAGGGACTGGATCAACTGCACGTGGAGGGAGGCGAGATCTGGTTCGAGCAGGATGCCTGTACCGAGGTCAAGATGCAGTTATCCACGGTCGAGTCGCACCTGTCTGAATTGCGTGCACCGCTGGAAGTTGTGGGTAAGTTCGAGGCCAACGAGGAGGCTACCTGCTGCGTGGAGGGGCTTGATGAGCCAAGCCTGCTGATTGGTGAAGCGGGCCAGGAGATCGAGGGCCCGGTTTTCCTGCCCAACTATGTTTGCTGGGAGCACGAACTGGATCATCATGATCCGCTGACAGATGTGTACAGCCTGGGGATGCTGCTGGCGAGCCTGGCCTGTGGACTTGATTTCACGAACCCGGCAGACCTGGAAGCTTTCGTCGAACACCGTAACAACCTGTTTGCCCTGGATGCCGAGAAGATGACTCCAGAGACGGACGGAACTGCTGGTGGTTCGAAGTGGCCCCAGTTGCATCCGGTGGTAGCACGTGCGATTCATCGCATGACCGAGTTGGACCGGGCCAAGCGTGTCCAGGACCTGACGACTTTGCTGACGAGCCTGGAAAACTTCCGTTACGCGGAAGTGGACTTCGAGTTTGACCTGGCCCAGGTCAAGGGTTTCGGTACCGAAGACCTGGTGAGCAAGCGCCAGATCGTGATGGGCAAGTTACAGAAACGCTTGTTCGAGATTTCTCGCCGAAACCGACTGCTCAGCTTTCGTGAAACGATGCAGAACATTGACCTCACGCTTGCATCGGTACCGCTGACCCATGACGTGAAGAGGATACGTGCCAGCCAGTTGTTGATCGCGGATGAACGTTTGCGAAAATTGATTGTTTCGGAAAAACCTTTTTCGCTGAACCGGTACTTGAACTTCTCGGAAGTGCTTTACCTGCCGATTATCCTGGACCGCATTCGCAAGGAAGTGAAGCGAGACGAGGCCGAGTACGGTTTTTCCCAGTTGCGACTGGTCACCTGTTTCCTGAGCTGGACCAACTTGAAGGAAAATGCCAAGCAACGATTTCTTTCACCCCTCATCCTGGTGCCGGTTAAACTCGTGCGCCGGAAAGGGATCCAGGACAGTTACCGACTGCAGTCGCTCTCGTCCGAGGTCGAGGTCAATCCGGTATTGCGTTACCAGTTTCAGCAGTTGTACGGCATCAAGTTGCCAACCACTCTCGATTTGCAGGAAACGAACCTGGACGCCTTCTACGAATTCATGGTCCAGCAGATCCAGGCCACGGAACCCGGTATTAACCTGGAAAAAATTGATCGTCCCCAGATCGACCTGATCCAGGCCAAGGCCCAACGCTCGCTGGAAAGCTATCGGCGGCGGGCCCATAGTGCCGGGCGAGGGGTTCGCAATTACCTTGATTTTGATTACAGCTACGACCCGGTTAATTTCCAGCCGTTGGGCCTGAAGTTGTTCCATGGTCGCGTGATGCCGTCCTGGTTGACTCCCCGCGACGTGGAAGCCCCGGAACCGGCAGAAGACCCACAACCAGTTGCCGAACTGGTAGCAGGTGAGGTGGAACCCAGCGTGGAAGCTGGAGCGGAAGTCGACCAGGCCGCCGCCGCAGCGCAGGAAGCAGCGCAGGCAGCTACCAAGGCAGCCAGGCGTGCGGTGGCGCAAACACGATTCCGCAAACATGACGTGGAAGAGGAGAGTCCTTACCATTGGCAATTTGATCTGTGCCGGGTCACCCTGGGCAATTTTCGCTATCGCAAGATGTCGCTGGTGCGTGATTACGAATCCTTGCTGGAATCGGACCAGGAGCACGCCCCTTTCGATGCCACGTTTTCCCTGGTGCCGCGTCCATCGCAGGCGGTTGCAAAGGAACTGCCATTAAGAGAACGCTACCAGGTTGTTCCCTGTGACCCCACGCAGATGACTGCAATTTCTGCAGCTCGGGCTGGAGAAAGTTATATTATCCAGGGGCCACCTGGTACGGGTAAATCGCAGACGATTACGAACCTGATCGCCGACTATGTAGCACGTGGCAAGCGGGTCCTTTTTGTTTGTGAGAAACGGGCGGCGATCGACGTCGTGTACCTGAGATTAAAACAGGAAGGCCTGGGCCACCTTTGTTCACTGATCCATGACAGCCAGGCGGACAAGAAATCGTTTGTCATGGATCTGAAGAACACCTACGAGTCGTTCGTGAACACGGATGTAGCGGTGGGTAAGCATGAGCGCAAACGCAAGAATCTGCTGGCGAAGATCGAGGAAAACCTGGCTGCCCTGGAGCAGTACGATCGCATGATGAAGGACGATCAGGATGGCACCGAGGTTTCCTTGCGAGAGGTCCTGGTACGGGCCATTGAGATGATGACCGTGGTAGCGGAGTTGACAGCACTCCAGGTCGAGGAGTTGCCCGACTACGATCTCTGGGAAAGTAATCGTGATGCGATCGACCGGTTTTCCCAGACCTGGGAAGAGACGCAGTCGACGGGCGTCCTGGCAGAACACCCCTTGCGGTTGCTGAATCCGCACCTGGCCAATATCGATCGCCCGCTGAAACGCATCACCGAGGCACTTGAACCCTGTGCAGACCTTTTCCAGCGTGTGCGTGAACGCTTGCAGAAAAGTCATTTGCCGGGTCAGTACTGGGATACCGTGGCCACGTTGCTGGAGTCACTGGAGCTGGCCCGGCAACTGGAGCCGTTTGCTCTCCAGAACAGCTTGCCACTGCTGGATACGGATCATCCCCGGGCGATCGAGTTCGAGGAAGGCCTGGAAGCACTGGGGATCCTGGAAAAGGCCCAGGTCGAACAGCAGGAGAAGACGACCCTGTGGCGCACGAAGCTGTCGCGAGAAGAACTCGAGATGGCGTTGAAACAGGCTCGTGGTTACGAGGGGAAGGCGACTCGATTTTTCCGGCCAGGCTGGTGGCGATTACGAAGCGTCTTGATTTGCCAGTATGACTTCTCGGAGCATTTGCTCCGTCCACCCTGGACACAGGTCCTGGAAACACTGCTGCAGGAATACCAGTGCCAGGATGACATCGATGTGGCCCAGCAGGAATTACTGGACCGTTTCGAACTAAGCGGTGAACTGGCGAGTATCGTGGAACAGATCACGCAGGTCCGTAACCCGAAGAGTGGGCTGTTGTCAACGGGCAAGACATTCCTGTCTGCCGTCCTGCGGTTGGAGGATCCCCAGGCGACCGTCACCAGTATCCTGGAGTTGCGCAAGGACTGCGATCCACTCATGTCCCGCCTGGATTCCGTCATGGAAGGATTTTACAAGCAGTCGTTGTCGCGGGTGGAAAAGGAAGTCGAGAAGATCCTGGCCAACCTGGATGATCTGCAGGATTTCCTGGTTGGCCTGGCGGAGTTGTCGGTTTTGCCACCCGGGATCGTTGACGTGCTGCGGTTGATACCGCTTTCGATTGAACAACTGGAAGGAAGTATCATTCGTCGTTCGGTGGAACGACGGTTGCAGGCACATCGGCACGTCGGACGTATGACCGGTGCCATGCTGCAGAGATACGTGGATGAGTTGGGCGAGGCCTACGATGAATGGTTGGCCTGTAATGCCGGCGTTGTCCAGGACAAGGCACGGGTTAATTTCCTGGAACACCTGGAAGAAACTTCGCAGCCACTTTCTTCCCTGACCAAGGAACAGAAAAAGTTCAAGCAGCGATACGATCGTGGCCGCAAGGAACTGGAACACGAGTTCGGTAAACAGATGCGATACAAGGCCATTCGTGACCTGGTGGCCGAGGATTCCGGCCTGGTTGTGAAGGACCTGAAGCCTATCTGGCTGATGAGTCCACTGAGTGTTTCCGATACGTTGCCACTACATCCTGAGCAGTTTGATGTGGTGATTTTTGATGAGGCCAGCCAGATTACCCTCGAGGAAGCAGTCCCGTCCATCTACCGGGCTCCGCAGGTCATCGTGGTGGGTGATGAAATGCAGTTACCGCCGACTGATTTCTTCTCAGCCAGTCGGCATGAGGAGGAAGAGGACACCTCGGGAGCCAAGGAGGCAGATGATCTGCCCTACGACCTGGATAGCAATAGTTTCCTGAATCATTCCGCGAGAAACCTGCCCAGCACGATGCTGGGATGGCATTATCGCAGTCGCAACGAGTTGTTGATCAGTTTCTCGAACTGGGCCTTCTACCAGGGTCGCCTGCTGACCGTACCCGAGGAAGAACTGACGATCGCTGATCGCCCGGCATTGCTGGCCCAGCAGGCAGAAGATGGTGGCAACCATGTTGATGAAGTCCTGTCTCGGCCGGTCAGTTTCCATTTCATGGAGCATGGTGTTTACCTGAAACGCCGCAATCGTTCCGAGGCCGAATACATTGCTCAGCTGGTTCGCGGACTGCTGCAAGACCCGCGTCGGATCAGCATTGGGATCGTGGCTTTCTCCCAGGCACAGCAGGACGAGATCGAGACGGCGCTGCAGCGGTTGGCCCAGGAAGACGCAGATTTCCAGGAAGCACTGGAAGCAGAATATGAACGCGAGGAAGATGGTGAGTTTGTCGGCCTGCTGGTCAAGAACCTGGAAAACATCCAGGGTGATGAACGGGACCTGGTGATCATGAGTGTCTGTTACGGGCACAATGACGAGGGCAGGATGCTGATGAATTTTGGTCCCATCAACAAGAGTGGTGGAGAGAAACGGCTGAATGTCGCTTTTTCACGTGCCAAGCATCACATGGCCCTCGTGAGTTCGATTCGTGACTACGAGATTACCAATGACTACAACCAGGGAGCCAACTGCCTGAAAAATTACCTGCGTTATGCGGCGGCTGTTTCCGTGGGTAACATGCCTGCTGTGCAGAATGTTCTCAAGGACCTGGCGCGCTGGCGAGAGATTGCAGAACCGGACGAGGAGCAACCGCCCAACATTGTGGTACAACAGTTGACCCAGCGGCTGCAGGAACAGGGATACCAGGTTGACCTGTCGATTGGTCACTCCGAATTCCAGTGTGACCTGGGAGTCTATCGGAAAGGTGAGTCGATCTATCGACTGGGGATTCTCATCGATGGCCAGACGCATTACCAGCAAACCGACTTGCTGGAAAGAGATCTGATGAGGCCTCGCCTGCTGAAAGCCTTTGGTTGGCAGGTGCAGCGGATTTTGACCAGGGATTGGTTTGCCGATGCGGATGTCGTGTTTGAACAACTGGTGACACGCCTGGCAGAGTTGGAGCCGGTGGAAGAGCCGGTAGAAGAAGCGGTGGAAGCAGCTCCTCGCACCTCATTTCTGGTGGCAGAACCGGATGCAGAACCGGATGCAGAATCTCCGCACGATGGGGCTGGGCCGACAGGTTCTCCTGGGCCGGAAGGTTAGTGGCTGATGCGGTTGCGTTGGCGGATGCCGCCCGGCTCGCTATGATGGACAGCATGGAAACGGATCCTTACGAGTTTGATGTGTTGGTCATTGGTGCTGGCCATGCCGGGACGGAGGCGGCGTTGGCGGCTGCGCGGCTGGGAGTGCGCGTGGGGTTGCTGACGACGAACCTGGATACGGTGGCTCAAATGAGCTGCAACCCGGCGATCGGGGGTGTTGCCAAGGGGCAGATTGTCCGCGAGATCGATGCCCTGGGTGGCGTCATGGGGCGTGCCATTGATGCCGCTGGGATCCAGTTTCGAATGTTGAATCGGCGTAAGGGGCCGGCGATGCACAGTCCCCGTGCCCAGGCTGACAAGAGAGCTTACCAGCAGACGGTAAAGAATCTGGTGGAACAGCAGGCCGGGCTGAGCCTGAGACAGGAAGCGGTAGAAGAGATCCTGGTGGAGTCGGTTGGTCAGCAGACACGCATTTGCGGAGTACGTGTGCGTGGGGATCTTGTTTATCGAGCTCCGGCGGTAGTGCTGACGACGGGAACGTTCCTGCAGGCGATCATGCATACCGGTGAAGAAAAAACTCCCGGGGGACGTGCCGGAGAAGGGACGACAGGGGGAATCAGCAATTGCCTGGCTCGCCTGGGTTTCGAGTTGTCGCGATTCAAGACCGGCACGCCGCCGCGATTAAATGGACGCACGATTGACTTTTCGAAGACCGAGGAGCAACCGGGGGATGATAATCCGCAACCGTTTTCGTTCCTGACGGGTCAGCTCGACGTTGAGCAAATGCCGTGCTGGATCACCTACACCAATCCACAGGTGCATGAATTAATCCAGGCCAACCTGTCCCGGGCGCCCCTTTACAGCGGTCAGATTAACAGTAGTGGTCCTCGCTACTGTCCGTCGATCGAGGATAAGGTCGTGCGTTTTGCTGAGAAGGAACAGCATCAACTGTTTCTGGAACCGGAAGGGCGGTTGACCCAGGAAGTTTACGTCAATGGTATCTCGACGAGCCTGCCACGAGACGTTCAGGACGCCATGTTTCGCCTGATCCCCGGGCTCGAAAAAGCGCAAATCATGCGTTACGGATATGCCGTCGAATATGATTATTGCCCTCCGGACCAGCTGAAGGTGACACTGGAAACCGAACGCGTCAACGGACTTTACTTTGCTGGCCAGATTAACGGTACGACGGGTTACGAAGAAGCCGCTGCCCAGGGGCTGATTGCCGGGGCCAACGCG
>JAYGDH010000124.1:0-2340 GCA_046583055.1 Pirellulaceae bacterium | reverse complement strand
GTGGCCGAGTTGATTTTTATGAACGCCTGCAACGCCTGCTCCGGCGTTATCGTTGGAAACGATCGCCGGGCCAGACCCAGCGTGAATTCTCCGACCAGGTAGCTGCCTGGATCAACAGGCAGCCTGGGAAACCGGTGGTTGGGAACCTGCCACGCATAATTACCGACGCTTATTACCAGGTCCGCTTCGGGGGGCTGGAAATTGCCCTGGATCAGCGGAACCAGATCGACCAGGCCCTGCAGGAACTGGAAGAGGCCTTGGCGCAAGCACCTAAACATTGAAAGATGCTTTACTGACAGTAGTTACGGATTTATGGACAGGAGCCGACGAACACGTCGCAGGATCGATGAAAATTGGATTGGTAGGATACCAGGGCAGTGGCAAAAGCACCCTCTTTCACTGGCTGACCGAGATCGAGCCAGATCTTTCGGCTGCCCATTCCGGGCAGAATGCGATGGCTACGATCCAGGACGATCGAATTGGACAGCTGTGCACGATTTACGAGCCGAAGAAAATTACCCGTGCCTCCCTGGAGATTTTCGATACACCCGGTTTGAGCCGCACCCACGAGGGAAGTGCCGCGCGGCTGGCGTCCATTCGCGAAGCGGGGTGCCTGGTGATTGTCGTGGCTGCTTTTGGTGATCATGATCCCGCCGCTGACCTGAGCAGCTTTGAGGATGATTTATTGATTGCTGACCTGGAAATCATGACCGGGAGACTCGAGCGATTACGCGAGTCGGTCAAGAAACCACGCCCCAATCGTGATGAACAAATAAAAGAGCTGGAAGCTCTCGAACCGCTGCATGCGTTGCTGGAGAACGGGGAGCGTTTGCATGATGTGGAACTGACCCCGGAGCAAGAGAAGGCCACGCGATCGTTCCAGTTACTGACCGAGAAGCCACGCCTGTTGCTTATTAACAGCAAGGATGAACAGCAGGAAGCTGGTCGCTATGAGGGACTGGCCACCGAGGGAATACCCCTGGTTGCGATCAATATTGCGCTGGAACTGGAACTGGAACAAATGGAAGAGGCCGAGCGACAGGAGTTTTGCCAGGAGATGGGCATCGTTCGAGAGGATCGTGACGCCCTGGTGCGTCGGATCATGGAAGCATCCGGGCAGATGCTCTTTTTTACCGCTGGCGAAAAAGAAGTACGCAGCTGGATTCACCGTCGTGGCGGTACCGCTGTCGAGGCCGCCGGGCAAATCCATACCGACCTGGCACGTGGATTTATCCGGGCAGAAACCATGCGGTGTGAAGACCTGGTTCGACTAGGTAGCGAACGCGAGGTCAAGGCACAGAACCTGATGCGACGCGAGCACAAGGAGTACGTGATCCAGGACGGAGACGTGATCACGATCCAGCACAATGCCTGATGGAATGTTGCTTACTCGATGAACCGTCGCAGTAGAATGGCCTTGTCGACGTTGTGATTTTCACCCGGTTCAAAAGCGACCGGGATCGATCGGTCGATCATGTAGAAGGCGCGGTGACGTCGAATCTCGCCGCGGTCCCAACCCAGTTCCTGTCCGAGTCGGTAGCCATCGGGATAGATATTCGGTGAACCGGGTCCGACGTGTTCCACCTCGAAATACCCTACCGTGGCCCAGATCGCATAGACGTTCGACCGTATCGTCGTCAGGTTGCTCAAGCGTTGCAGTGGCTGATGGCGGAAATGGGAATTCCATTGTGCGCTGTTAGCGGCACTGGTCAGGCTGCTGGAAAACAGGGGACGACTGGAAGCATCGCCCGTGATCGCCGTGCTGCGCATGATAGTCGATTCGATGGGGTCCCGGGTCAAGCCGCTGATACTACGCCCGGATACCGCCCGGAACGGATTGCTGAACAGGGATGGTTTCGTCTGGTCGTTGATATACATGGTGGCATTGTTGTTGGGACCATAGCCTCGTCGACTGGCAACGAACCGGGCCCACGGGACCGAGTTGGCCGCGAACCGGCGCGCGACCGCATTGTTGGTGCTGTCCAGGACCTGGAGTTGCCCGTTGAGGTCCTGGTTCCAGAGGCCGTTCCAGACACGTGCATCAAAGATGGTATTCAGGTTGATCTTCCCGGGGTTGCGAAAACTCGAAATCCGGTTGAATGGTGGATGCAGCATGTTGCTGCTCTTGTCGGCCTTGATCCCGACGAAATCAACCGGGTTGAGGATGGTCTCCGTGCCCGTGTAGGGAGAAGGTGTCTGGATGAATTCGAACAGGCGGTAAAGGCCAGCGGTGCTATCGAAAAAGTTGAGCAGGTGTCCGAAATCACCACGGTTCCCTGCCTGGTAAACCTGTGGAAAAACACCC
Source organism: Pirellulaceae bacterium (assembly GCA_046583055.1). Classification (GTDB taxonomy): domain Bacteria; phylum Planctomycetota; class Planctomycetia; order Pirellulales; family Pirellulaceae; genus JAZADA01. Next base: position 35 of record JAYGDH010000124.1, on the reverse strand, counting down.
TGCAAATCAAGGTTCGCCAGTAACTGGTACTGGCT
>JAYGDH010000100.1:0-1832 GCA_046583055.1 Pirellulaceae bacterium | reverse complement strand
TGCCATGTTCCTCGGTCAAAAGCTGGACGACAAGACGGCCTCCGAACTGGCCCAGGAACTCGTATCGCCAGCTGAGCCACCAGCACCGCCTGAAGTAGCCATGCCCCGATTGATCGTCGATTGGGGAGATTATCCCCGCCTGGGCCATCGTTCCACTCCTCATTTCCTGCTGCTCTGCCCCGACGCTTACCAGCGGGGTCGACCCCAGATCCACGTCCAGGTCGACGATCTTCTGGACAATGTTTTCCCTGAGAATAAGGCACGAAAAATACGTTCCGAGGGACCCGGGTTATGGGGTTTCCATGTTCCATTCTCACTGACCACCGAGGGAAAACACTGCCTCCCTGGACATTACGTGATCAACGTTTCCGTGAAATATCGCCATCGTGACCTGGCAAATTCCCAGGCCCCGGAAACATTTCATTGCGCCATTCGACTGCGTATCCAGGACCCTGAGATCCAGGCGGAACGCACCCTGGAAATTGACGGCGATGGCAAATCAATCATCAACCTGCAGGGCCAGGACCTGCGCAGCTTTGGTCGCGTAATCCTCAAGGGAGGTGACAAGGGAATCATTAACCTGCACAATTCCGAAACATTGACTCCAGAAACCGAAACCAACCCGGTGGACGCACCAGCAGCGGTGACCCATACCTTTGATCTCAAGCCGGACATGGATTTCCAGGGACCCCGGCCTCATGTTTCTCCAGGCTTCGCACAGGACCGCCCCACCCGGATGGAAATGGCCATGTTCCTGTTTGAAGACGACAGCCGGATCCTTTTGATTCCCAAGCCACGGGTGACGATCGGTCGTAATCGTGGAATTCCGATCATACTTCGGTTCCTTCCCAGGTCTGCTGAAAACGATCAGCATAGTCTCAATATCTCGCGGGATCACCTGACCCTCGAATTGGACCATGCCGGACTGCTGGTCCAGGACCGTGGGGCGGATCGTCATGGTGGCCACACCGGTGCACTACACATTGCCGACCAGGTCGTTCAGAACGGTGAGCATCACTTGCTGGGACCGGACCAGGTCAACGCCAGCCTGTTGCTCGAACTGCCATACGGAATTCAGTACGATGAGACGTTTGAATTCGAAATGGACATCTTTGGCAGTGACAACGATCTGGCTTACGATGCCTCACAGGCTGACGAAGAGCTGCGGTTGCTGTTGCAGGCCGTGGGCACAGGGCGCAAACCGCCCCTGTGGGGATTTGTTGAACACAATGGCATGGAAGCGGTCCGCCTGCGGCGCCGGCGCAACCTGGAACAGGAACAATACGTCCTGCTCTACCGGAAGGGCTTGATCGGCAATTCCGATTCTCGGTGCCCGATCTGCATTGACGATGGCACGTTGTCTCCGGTAGCGGCCCAGCTGGTTTACCTGGATCGAGCCTTCTGGCTGCACAATTTAGGCAACCGGGACACGCTCACAGTCGAGGGCCACGTACTGGAAGCAGGGGAAATGGTCCCGCTGCGAGAAGGGATGCAGTTGCAGTTGGGCCAAACCTCGGTTCAATTCCAGCAGGCCCAGCAACTGCACCTGTAGAGCGCTCTTCAGCGGTCACGGTGTGAGACTGGAGATGGGCCAGAGCCTGAGAGTCTTGTCCAGGCTGCCGCTGACAATCTGCTTCCCATCGGGGCTGAAAGCCACGCTGAGGACAGTGTTATTGTGTCCATTGAGTGTCCGCACCTTCTGGCCGCTTTCGGCATCCCAGATTATGAGCGTGCTGTCCGCGCTGCCGCTGACAATCTGCTTCCCATCGGGGCTGAAGGCCACGCTGCTGACATAACCAGTGTGTCCTGGGAGTGTCTGCACCCGCTTGCCG
>JAYGDH010000050.1:0-1909 GCA_046583055.1 Pirellulaceae bacterium | reverse complement strand
GGATAGACATCGGTGCCTACCTGGATGCGAGTTGAATCGCAGTAGGTAACCTTGCCCGCCCGTCGAGCCCGCACGACCATGCTGGAATTTTGGGCGACGGCCGTTTCCATTCCAGTGGCAACGATGGGCGGTTCAACGACGAGCAGGGGTACGGCCTGTCGCTGCATGTTGGATCCCATCAGGGCGCGGTTCGCATCATCGTGTTCCAGGAAGGGGATTAGTCCTGCCGAGACACCGACCATCTGGCTGGGTGCTACATCGATGTACTGGACCTGGTCCGGTGTCACGAGTTCGAAGTCAGATCGGTGGCGGGCAACCAGGTTGGGTCCCTTGATCGTGGTCTTGTTTTCGACTTCTGTATCCGCCGGTGCCACGATGGAGTCTGATTCTTCATCGGCGCGTAGCCAGACGATCTCGTCGGTCAGTTTGCCCTTGCTCACTTTTCGGTAGGGCGTGACGAGGAATCCATAATCGTCAACGCTGGCGTAAATGGCCAAGCTGGAAATAAGCCCGATGTTGGTCCCTTCCGGTGTTTCAATTGGACAGATTCGACCGTAGTGGGAAATATGCACATCACGGACCTCGAATCCAGCTCGTTTGCGATTCAAACCACCTGGTCCGAGTGCTGACAGCCGACGTTCGTGTGTCAACTGGGAGAGGGGATTGGTCTGGTCAACCACCTGGGAGAGTTCTCCACGGCCGAAGAAGTACTCGATGGCAGCAGAAACGCTCTTGGGATTAATCAGGCTGCGGGGTGAGATATCCGTGTTGTCGGATTTGAGGCTCATACGCTCCTGGACAGTCCGGCGTAATTTCAAGAACCCTTTGCGTAATTCGTCGCTGGCCAATTCATCGATGGTTCGTAACCTTCGGTTGCCGAGGTGATCGATATCATCGACCTGGTAGCCGTCTTCGGCGGTATTGAGCTTCAGCAGGTAAGCGATGGAAGAAATCAGGTCTTCCGGTCGCAGTGTCATTTCTTTTTCCGAGACCCCCAGGGCGAGTTTCCTGTTGATACGGAAGCGGCCGACACGTCCAAGCCGGTAGCGGTTGGAATCGTAAAACTTTTCTTCGAAGAGGGTTCTCGCTTTTTCCAGTTGCGGCGGGTTGCCCGGTCGCAAGCGTTGGTAGATACGCAGCAGGGCTTCCTCGTGGCTCGAAGTGGGATCGTCGTTCAGGCTGTTGAATATGAGGGGGACCTTGGGGGCCACCATCACTTCGACTTTCTTGAGTCCGGATGTGCAAATGGTTTCCGCGACACTCTTGGTAATCTTGTGGCCAGCTTCCACGATGATTTCACCGGCACGCTTGTTGGAAGCTGGATAGACGATGTCGTCCACGGCGATCTTGTCTTCGATTTTCCCGACGCTGCGACCGTCCACGACCTTCTGGGTCTGCGTGTCGTAAAAAGCACGAATGATATCAGCATCGGTACTGTACTTGGGACTCATTGCCCGTAGCAGCATCACGGCAGAGAATTTGCCGCTTTGGTCGATACGGATACTGAGCGATTCCTTGCGAGTAACATTTACCTCGATCCAGCTGCCACGTTCTGGAATGACCCGACAGCTGGGCAATTTGCGGTCACTGGTGCCGTCAGCTTCCATGACGAAGTCGACTCCCGGACTGCGATGCAACTGGCTAACGACAACTCGTTCAGCTCCGTTAATGATGAACTCCCCGCCGCCGAGCATGATGGGCAGGTCGCCGAGATAGACATCTTCTTCAATCGGCTCATCCTTGTTCAAACGGAGGCGAACCTTGAAAGGTCGTCCGTAGGTAAGTCGCAGTTGCCGGCACTCGTCAGGCGAATAACGTGGTTTTCCCAGTTCGTAATATACGTATTCAAGATTGGTTGTCTTGTCGTAACTTTCGATGGGAAAGATTTCCCGCAGCACGGCTTCGACAC
>JAYGDH010000614.1:0-3079 GCA_046583055.1 Pirellulaceae bacterium | reverse complement strand
CGTCCAGTGCGTAGACCTTGTTGTCTGCAGATCCCATGTAGATTTTCCCATCGGAACCGATGGCGGCAGAAGAGTTCACAAAATCCCCGGTGCTGAATTCCCACAGCAGCTGCCCGGTTTGTCCGTCGAGGGCGTAGACCTTGGAGTCCTGGGATCCGATGTAGACAGTACCGTTCAGCCCAATGGTAGGTGACGAGTAGACCTCTCCGCTGGTTTCGAAGTCCCAGAGTTTCTTTCCCGAATCACCTTCGAGGGCATAGACTTTCTTGTCCAATGAGCCGATGTAGATGGTGCCATCCTCGGCAATGGAAGCCGAGGAAGTAATATCCCCCTCGGTTTCAATTGTCCACCGGGGAGTGCCAGTGGTCCCGTCCAGGGCATAGACGTTTCCGTCACCGGATCCAATGTATACGGTCCCATCGGAACCGATCGCGGGCGAGCCACTCACGTCACCCCCGGTCTGGTACTTCCATTTTGTTTTCCCGGTCTTTCCGTCAAGTGCATAAAGATGACGGTCAGCAGATCCCACGTAAATGGTGCCATCTTTGCCGATCGCTGGCGATGAATTCACGTAACCACCGGTCTGGAAGGTCCAGATGATGTCGCCTGGTTCGACTACCCTGTCGGCAAAGAAGTTCCACCAGGTCAGCAGACCCGCCAGGGCGCCTATCACGGTGAAAGCAGCAAGTCGTTTCCTTGCCTTGCCGGGCTGGCGTTCCATGGGTGCGTCCGTAACGTTCGCTGGATCTTCCTGCGTTTGCTGGTCGGGTGGGAAAGAGGTCATGCGGTAGAGTTTAGCAGAACAGCTGAAAAATAAACTACCGAGATTGACACCACGGATAGCGGTAATATTTGCTTCATTGTTTTCGCGACATCCGATTTGGATCGATAAGACGCGCTCGATTGCTACGATTTTGTCTAGTGGGGACATCAACTGCGACATGAAAAACGAGGGCAAGTCGTGGTAAAATAGGTTAAGATAAAGACCTTGGAATCGACAGCCGATGATGAGGACGGATGCTGAAACGACGTGGCCCTGAAGCGATCAAGGAAACAGTCATGACCAAGAGCCTGGATCGACGTTATTTTCTCAAGGGTGCCGGCGTTGCAATTGCCTTGCCGATGCTCGAGGCGATGGTGCCCGAGGGTCGCGCGGCCCTGGCTGCGGCCCGGCCGGTGAAACGGTTTGTCTGCCTCTCGAATAATTATGGCATTTACAAGAAGACCTTCTTTCCCGCCGCCGACCAGGTGGGTGCTAACTACACGATCCCCGAGACGTTGAAACCGCTCGAAAAGCATCGGCGGGATTTTACCGTTTTTTCCAACCTTGATCATGGTAACACGATTGGGCACCAGGGCGTGCCGGTGTTGCTGAGCGGTGTACGGCCCCACCTGGCGGTCCACTACCCGGAGGGAAACCTCAGTGTCGATCAGAAGATCGCCGAGTTCGTTGGTGCGGAGACGCGCTTTCCCTCGATAACCGTGAAGGTCAACGAATCCAACTTCGTGAGTTTCACGCGGACTGGTGTGCAGGTGCCGGCGATTGATTTGCGAGGCATGTACCGGGCACTGTTCCTGGCGGATTCGCAGGACAAGAAGGCGACGGCGGCCGAACGACTCAAGCGACACAACAGCATCCTGGACGTTGTGCTGGAAAAAGCGAAGGACGTCAACAAGGGACTGGGCAAGCGGGACCAACGTAAGTTCGCCGAGTACTTTGAAGCGGTGCGGACCCTGGAAAAGAAAATCGCTCAACAGGAACCGTGGCTGGATCGACCCAAACCCCAGACGGATCTTCCAGAACCAGCCCAGGGGAAAGGAACCGAGGCTGACCTGAAGGCCATGGTGGAACTGATCGCGCTGGCCATCCAGACGGATTCCACGCGCGCCATTACCCTCTCGTCCGGATTCGCGAATGGAGATTTCGGACTGCAGGGTGGTTACCATGGTTTCTCGCATCATGGAGAGCGACCTGACCATGTTGCCGCATTGCAACGGATCGAGCGGAATAAGATCACCCAGATGTCACACCTGATCGATTTACTCAAGGCCCAGCAAGACGTGATCAACGGTGGAACGCTCTTTGATCACACGTCGATCCTTTTTGGTTGCGGCATGGCGACGGGGCCTCACTCGACCAAGAATTTGCCCCTGCTGTTAGCTGGCGGTGGTTTCAAACACGGTGAGCACAAGGTTTATTCGGAACAGGACTCGGCTCGTGTTCCTGCTGCTAACCTGCTGCTTTCGATCCTGCACAATCACGGGGTCCAGGCGGATCGCTTCGGTACCAGTACGGGGACCTTGCCGGGGCTCGAGTGGAGCCAGTCCTGATGGTACGCCTGTTGCTGACCGGTCTGCTGATTGCAATTCCCCTCGGTCTTTGCGGGGCAGAATCCCCCCTGGAAACAGTGCGTCCGTTTCTCAAGCAATATTGCTACCAGTGTCACGGTGCGAAGAAACAGGAGAACGACAAGCGTTTCGACTCGCTTGGCATGGAACTTTCGAAAGTTGAAACGCTCGTCGCCTGGCAGGGAATCCTGGACCAGTTGAATCTTGGCGAGATGCCCCCCGAGGACAGTCCCCAACCGGATGGCAAGGAAACCACGAGGGTCATCGAACTGCTGACCGGGCAACTCAGGGAGGCCTATGCCCAGCAGCGTAGCACGGGTGCCCAGACAGTCGCCCGGCGATTGAACCGTTTTGAACTGCGAAACACGATTCGTGATTTGCTCTCTATCAAGGATCCCGAATTGCGTATCGGTAATGTTGCCAGGCTGGTCGATAATAATGGAAATGGGCGTGTAGAGAATACCAGTACCGATCCGTTCCGCGCCTTTCCGAGTGATGAAGAAGAAGATGGTTTCGACAACATTGGCGATCGTCTCGTGATGTCCGGGTTCCTGCTGAAATTGATGTTCGATGCGGCCGAGGAAAGCCTGGCCCTGGCCACGGAAACCGGTCCGCGTCCGAAGATCGAGACACGCCATTTTGCCGGGCATGTACAAAAACAGGTGCGCGGAGACCTGGAACGATTCGCACGGGAACTTTACCCGGACTTCGATGTCTACTATCGCCGCGA
>JAYGDH010000485.1:0-5637 GCA_046583055.1 Pirellulaceae bacterium | reverse complement strand
TGCACATGATCGAGACGATGACCAAGGTCCGGAATGTAAGTCGTCTTCTCGTCCAGGATCTGGGACGAGAGCCGACGACGGAAGAAATTGCCGAGCATGCTGACCTCTCGCTGGATGACACCTGTTGCATCCTCAAGATGTCTCGCCAGCCACTCTCGCTGGATCAATCCGTGGGCGATTACGACGACAGCTTCTTCGGGGAATTCCTGCAAGACCACCGGGATGACGATCCCCTTTACGAGACACATCAGAAAGCCCTCAAGCATCGACTCAACGAGGTCATGGAAGGCCTGAATTACCGGGAGCGGGAAATCCTGCGACTGCGTTTTGGCCTCGCTGACGGATACACCTACACGCTCCAAGAGGTCGGCAAGATTTTTTCCGTCACCCGCGAACGGGTTCGGCAGATTGAATCCAAGGCCGTCCGCAAGCTGCAGCAACCCTACCGCCGCAACAGCCTGGCCGGTTTTCTCAGTGGCGTCGAGCCCTCCCTGCTGCAGGCGACCAGCGACAGCACCTTCACTTAAGCGTCGTCGGCAGGTGGTAGTTCCACGCGTTGCAAAACCTGCGACGTGGCCTGGGACTTGTTGAGCACGTAGAAGTGCACCCCGGGAACCTCGCCTTCCAGCAAGGCCTGGACCTGCTCCGTGGCAAAATCAACACCAACCTGGAATTGCCACTCGGGATCCTCCTGCTCTGACAGGCGCTGCACGAAGGAAGCTGGCAAGCGGGCACCGCAAAGGGCCGTGATACGCTTGATCTGGGCCAGGTTCGTTACCGGCAGTATACCGGGAACCAGCGGTACCTCGATACCGGCCTGGTGGTATCGATCACGAAAACGAAAGAAAGCATCTTGCTGGTAAAACAGTTGCGTGATCACCACGTCTGCCCCGGCCTCGACCTTGCGTTTCAGGTTATCCAGGTCCGCCTCCGGGCTGATCGCCTCCTGGTGCGTTTCCGGGTAACCGGCCACGGCAATACTGAACTGGGGAAACTCACCCCGGATCAGTTCCACCAGTTCATTCGCATAACGCAGGCCACCCGGTATCGGTTCAAAATGCTCCTGCCCCTCGGGAGGGTCACCGCGCAGGGCCACGATGGCATCCACGCCACGCCGCTGGGCCTCGATCAGGTAACCGCGCAAGTCTTCCCGCGTGGCTCCCACGCAGGTCAGGTGAGACGCCACGGGCACCTGGAACTGCTGCTTGACACGATCCACCACGTCCAGTGTCTTGTCACGGGTCGATCCACCGGCCCCGTAGGTGCACGTGATGTAACTGGGCCGAAACCGGGTCAGCTGCTCCACGTGCTGAAACAACGCGCGATCACCCGACTCGGTCTTGGGGGGAAACAACTCAAAAGAAAGTCCGAATCGATCCGGACCATAAACGGTGTTGAGCATGCCAGGTAAGTGCCGCGAACATTTCCCAGGAGGTGATGACTCCCGGGATCGACCCGGGAAACAGTGCCCACATGATAAGACAGTTTGAGCAATTACCCAAGGTGCCCCGGTCCTTAATCTACAGGATGCCGGAGGCCTCCCAAACCAATGGCCTCCGCATGATGCTCTACCTGGCTTATAAAAATGATCTTCACTGGCGCCTCACCTCGTCGAACAAGTTAAAGTACTGCCGCATGCGGATCGGCCAATCCCATTCCCTGATCGACGCTTGCATGTTACCAGCAAGCCGGGACAGATTAGCCCTGGCATAGTTGATTCCCTCTAGAATGGAAGCACTATCTCGTTCGACCAGCACACCGTTTTCTTTATCCTTGATCAGCTCTGGCATGTTACCGACCCGGGTCGCTACCAGCACACAACCGCAGGCAGCAGCTTCCAATGCCGTGTTGGGAGTACCTTCCATCGAGCTGGCACAACAGAAGATCTGCCCACCATTGTAGAAAACAGGCATTTGATCGTGGGTGCGTTCGGGCTGGTAAGAGTCGACCAGGTTAAGTTCCAGGGCGTAGCCACTAGCCAACAGTTGCGGAAAAATACCTTCCAGGATTTCGTAGCCTTTCAGTTCCTGCCAATATTTCGAGCCGGACCAGAGCGCTTTCCTGGGTCGTTCCAGCAATGGGCATGTCTCACGAAATGTGCTCAGATCTACTCCATTCGAGACATAGGTCGTATTCTTCAGCTGGCCCATCCTGTCCCAATACTCACGGTTGTTGAACACGACCTTATCAATCCAATCATAACTCACCAGTTGGCTGGCCCACTCCTTGCGCAGGTCGTACCCCACGTTGAAACCAACAACTAACGCAGTCTTATACGGATCAAGTCGCCTTGCTACCTTCTCGCAACGGGGAGACTCCATCAGGAAAACAACATCCAGTTGATTCCGGAGCCTTCTTCTTCTTGGCAACCTTCGCGACGCTGTTACGTGCCAGTCAGCTGGGGCGTACCTGGCAATGGCCAGAGCCCGGTTGTGGTAGGCCCAACCCTCGACATCGTAAAGCACATGTAGGCGTTTCATCCGTTAAACCCCGACCGTGACAAGGTGAACTCGGGGCCCTGCTGATCATTATTAAACACGTGATCCCAGGCCTTGCCGAAATCCAGTTCACTGCCTAATCACAAGCTGAAATAAATGCGATCGACGCCTGGCCACGGATTGCCCCGGAAAACCAAGGCCACATGATAGAAACTTTCCAGCTAGGCCCCTATAGGAACCCAACGGTTGATTCCTGGACATCCGGCACACGATGTGCTTGGTGGAAAACGCGTTTGGCTCTAAACTGATCCCCAGCAACTCGCCTGTCTCACGAACCGATGGAACCTTCCACATGACCCTCTACCTGGCCGCAGGCTCACCCACAGACGCCATCCAGCAAGACCAGCTGACTGGTTATCTCGAACAGGTACTCCAGCAACTGGGACCCCGTCAGCGTGTGCTGGCTGTCCCCCCGGATTTCACGCGTTTTCACAGCCAGGCAGGTCCCCTGACCTGCTTTGCCCAGCGTTACTACGGCGAACACCTGGTCGACGTGATGCCCGCGTTGGGCACGCACGCCCCCATGACCCCCGAGCAACTGCAGCGCATGTTCCCCGGTTTACCAACATCCTTGATTCGAGAACATCGCTGGCGAGATGACGTGGTCACGATCGGAGAAGTTCCGGCAGAGCAAGTCAGCGAGTTCACCGACGGAATCTGGAAAAAACCATGGCCCGCCCAGTTGAACCGACTGCTGTGGGAGGGAAACCATGATCTCATCCTGTCCATCGGCCAGGTGGTTCCGCACGAGGTCGTCGGCATGGCCAATTACAACAAGAATATCTTTGTCGGTACTGGTGGCGTTCGCGGGATCAACGAAAGCCATTTTATCGGCGCTGCCTACGGCATGGAGCGCATGATGGGGCGAGCCAACACGCCCTTGCGGAAAATCCTCAACTACGCCCAGGACCATTTTTGCCAGCACCTGCCCCTGCTGTACGTCCTGACTGTCGTGGGCACGGCTGCCGATGGACAGCTGGTCACACGTGGAATTTTCATCGGCGATGACCACGAGTGTTTTGAACGTGCCTGCGAACTATCGGTCCAGGTCAACTTCACCCAGCTGGACGAGCAGCTCGAGCGCGTGGTGGTTTACCTGGATCCCGACGAGTTTCACAGTACCTGGCTGGGCAACAAGGCCATCTACCGAACTCGCATGGCCATCGCGGACGGCGGGGAACTGCTGGTCCTGGCTCCGGCGGTCGAAACGTTTGGGGAAGATCCACAGATTGACCAGTTGATTCGTAAGTACGGGTATCGGACAACACCCGAGATCATGCAGTTCATGCATGAGAACGAGGACCTGCAGGACAATCTCTCCGCGGCTGCACACCTGATTCACGGCTCGTCAGAAAACCGCTTCCGTGTCACCTACTGTCCCGGGCACCTGTCGCGGCAGGAAATCGAATCGGTCGGCTACGAGTACGCCGACCTGCCAGCCATGCTAACCCGCTATGATCCAGCGCAGCTTGTCGACGGCTGGAACACGACTAGCGACGGAGAGCGATTCTTTTTCATTCGCAACCCGGCCCTGGGACTCTGGGCCCATGTCGATCGGATTGGCTAGAACGCTCGGTGGCGGCCGCTTGTTTCCTTCCCGGCAATGGACCACAATAGGTTTTCCTGATCGCGACTCGCCGTTTTCCATGAAGGACATCTCCATGCGTTATTGCACTTTCTGGACCCTCCTGTTGATCCTGGTCAGCGGCCTGACCAACACCTCTTCCGCTCAACGATTGCGACGACGCACGGCAACGCCCAGCGCACCCACCCCGCTGTTTGATGGACAGACTCTCGATGGCTGGGTCACGGCCAAGGGCGAGCCGGTCACTACTGGTTGGATAGTCGAAGATGGCCTGCTCCAGTTAAAGGAGCGCAGCACCAGTATTTACAGTGACCGGGAGTATGCGAATTTCATTCTCGACTTCGAATGGAAAATCGAGGAGGGAGGCAACAGTGGACTGAAGTACCGCGTCCGCCGCTACGGGGGATCGCTACTGGGCATCGAATACCAGATGCTGGATGACGTGAAGTTCAAGTACAAGGCCGATGCCCTCGGCAGCACCGGTTCCCTGTATGCACTCTTTGGTCCCCGGGCCGACAAGCCTCTCAAGCCCGTGGGAGAATTCAACCACAGCCGGATCGTGGTACAGGGAAATCGCCTCGAACACTGGTTAAATGGTACGAGAATCGCCTCGGCCATGGTCGGTTCTGCGCAGTGGCAGGAGCGGGTTAAGGCCAGCAAGTTCAACAAGCATGCAGGTTTTGGCGAAAACCGCTCGGGAACGATCATGCTGCAGGATCATGGGCACCCGGTCTGGTTTCGTAGCATCACTATCCAGGAACTGGCCGACTCTCGAGGGCGCCTGTTTGCCAGCCGTCGACGTCGCTGAACCTGACCCTGGAATCATCTTTCACAAACTGGCAGCGGAGCTTAGCAGCTATGAGCAGGACCACGACTCGCTGGCTACTGGTGCTGTTGCTGAGCCTCCTTGCTGCTGGCTGTACGAGTTACAGCAGCAAGTTCAGGCGGGTTGCCGACAAGATCAGAAAGCACCCGCACTTCCAGTCGCTGAATGCTCACATGGACTACGAGATCGAGCCCGGCCAGTCAGAAGCCATTCCTTACATTGCGATCTTAATGCTGAAATACGCCGACGCCGAAACGGGTGAGGACCAGGTTTATCGTGTGCGCTATGGGTATCCGCAGACCTTCCGCGATAATAACCCACGGGAGTGGAACTGGGTGCTGGCCAACGTCGAACGGTCGTTGGAGTCCGGGCAATGGGAACAGTTTCCCGAGATCCTGAAACAGCCGACAATGTTGGACATGCTGCGCACCTAGGAACCTTGCTGGAGAATAGATTCCTGGTAGAGGTCACCTGTCGGGTCATTTTCCGCTCCGGCTGGATCTTGCAGGAAATGATCTTTGTCCTACAATCGGTTATCTCTTTGCCAGAGTGGCGGAATTGGCAGACGCGCTGGATTCAAAATCCAGTGGGGGCAACCCCGTGGGAGTTCAAGTCTCCCCTCTGGTACTTTTTAAAAAACTCTTCTTCAGAGTGAGCCGATCATGAAACGATTACTCATCTGTTTGCTGTTAGTTAGTGTTGTTGGTTGTAGCTCGGACGAGGAGTTG
>JAYGDH010000439.1:0-19794 GCA_046583055.1 Pirellulaceae bacterium | reverse complement strand
AACAGACACCCGTGGAACAGACACCCGTGGAACAGACACCCGTGGAACAGACACCCGTGGAGGAAGCGAAGGTAGATTTCCTGTCGTTGGCGGACGCCTGCCCCCAGGACCCGGGGCTGGAAACGGCCTGGATTGTACAGGTACCGTTAACACACGAAAGGGATGATGCAACGGGCAGAGATCCTGGCATGTTGATCACGCGTCATGATGAGCAGCACGGGCTGAACCCTGATCATCAACCGGTGTCCGCAGAAGCGCTGGAACGCCAGCGGCAGTTATTGGATCGTTTTCGACAGGCCTAGAAAGATGACGCCACGTTACTTGATTACAGGCGGTGCCGGGTTTATTGGCTCCCATATTGCCCAGGCCTTGTTGGATCGTGGAGAAACGATCCGTATCCTGGATAACCTCAGTACGGGGCACCGGCACAATATTGAGCAATTGACCGGTGAGGTGGAATTCCTGGAGGGTGACGTACTTGACGCCGACGTGGTGTCCCGCGCCATGGCGGGCGTGGAAGTGGTTTTTCACCAGGCGGCCCTGGCATCGGTGCCACGAAGTGTGGCCAACCCGATGGAAACGCATGCTGCCTGTGTAACTGGTACCTTGACCGTGTTGGAACATGCTCGCAAGAAGGGTGTACGCCGCGTGGTTTATGCGGCTTCCAGCAGTGCTTACGGGGACCAGGACCATCCCTGCAAGACGGAGACCGATTTGCCGGCGCCGATTTCTCCCTACGCGGTGGCCAAGTTGGCTGCCGAGTATTATTGCCAGTCCTATTATACGACCTACGGTTTCGAGACGGTTTCCTTACGTTACTTCAACGTGTTTGGTCCTCGCCAGGATCCGGATAGCCCTTACTCGGCCGTGATTCCGCTGTTTATTTGCGCGATGTTGTCCGGGGAGCAGCCGGTCATTTTTGGGGATGGTCACCAGGCACGAGACTTTACATTCGTGTCTGACGTGGTGCAGGGAAATCTGCTGGCGGCCGAGGCGGTGGGTGCGGCCGGGCAGGTCATTAACGTGGCGAACAATCGCCAGACCAGCTTGCTGGAATTGATCGCGACACTCAATGACATCCTGGAGATGGACGTCCAGCCGGATCACCAGCCAGAGCGAGTGGGAGACGTTCGCCACAGCCTGGCCGACATCCAGCGAGCCCAGACATTGCTGGGCTACCAGTCCCGAGTCAGCCTGCGGGAGGGATTGGAGCAGTCTATTGACTATTATCGCACATTAGTCGATCGTTGATGCAATGGACGGGGCACGTTCGCTGGGATCAGTAAGCAGGCACTGCCGAGGTTTGCCGGGCGCGATGGATGAACAGGCCGAGTTGAGAAAATCGACAGACCGAATTCTGGTAGTCATTCCGACCTATGACGAGATCGAGAACCTGCCCTTGCTGGTCGACGAAATCTTTTCGTTGGTCCCCCAGGTTGAGATCCTGATCGTGGATGACAATTCTCCTGATGGAACAGGGGAATGGGCCGAGCAGAGAGCTGCTCAGGATTCCCGGTTGACCTGTCTGCATCGTGCGGGGCGACTGGGACTGGGAACGGCCACGATTGAAGCGTTTCGATATGCCCAGCAAATGGGTTACACCTGGCTGGTCAGCATGGACGCGGATTTCAGCCACCACCCGCGTTACCTGCCCGACCTGCTGGCGGCGCGGGAAGGAGCGAGTTCGCAGGCGTATGACGTGGTGATTGGATCCCGCTACATCCCGGGTGGGCGCACCACGGGTTGGCCCTGGCATCGACGGTTTACCAGTTGGTTGGTGAACCGGGGTGCCCGTCTCTTGCTAAGCTTGCCTGCGCGCGATTGCAGTGGTGCCTATCGTTGTTACCGGGTGGCGACCCTGGAGAAGGTTGCCTTGAACCAGTTGCGATCACGAGGTTTTTCTTTCCAGGAAGAAATTCTCTGGCGGTTACACCGTGCCGGTGCTCGCCTGGGAGAGGTCCCGATTGTTTTTGCGGATCGCACGCGTGGGCAGTCCAAGATCAATCTGCGTGAAATGCTTGGTAGTGCCGGGATGTTGTTTCGCCTGGGTGTTACGAATTGGCTTGGATTCTAGGCTGTCCGGTCAGGTCCGTGGCTGTTGGTCTCGTAAAGCCGCAGGTTCGTTTGACAGGCCTGAAACGGCGTCTTAGAATTTCCGATTCTGGCACGGCCAATTCGATCACCGGGAGAACTGCTTCCGGGGAACCATGGTCGGGTTGCTGGCAGGCCTGTTTTTTTGCCACGATATAAGGATCCAACGATGTCCGAGTCCGAAAAAACGAGCGGACAGATTGATACGGTCATGCAGGAGGAACGCTTGTTTCCCCCGAACGAGGAGTTCGCAGGCCGTTGCCAACTCGATTCCCTGGCTGCCTATGAAAAACTCTACGAGGAAGCCAAGCAGGATCCGGTTGCTTTCTGGGAGCGACTGGCACGCGAGGAACTGCATTGGTTCAAGGACTTTGACCAGACGCTGGAATGGGATGAGCCTTTTGCCAAGTGGTTCGTGGGGGGGGAAACCAATGTTTCTTACAACTGCCTCGATGCTCACCTGGAAAGTCGTGGCAACAAGGCCGCGATTATCTGGGAAGGAGAACCCGGCGATCAGCGGACGCTGACCTACGAGCAACTGCATCACGAGGTCTGCAAGTTTTCCAATGTGCTGAAGAAGCTGGGCGTAGGGACTGGAGACGTGGTGTCGATTTACATGCCGATGGTGCCGGAGCTGGCCATCGCCATGCTGGCCTGCGCCCGGGTGGGAGCCATTCATTCAGTGATCTTCGCTGGTTTTTCTGCCGAGGCGATTGCGGAACGAAACAATGATGCCTCGGCTAAGTTGCAGATTACAGCGGATGCTGCCTGGCGTCGTGGTAAACCCTTGCCTCTGAAGGCAACCGTCGATGAAGCGCTGGAAAAATCGGTCACCGTGGAAAAGTGCGTGGTACTCCAACGCGTTGGCAACGACGTGACCATGCAACCCGGTCGTGATTTCTGGTGGCATGACCTCGTGGACGAGGTGTCCGCTGATTGCCCGGCCACTCCCCTGGATAGTGAAAACACGTTGTTCATCCTCTATACCAGCGGGTCGACCGGTAAGCCCAAGGGTATCCGGCACACGACAGCGGGTTACAACCTCTTCGTCAAGAAGACATTTGAATGGGTTTTCGAGTGTCGCGACGAGGATATCTTTTGGTGCACTGCTGATTGTGGCTGGATTACTGGCCACAGTTACATTGTCTATGGTCCGTTGTCCGCGGGTGCCACCGTGATGATGTACGAGGGTGCTCCGAACTGGCCTGCGGAAAATCGATTCTGGGAACTGATCGAGAAGTATCGAGTCAATATCCTGTACACCGCACCCACGGCTATTCGTGCATTTATCAAGTGGGGCGATGAGCACGTTACCAAGCATGACCTTTCCAGCCTGAACCTGCTTGGTACCGTTGGTGAAGGAATTAACCCCGAGGCCTGGATGTGGTACCACAAGATGATTGGCGGGGAACGTTGTCCGATCGTCGATACCTGGTGGCAGACAGAAACCGGTGGCATCATCATGTCACCGCTGCCGGGTGCGATTGCCACGAAGCCGGGTAGCTGTACCAAGCCACTGCCCGGGATCCTGCCTGCCGTGGTGGATGAGCAGGGTCAGCCGGTCGATGCCAACATGGGCGGCCTGCTGGTAATTACTCATCCCTGGCCGGGCATGTTGCGCGGGATTTGGGGTGACGATGATAGATACCGGGAGCAGTACTGGGAGAAAGTGCCGCACCAGTACCTGGCGGGTGATAATGCCCGGATCGATAATGATGGTTACTATTGGATCATGGGGCGCATTGACGACGTGATCAATGTGTCCGGTCACCGGCTCAGTACCATCGAGGTGGAAAGTGCACTGGTCAGCCACCCCAACGTGGCAGAAGCAGCTGCGGTGGGCCGGCCCGATGAGATCAAGGGCCAGGCCATTGCCGTCTTCGTAACACTGCTGAATGCGGAACCCAGTGACGCATTACGTGATGAATTGAAGCAGCACGTGCGTAAAGAAATTGGAGCCCTGGCCCAGCCGGACGATATTCGTTTTACCGGTGCCGTGCCGAAAACACGCAGTGGTAAGATCATGCGGCGGCTGTTGCGAGACATCGCTGCCGGTAAAGAAACGATAGGTGATACCAGCACGCTGGAAGATTACAGCGTGCTGGCCCAGTTGCGCGATGACGAGGAGTGACCTCCGCTGACCAGGACGGTCAAACTGAAACCTGATTAACATTTTTTCCTGGAAGAGGAACCATGATGCACAGATATCCGTGCTGGAATGCCCTGGCCCTGGTTTGTAGCAGCCTGTTACTGGGCGGGCCAGGTATGGCCCAGCAAGCGGCAAACCCGTTGGCCAGCCATCGTTCCCCCGTGGACCTGGTAGTCAACCCGACCGATACCTGGGCCGTGACCGCCAACCAGACCTCCGGAACGCTCAGCCTGGTCGGCCTCGAAGAAGGGGTCGTGTGGGATGAGGTGGCTGTTGGAAAACGTCCAGTTGCCGTGACGCTTGGACCACAGGCGCGGCGGGTTTACGTGGGCTGTAGCTACTCCGGAGACGTGCACGTCCTGGAAGTATCAGGAAAAAAACTACTCCCGGTCGCCGTGATTCATACCGGGTGGCAACCGCACGAGGTGGCCATCAGTCCCGATAACCAACGGGCCTACGTGGCGTTGACTGCCGCCAATCAGGTGGGTGTGATTGATCTTCAGCAACGTAAGATCGTGACGCGAATCGATGTGGGGCGTTGGCCTCGATACCTGGCCCTGTCCCCCGATGGAAAGCGACTGGCCGTGGGAGCCAGTGGTGATGGCGGGGTTTCCGTGGTCGACACGACAACGAACAAGATGATTTCATTGCAACGATTTGTGGCCATAAACGTGGGGCACATGCAGGTCTCCAGGGATGGCCAGTACGCTTATTTTCCCTGGATGTTCTATCACCATAACCCGGTTACCAGGACGAATATTCAACGCGGCTGGGTGCTGGCCAGTCGACTGGGACGCGTGCGATTAGATCAACCAGGGCGCCGCGAAGCCTTCTCGCTCGATGTTCGTGGCAAAGCCGTAGGGGATCCCCATGGCCTGGCACTGAGCCCCCGGGAAGATCGTATCGCGGTGACTGCCTCCGGAAGCCACGAGGTGCTCGTCTACCGTAAGCATGACGCACCCTTCCAGGAGTATGGGGATACTGACCACCTGGTTCCGGAATTGCAAAAAGATCAAGATCGCTTCTACCGGATTCCCGTGGGCGGACGGCCCATGGGATTACGTTTTGGATCCCGGAATCACCTCGTCTACGTGGCTAATTACCTGCACAACGCCATCCAGGTCGTGGACCTGGATAAACGTCAGACGGTTCGAAAAATTGCCCTCGGTAAGACGATTGAAATGACCGCGGCGCGGCGCGGCGAAGTTATCTTTCATGACGCTCAGCGAAGCCTGGATCAGTGGTATAGCTGCCATTCCTGTCACTATGAAGGCGGTATTAATTCTGAACGAATGGATACCTTTAATGACGGAACAGCCTTTACCTTTAAGACCGTTTTGCCACTTTATGGACTGGCGGAAACCGGCCCCTGGACGTGGCATGGCTGGCAGCAGGACCTGGATGCTGCCATGCGAAAAAGTATTACTTCCACGATGCTCGGAGCAGAACCAAGTCAACAGGATGTTGGTGACCTGCTGGCGTACGTGAAAACCCTGCAGGAACCTCCGAACCCTTATCGACAGCTGGACGGTAGCCTGAGTCCGGCGGCCGAACGGGGCCGAACGGTTTTCCTGAGTCCTCAGGCAGGATGTGCTAGCTGCCACAAAGGCCCTTATTTTACCGATGGTAAAATCCATGACCTGGGCCTCGGGGAAGAGAAAGATAAGTACCTGGGATTCAATACGCCGACCTTGCGAGGTGTTTATCGAAAAGTACGATTGTTGCACCACGGGCGGGCGAAGTCCTTGCAGCAGGTGCTGACCGAGTACCATGCATCCCAGGATGTGGCTGGTTCCGGTAAGCTGACCGACCAACAACTGGCCGATCTGATCGCCTACCTCAAATCTCTCTAGCAGTTCCCGGTCGCCGTGATTCATACAGCGATTTCACCTTGACCTGCTGCAGCCTTCCTGCGAAACTTCCGCCGCGTTTACCAACCCGGCAGATTGCCCAGGTTGTCTCTCTTCTGGAAAATGCCTTCTTGTCACAATGGTGTGAGCTTATGACACGAAAATTTAACATGCTGTCATGTGTGGCCCTGTTAACGTTTTTGCAGGGATGCCAACAGGAATCGAATCAGCCCGTATCAACGACAGAAACAGGCCAGCCGGGTGCCTTGATCGCACGGGTATTGGATTTAAATTCAACGACTGCTGGGAAGGTAAAGGCAGATGCCACGGTCCAGGAGGTCGTAAGCGAATTTCTCCAGGCGTTGCGTCAGGGAGATGCCGATGCGGTGACACGACTATTGACCGATAAAGCTCGTGTGGAAACGGAGAAACACCAACTGGCCGTTCAGCCACCCGGTACGGCGGCAGCGCAGTACCAGGTGGGTAAAGTCGAGATGGTTGACGGTGGGGCTTACGTCAACAGTACCTGGCTTGAACCCGATGTGGATGGCAAGCAGCAGCGCTACGAGATTGTCTGGGTCTTGCGGTCCCAGGCCAATGGCTGGCGCGTTGCCGGCATGGCAGCTCGTATCGATCCGAAACGAGAACTGACCTATTTGAATTTCGAAGATCCCCAGGACATGCTTAACAAATGGGAAGCAGTGGATACGGAATTGGCCAGCCGCCTCATGGACCCAAGCGCTCCACGAATCAGTGAACGTCCGCAACCGTCCACACCTCGTTAAAATAGCGAGCCACTCTACAGAGGGGGTATT
The DNA here is from genome assembly GCA_046583055.1 of Pirellulaceae bacterium. Taxonomy (GTDB): domain Bacteria; phylum Planctomycetota; class Planctomycetia; order Pirellulales; family Pirellulaceae; genus JAZADA01. Next base: position 12,889 of record JAYGDH010000439.1, on the reverse strand, counting down.
CTGCATGTGGATGATCCCCGGCTGCCAAAGTGCTGCAAATTCGTCACATAAACCTCGTGTTTGCTTGACACTTGAGGGCCTCATGGTAGCCTAGCAGCGTAGCCTAGTTAACTGGCATAAGTCTTCCATAATACTTATTTTACCAGGTCGTGGCTGAGAAATAGGGTGTGTTTGATAGGGTCGTGTTGCGGCCTCATACCCGGTCCGTTTTTCACGTGGAGGATTTTGGGATGAATCGAATGATTCTTTGCGGCGTCGTGGCATTTTTCGCGTTCGTCGGCATGGCCTTGATAGGCGGTGAAAATTTAGTGATTGCTGGACATGGTTGCAGTGGTGCCAGGAAGGGTGCTCGCAAGTGTCATGGAGCGACCTTGACGAAAGAACGTGCGGCGGGCAAAAGCCGTTGTCATGGCAGCAAGCGCTGCAGTGGTTCCAAGCGTTGCAGTGGTTCCAAGACCAAGGTCGAGGGTGGTGGTGAGATTGCACCTCCGCCGCCGAAGGAAGCGCGTACCTTGCGTTTGCGTCGAGCTCCCCTGCGTTTCTACCGGGTCAGCTACCGGTAGTGACTGGCGAGCGCCGGCAACCTGTCCATGTGATGGGAGGGAATTTGCGTTCAAGTGATTCCTGTTAGTCGGCATGATCCATGTGACCGGACTTCGCGAGAGGTCCGGTCATTTTTTGTGTGTCCTGAATGGGTGCGGTCGATTTTTCGGTTTGCGGGCAGCAAGTTGGGCCTCTTGCCCGTCGCAAACCGATTTCAGGGACAGGGAACCAGGTTGGTGTTGAGCGTAGGGAGTGCGCCGTTGCGTACCGATTCCAGTTGCTAGGTGGGCAGGTCGAACATGGGAACCAGGGGCCAGCGATCAGTTGCCGAAACATTGCATCGAGCCGCATCCGGGCCGGCGCAGGAGGTGAGTGGTGGGGCAGGCTGGGTTTCCCTGTTGATCCTGATTCATCTCATCTGCGTGTTGGTTGCGTTGACCAGTAATTTACATCGTTCCTCGTTACAGGCGCGGCTGGTGCAGGTGTTGCGGCCTTACCTGGGCCTGGTCAACCTGGATCCTGACGTTACGCCTTATCATTTGACGCATGGCGGAATCCTGGATGACGATCATTTCCTGGAAGTGCAACGGGTCCCTGCGGCGGGACAGGATGCCGTGCCGGCCGGCGAGGAACGAACTGTCCTGGAGAGAGCGAATCGGTGGGGATTTGCGGCTCGGCGCTATCGTCGACTGGCCTATGCCGTGGCCTATCACGCCCAGGTGGAAGATGATCACATTACGGCTGCCCTGGCTCGTGCGACCGCCGGGCTGGTATTGAGGCCGGGAGATTCAGGCCAGGTGGTGGTCCGTTGCTGGCGTCACGAATCTCAACCGCGCCGGATCACGGAACTGGTCACCGGTTTTCCCTTGGACCCGGTAGATCCGCAGTACCAGCAGTCGGTTTATGCGGCGGATGTATGGCTGGCGGACGGCATGTTACAGGTGCAGAAACGAGTAACGGTGCAGGAGGCTGCTCGGCGCGAGCCTGATTCGACTTCCGGGGATGGGAAGGAATAATCATGATGCCTGCGAAAACAACCAGCTACTGGGAAGATTTAAACCGGTCAGTCGGTCAGTCCTGGAATCGTTTCTGGTTCACGCCCGGTGATCCCCTGCCCCTGTGCTTGCTGCGAATTGCAGTGGGTCTATTAGCGCTGTCTTACCTGGTCTCGTTCAGTGGTGACCTGGTGCACATGTTTGGTGTTGATGGCCTGATGTCGACAGCCACGGTAGCGACCATTCGCGGGGATGTGGCAGGTTACGACTGGGTGCATTTCTCGCTACTGGACCTGGCTACGACAGCGGCAGGATTATGGACGCTGCACGTGCTGGGTGGTTTGGTACTGCTGCTCTTTACACTGGGCGTGCAGACCCGCACGACGTCGGTCCTGTCATTGCTGGTCATCCTTTCCTACATTCACCGTCAGCCGATTCTAACGGGCCCTTTTGAGCCTGTGATCTCGATGTTATTGCTTTATCTCTGCCTGGGACCCTGTGGTGCTTACCTGTCGGTAGATCAATGGCGTGTCGCGCGTCGTGGCGCTGCGAACGAGAGTCATGATGTGTCGCGGCATGACTGGACAGCGACGGTCAGCTTGCGTCTTATCCAGTTACACTGCGCGGCCTTTTATCTCTTGATGGGGCTGTCGAAACTTGCGGGGCAGGTCTGGTGGGAGGGTGACGCTGTTTGGTTGCTGATGGCCCAGGTTCGGTCCCGACCGTTGGATCTCACGTTCCTGCGTGAGCAGGCATTCTTGCTGGATGCCTGGACACATGCGATCGTCGCTTTCGAGCTGATTTTTCCACTCTTGATCTGGAAGTCTCTGGCGCGTCCACTGTTGCTGGGAATTGCCCTGGTGATGTGGAGTTCGCTGGCAGTCCTGACGGGATTGACGGGATTTGTTCTGGTCATGTTGGTAGCCAGTGCTGCCTTCTTGCCGCCGGATCTCTGCCGGCGCGTCCTGTCGTGGTGTCCCGGCGGCCGTCGTTGCCTGGTGACCGGGTAGGCCCGCTTCTGTCGCCGCTTGCATCTGGCTGGTGGTTACTTCAGAATAGCGTGCAGTTCGATCCGTAGAGGACGGGTGACGTTTTCTGCTGGTGGCAACAGCATCCGGTTTCTTTGGCCTCGAGAGGAATGACTTATCATGCAATCGTTACGAGATCGCCGACAATTTCTGGGCCAGTGTGCCGCGGGTTCTGCCCTGGCAGCCGGTGGGTGGTGGACGGGTACGAATCCGGTGCAGGCGATCGAGCCGATCTTGCGCAAGGGCGGTGATCGATTTGCCTTTAGCCTGGCAGCTTACAGTTATCGTAGCCTGTTGCAGGGCCAGCCGGCCAAGTTGACGCTGGCGGATTTCATTGATGATTGTGCCAGTTTTCAACTGGCTGGTACCGAGTTGACCTCGTATTACTTTCCGGAAAAGATCACCCCGGAGTACATTTATTCACTCAAGCAGCGGTGTTTCCAGGCGGGACTTGATGTTTCCGGTACGGCGGTAGGAAATGACTTTGGCCACCCGGAGGGAGAGAAGCGTCGCCAGCAGATTGCCCATGTCAAGAAATGGGTCAATTATGCCGAGATGCTCGGGGCGCCGGTCATCCGGATTTTCGCGGGTCATCCCAAGAAGGGGAGTACTCCCAAGCAATCGCATGCCCTGATGGTTTCGGCAATCGAGGAGTGCTGTGCGTACGCCGGACAGCACGGTGTGCACCTGGCGCTCGAGAACCACGGTGGCCCGACCAGTACGGCTGCCGGCCTCCTGGGGTTTGTCCGCGATGTGAAGAGTCCCTGGTTTGGTGTTAACCTGGACACTGGCAATTTCCATACCAAGGATATCTATGGTGACCTTGAACAGATTGCACCTTATTGCCTGAATGTGCAGGTCAAAGTAACGGTGTCCGGTTCGGACGGCGCCAAGAAACCGGCAGATTATAGACGCTTGGCCACGATGTTGCGCGCGGTGAATTACCAGGGGTATATCGTGTTGGAGTACGAGGAGAAAGGGAATCCTCGCAAGGAATGTCCAAAACACCTGGACCAGTTAATCAAGGCGTTTGCCTAGACCGGGGAGTTGATCCTAGCCGGAGGGAACGCCGACCAGGGATCGCAGTTCCGGCCAGCTACGGGTATTGGCGACGTCCTCACGCGTGAGGCCGGCACGACGGGCCTGGAGAATTCCGTGTGGCATGACTCCGAGCCCATCGACATGATGGGCATCGGTATTGATCACGATGGGAATTCCCTGGCTGCGGGCTGCTGCACACTGGATATCATCCAGGTCCAGGCGAACCGGGTTGGCGTTCAGTTCCAGCATTTTTCCGTGCTCGGCTGCTGCCTGGAAGACGGCATCCATGTCGATCTCAGAGGGTTCGCGACGGTTGATTAATCGGCCCGTGGGATGTGCCACGCAGCAGACGTGTGGGTTGGCAAGGGCCTCGAGCAGTCGATCGGTGATTTGCTGGCGAGGTTGTTTTTGGCCGTAATGGATGGCGGCCAGAACCCAGTCTGCCTGGGCCAGCACATCGTCCGGCAGGTCCATGCCACCCTTTTCCAGGATGTCACATTCGATTCCCTTTAATACCAGGAAACGGTCGTCCAGGGTCTCGTTGAACTGGTCAATTTGCTTCCATTGTTCCAGCAGCCGACCGGCGTCCAGTCCGTTGGCCATGGTGACACGTTTCGAGTGATCGGTAATGGCAATGTATTGCAGGCCACGTTGACGCGCGGCGGCTACCATTTGTTCCAGGCTGTGTTTACCGTCGCTGTCGGTGGTGTGCATGTGGAGATCACCGATCACGTCGGTCGCCACAAGCAACTTGGGCAACGTGTTATTCTCGGCCCATGCGAACTCGCGCCGTGCTTCTCTTAACTCGGGTTCGAATACCGGCAGATCCAGGGCAGCATAGAGGTCCTCTTCGGTCTCACCGGCGATATAGACTTCTTCCTCTCCCTCGATGCGGAACAGGCCATATTCGTTGATTTTCAATCCCCGTTTCCGTGCCATGCCACGCAGGTGAACGTTATGAGCCTGGGAGCCGGTGAAATACTGGAACGCGGCACCAAACGATTTTCGCGCCACGACTCGCAGGTCAACCTGGAAGCTGGTTTTTAACCGGATGCTCATCTTGGTCTCTCCGCGGGCGATGGTCTCCTCGACCGCGGGGAAGGATGCCAGGTGGTCCATGACCTGTCCCGGGTCGCCGGAAACGACCAGGATATCCAGGTCTCCCACGGTCTCCCGTCCGCGCCGATAGCTACCGGCGAAATCGAATTGGTCGATGACGGTGCAGTTGCTGAAATGGGCACGCAGGTCAGCAGCAATCTGGTCTGCCTCGCACCAGTAAATGCGCTGGTTGGCTGCATCGGCGATGGCGATGCCCTGCAGGATCTGCTGTTCCGTCTTGGCACCCAGTCCCTTGAGTTCACGGACCTGTTCCTGTTGGCAGGCTTGTTCAAGCTGCTCGAGGTTTTCGATCCCGAGTTCCCGGTACAGCAAGGCGGCTTTCTTGGGACCCAGCCCGGGAACTCGTAGCATGTCGAGCACGGTTGCCGGTATCTGTTGTAAAATTTCCTGGATCTGCGGCAGCTCTCCGGTTTGTACAAGTACGACGCATTTCTCAGCCACTGCCTTTCCCACACCGTCAATTTCCGTGAGCAACCTGGGATCCGTGTTCACCAGGCCAGCGATGGATTCCGGGTAGTCGCGGATGACTCGCGATGAATTACGGTAGGCGCGAATGCGAAAGGCATTGGCCCCCTGGAATTCCAGCAAGTCGGCCAGTTGATCCAGCGCAGCGGCGATATTGGCATTGTCCATGACGGTTCCTGGCTTCATTCAGGGGGACGAGTGCCAGCTGCAGGTATCGATCCTTTACACTCGCTTTCAAATGAGTGTATCGAAGTGTCCCCCCGGAATGCTAGTCCGGGAGCCCAGGTACGACGTGGAGGGGTGTTTTCAGAGAAACCCCATGGGCCGCCAGGCGACTACGGTTGGACACGATTCCACTGCAGGGGAGCCGGCGGGTCTTCCGAAGGTTGTTGGATGACCTGGCCAGTTGCGGGAGCGGTCGAGGCAGCGGTAACACGTTCGCGTGGCAGGGAAGCCCACTGGATGGCACCGAAGTGTCGGTGGACCGGTACGGATGTCCTGGTCGTGCGATCACGGGGGTTTAACAGTTCAGGTCCCTGGTGTTGCAGCAACGGCTGCCGATCCAGGTCGGGAATGGGTTCCGTTTTATCCGGAGCGATAAGGCGCGGCTTGCTTGGTTGCAGTTCGGAAGCCGGTTCACGAATAGGACGTCGTAAGATCGATTGTCCGTTGGACCCCGACAGGTCAGCGGATGTTCCGATCGCATCGTCATTGCTGGCCTGGGGTGGCAGGGTAGGCACCTGGTCGGCGGGTTCACCGCTGGTACCTGGACTGGGAGCCAGGGCAGGTTGATTACTGTCAGGACCGGAATAATAAGGTTGCGGGGTGGTGATCGTCGTGGGAGTCCCGTATTGAGGTGTGCAGCAATTGTTGAACATGGGAGTCCAGTTCCAACACCAGGGAAAGATGCTGCCCGCGTTTGCCTGGGCATAAGGTCGCATGACGGTGACCGGTACGCGACGTACTTGCCAGATGTAACGTTGGCAGGCACGCATCTGTAACCGGGGCAAACCGGTTGCTGGATTGGATTCGAACACGGGTCGGTAAGTCGTGACGGGTACCTGCACCCATTGCGTACGATAGCGGGTTGCCGGGACATAGTTGCCTGGTGCCAGGGTAATCGCAGTTGCGGGGGCCACGGCAGGGATGGTGGATGTGGTTGTCAGCGGACGCCAGGCAAACACTCGATTGGCAGGAACAGGCTGCATCGTTTGCGACCAGGGCGTGGGTTCCCGACCGGTGATCCAGTCGAAGAAATTAGCATGGCTGGTTTCTGCCACGAGCATCAAGCCAAGAGCCAGGGAACAGGTAAAGATGATTTTGCGAGTCGAGTTCATGCGATGGTTTCCATGAGGGGATGAGTCGAGGTCACCTGGAGACACTCGGGCACAAGCAGGATTCCGATACTTCTTGTTTGATTTTTCCGGCCTGAATTGTCAAGCAGTTCGTGGTTTTAAACCTTGATTTGGTAGTTCTTTACGTTTATTTCGGTTCTGCTACCTGTAACGCAGAGGTGGTCTGTCAGCCACCGGCCTTCTCTGGCAAGAGTAGGTCGAAAACAAGGGGAAACGTAAACTTTGGCACGTAATTCAGAGAAAATCCTGCGTTTACCGAACTGCAGGTCACTCCGCTAGGGAGGAGCATGGTTCTTGCCTGGGAGACCTCAACCGACGCTGTTCAAACAGGTCGTACAGGGCAAAGAGTAGTTCCCGCAGGTTATGCGAGTCGTGCGGATAATAATGCCGCACGTCCTCCTCTGAAATAACCGTGTCATGATGGCGCTGCAGGTAGGCTACGATCCGTTGAGCGGTGAGCAGGTTCGGTTGGATGGGTAACAGGTTCGGCAGTCCCAGGGATTGATGGGTGGTTACCAGGAGTCCCTTGTTGGTCCGGCGACAGAATTGTTTGAGTCGGTAACGTGTCCAGCGAGACAACTGTTCAAAACCATCGACGATGACCTGGTTGCAACTCATCAGGTCAGGTTCCTGGAAGGAAACCGGTAATTGTCTTTGTCCCCGGTGCAGTCGATAGTATGTGACGGTAGCTGGAGGTCTTTCCAGTTCTGGAATCAGGGTTGCCAGCAGGGTGGATTTTCCACTGCCGTGAGGGCCCACGATTTGGCCCCAGCCCTGTTGTTTTCGAAGTTGGGCGGCCAGTTGGTCGATAGTCATTTCGCCTGGAAAGAGGAATGGGCAGGCGCCTGGCCGTGTCCATCGCGTGGCGAATGGATTGGACTGAAACCGGGGATGTGGTGTCGTGCTGGGTGTCATGGTTGAATCATTTGTGCCACTGGAATATTGCCCAGCAGGAAGGGCTGATCGTGGACATATTCGTTTCCGTTTCGCAGGAAGATACGGACGCGGGTACACCATTGAATCTTGATGATGATTCCTTCGTAGCTTAAAGGACTCAGCGGCAATGCGATGGAGAATCCCCTGAAGGTCCGAAGGTCCGGGGTTTCCTGGCCAGGGACATGGCGTTCGAAGTAGTGGATGCCGAGGTCTTCTTCCCCCCTTTCCTTCCGTGTACCAGAGGACGGAAACTTCCATGGCCTGGATGTGCGCGGGATCGACCCGGTCGACCTGGTACTGGCAGTGCAACGTATCACCACTGTAATAGTGGTTGCGGAGATTACAGAGTCGGATGCTGATCAATGGTTCCATCAGGAATCCTCCCGGGAGCTTACCGGAGGTGGATAGAGTACGACGGGGAAGGTGCGTTGAAACGGAGGCCATTCCTGTGTTTCCACATCAACTCTGAGTTTCCATTGCACCGCATTGTGCGTTCCCTGGAAAGAGTGCATCACCTCCCGTGGTACCTGGAATTCGCAGTCCTGTTCGAACGGGATACCTGCCTGGACTTCGATCTTCTCACGGTAGAGCAGTTCCTGGCTGTAGACAGGCTGGATGCTGGTACGTGTATCCGTACCCTGTCGATAGGTTGCAGATTCCTGGCAAACCAGTGTGATTCGAAATGATTCCAGTTGCAGGTGACCGGCCTGGGACAGAAAGAGAGCATATTCGCGTCCCGGGTAAAGAGGATGATCGGATATCTCGACGCTGGTGGGACCGATCCCTGCGTGGCGTCGCAGTTGGCGCCAGAGGTAGAAGATGGACCAGCAGCCGACCACGGTACAGGCCACCAGGATGAACAACAGTAACCAGTTTGGATTGTCCATTGAATGTCGTGAGAGAACGGCCACGCTCAGGGAGATCGTGATCGTGATCCACAGCAGGAAAAAAATTACGGCAGCACCAATTTGCCAGACAGGTGATTCGTTCGCCGGTAAGCGGTAAGCAAGTCGAATGCCGGGACTGTTTGTCAGGTCCGTGTCATGCGGAACCTGGTGATAGCCATCTCCTGAAACCGTGGCTTGGTGGAGTAGCGGGAGTTGGCTGGCCTGGCGGGCCAGTGCCGCGCGTCGCTCGGTAGAGATACGCAACTGGATAATCGTGTAGACCAGTCCTACGCTCCCGAGGGTCAGCAGCAGGCACATCACTCCAAAGGTCAGGTTGAGGACGGATGCACCCGTGGATCCGTCGGGAGATTGTCCCTGCCAGAACTGGAGTAGCAGCAGGGTTCCGAGCAGCAGCAGTGCCACGAAAAAAATGGCCTCTCCGACTTCCCCTGCCCAGTTGGACCCGGTCTGGCGGTCACTTCGGTTTTTTTCCCAGAACCGAAAAAATCGGGCCATGGACCAGGTTCCTCTGGTAGACAATGGTTCGGTTACTCGGCGGCCTTCAGCTCCCTCGTCGCTTGACGAGCGATACCGATTGTACTCCAATCAGCGGGCGTGCTGCAGGTACCGTGTGCGTTATCTTAGAGGGCTGGTTCGCTAAGAGATAGCCGTCGAGAGGGAGGATTCAATTCGTGGCTAGTTGCCTGTTGCCGGTGATCCAAGGCGATTCACGTGAGTGTTAGAACGCCTTTATGCAAGGAAATTCACGATGTTAATTGGTCGAGACGCGTGGCTTACCCTGGTGCTGCTTGGTGGGTTGATGGGATCCGACTTGTTGGATCAACAGCTACAGGCCGGTGACTGGCCACAGATCCTGGGTCCAACCCGTAACGGCCAGGCGGTCCAGGAGAGACTGGATCCCGTTTACTTCCAGGCCAGTCCACGCGTGAATTGGCAGCATGACCTGGGAGCTGGGTTTGCCGGTCCGGCGGTGGTTGGTGACCGCGTCGTCGTATTCCATCGACAGCGTGACCAGGAACTGGTCGAGTGCCTGTCGGCGGCCACGGGAAAGGTCCATTGGAAGACCGGTTTCGAGGCGAGTTACCAGGGAGGATTTAATCCGGATGACGGACCGCGTTGTGTGCCGGTGATCGATGGGGGCCGCGTCTACCTGTTTGGTGCCAACGGTGATCTGCATTGCGTTGGCCTGAAAACGGGAAAGAAACACTGGTCGCGTGATACCTACGGTGATTTTGCCGGGAACGAAGGTTACTTTGGAGCCGGTAGTACACCGCTGGTCGCAGCGGGGAAAGTAATCGTGAACGTCGGTGGTCGCGGAGATGCGGGCCTGGTCGCCTTTAACCTGGCAGATGGAAAAACGGCCTGGAAGACGGGTCGCGAGGCAGCCAGTTACTCGGCTCCCACGCTGGCTACCGTGGGGGACCGCCAGGCGGTGATCTTTGTGACACGACGCAATGTCCTGGCTGTTGATCCAAAAACGGGTAAAGAAATTTTTCGTTTTCCTTTTGGCAAGCAGGGCCCCACGGTCAACGCGTCGACCCCACTGGTTTTTGATAACCACCTGTTCGTAACGGCAAGTTACGGGATCGGTGCGAGCTTTCGCAAGATTTCCCTGGAGGGAACCCAACCGGTCTGGGAAAATGACAACGCGATGTCCAGCCAATATTCCACCTGTGTGCAGCAGGATGGATACCTTTACGGGGCCCACGGTCGCGAAGACGTTGGCGGAGCGGAGCTGCGTTGCGTCAAGGCTTCCACGGGAAAGGTCATGTGGTCCGTACCCAACACCGGGGTCACCCACGCGATCCTGGCCGGACAACACCTGCTGTTGCTTAGTACCCGGGGCCAGCTCACGCTGGCAGCAGTTTCCCCGGAAAAGTTCCAGAAAATCCAGCAGCACCAGGTGGCGCGTGGCACGACTCGGGCCTTACCTGCACTGGCCAACGGCCGTTTCTATTTCCGCACCAGTGATGGGAGCCGTGGACAGCTGACTTGCCTGCAAGTCGGGGCCACGACGAAAAAGCCTTAACTAGCTACCAGGCTTTGACGTTCGAAACCTATCTTGGCCAGCGCATCGTAGACTTCTTCGAGGGTTTTCTCGCCGAAATTCGAGATGTCCAGCAGGTTTGCGGGGGTGCAGTTGAGCAGGTCACGGACCGTGAAGATTCCCCGTTCCTCCAGGCAGTTGGTCGTCCTGACACTCAAGCCGATTTCTGCGGTGCTCATTTCCAATCGCTCTTGTATGAGGCGATTGTTCTCTCCGGTAGTACTTAAACGAATCCGAGTTCCCATGGTATCCCTCCCTGGCTGAAACGTGCTGTTAGTTCTGAAACGATCATATCCTCGATCGCGGATTTCGTGACAGCAAGTATAGCGAAAGTGGTTCCGATCCGTCATCGAAAAGACGCATAATTTCCAGAAAAAAAGAAACCACCTTTGGGAAAACCAGCTAGCATGGCCTGCCGCAGCGGTTGGTCAGGTAGCCGAGAACCGGGAGAGGGGCTGGGGGTTGTCCGTGACGGTCCTATAATGTTCTTCATGGCCGGTGCCTGTTGCGGATCCGGTGGTAGGTTACAACGGAGGACTCACAGGTTCGGTTCGGAAGGAGACGAGCGATTGGCTGGAGCGTCGGTGACTGAATTACTAAAGGGATTGACGGCAGCTCAACAGGAAGCGGTCCAGCACGTGGACGGCCCCTTGTTGATGTTGGCGGGTCCCGGTAGCGGTAAGACCCGTGTGGTGACGCACCGGATTGCTTACCTGCTGCACCAGGGGGTTTCTCCCCGCAGTATCTTGGCATTGACCTTTACCAACAAGGCGGCCAACGAGATGCGTTTGCGCCTGGAACGGTTGACGGCGCAATCATCGGTTTGGATGGGAACATTGCACGGCTTCTGTGCACGTTCCCTGCGTCGCTACGCAAACCTGGTGGGCCTGGCGGACAACTATTCCATCCTGGATGCAGGTGATTCCCGCAAGGTGCTCAAGCAGGCGATCGTGGATGCAAAAGTGGAACTGACGTATTGTTCCCCGGAAGCGGTGGCGAGCGCGATCAGCTGGGCCAAGAGCAGGCTGGTTTCACCTGCTGACTACAAGGCACGACCTGGTAATCCGACCGGTGCTATCGTGGAGGAGATTTACCCACATTACCAAAGGTCCTTACTGGCTTCCAACGCGGTCGACTTTGATGATCTGTTGATGTATACCGCGCAACTATTGCAGGACAATGCCGAGTTGCGACAGGAACTGGATGAACGCTACCGGTACATCATGGTGGATGAATACCAGGACACGAATATGGCTCAATATGCCATTATCCGGGCACTTTCCCAGCACACGCCGAACCTGGCCGTAACGGGAGATCCTGACCAGTCGATCTATGGGTGGCGTGGTGCGGACCTTTCGAACATCCTGGAATTCGAGAGAGATTTCCCCGGGGTTCGAGTGGTGCGACTGGAGCAGAATTATCGTAGCACGCCCAATATATTGCGAGTTGCCGATGCCTTGATTTCACACAACGTGAATCGCAAACGGAAGACGTTGTTTACGGACCATGCTGCAGGGCGACCGGTTCGATTGGTCGTGTTTCCCTCGAGCCGGGATGAGGCCGATCATATCGCGGCTGCTATCCTCAGCGAGGTACAGCAGGGACGTCGCAAGTTTCGTGACTTTGCTGTCTTCTACCGGATCAATGCTCTCTCGCGTTCACTGGAATTTGCCTTGCGGAACCTGGGCATACCGTACCAGATTGTTCACGGGCTGGAGTTTTATCAGCGGAAGGAAGTCAAGGATATCCTTGCTTACCTTTTCCTGCTCCACAATCCGCAGCACGACGTGGCATTCCTGAGGATTATCAATACGCCGACTCGTGGTATTGGCAAGAAATCGATCCAGTTGCTAAGGCACCATGCACAGCGTCATGGTTTGAGCATGCTGGAGTCGGCGCGCGAGGCAGGCTTGATTGAGTCACTGGCCAAGCGTTCTGCAGTAGCCATTACCCGGTTCGTTGCCATGTACGATACGCTGGCAGTGGAACCGGCAGACGAACTGGAGGACTTGATCAACAGTATCCTGGATGGCACGGGATATACGAAAGCGCTGGAGGCCTCGGATACCGAGGAAGATGAACAGCGGTTGGCAAACATCGAGGAACTGGTGACGGCGGCCCAGGAGTTTGATGAACAACACCCGGAAGAAAATCGGCTCCAGCGATTCCTGGAGCAGGCATCGCTGGTTAATGATGTCGATGGCTGGGATGAAGAGCCGGACCAGGTCACCTTGATGACGCTGCACGCAGCCAAGGGACTGGAATTTCCGGTGATTTATATCGTGGCCGTGGAACAGGGCATGATTCCCCACGAACGCAGCCAGGAGGATCCAGACCAGTTGGAAGAGGAACGCCGGCTCCTGTTCGTGGGAATTACCCGGGCAGAAGAGGAGTTGCAGTTGAGCTTGGCCCAGCGGCGCACGTTTCGAGGGACGGAACGGTTGGTGGTTCC
>JAYGDH010000353.1:0-20789 GCA_046583055.1 Pirellulaceae bacterium | reverse complement strand
GATCCAGGGCCAGTTGGAAGACCTGGCCACGAAGGCCAAGGACGCCCAGCTCAAGCAAATCGGCTACGCCGCCTGGATCGCAGCCACTGGATCCGGTGACGATGCTTACCTGGCGGCCACCACCAGCAAGGAAAACCTGCGTGACTTCCTGGCTGCCGTTCCCCAGATTCGTAACGGGAAACTACGTGGGACTCTCTACTCGAAGGTCCGTCCGTTGATCTTCGACTTACCCACCAACATGAAAGCCGAAGGAGGTGGATCCAGCCTGCAGCAAAGTGGTATCCGGGTTGATTACTTCTATCCCAACCCCGCCAACGCGGCCCGGGAAACCATGGCCAAGGTAAAGCCGACGTCCAGTGGCATCGTACCGGAAATCGTGATGAACGTTCCCCAGCGCAAGCAGGCGGACAAATTCGCCCTGCGGTTCACGGGATCCCTGCTGGTACCTCGTTCCGGAAAGTACAGCTTCTTCACCAACTCCGATGATGGTTCACGACTCTACATCGACAAGAAACTGGTCGTCAATAATGATGGCAATCATGGCCCCCAGGAAAGGAGTGGGTCCCTCAATCTGACGGCCGGATCCCATACGATCATGGTCACTTACTTTGATAGTGGTGGAGGTGATGGACTTGCCGTGAACTGGAGCGGACCGGGACTGAAGAAGCAAAAAATCGCCGCCAATCGACTTTCCATCAGTGGCGGGGAAACCCTGCACGATGTTGCCATTGCCACCCTGGGGACCATCCCCGGACACGAGGTAGACAAGTTCACGGACCTGTCCTCACTGGTCAAGGCAGGCAAGAGCCGTGTGGCAGCCATCCGGGTCCTGAAAAGTATTTCCTCGCAACACTGGCCCCAGAAAGAAATCCGCCCTCTGGCCGATAACCTCATTGGATTCCTCAGTGAAATGCCAGCCAGCTATCGGACCAGTGAGGCAGCCATGAATGCGATCGCCCTGGCCAATTCCCTGGCAGGCAGGTTACCCCCGGACCAGGCCAAGACCATCCAGGATCGGCTCAAGAACCTGGATGTACGCGTGATTGCCATCGGTACGGTGCCGCACCGCATGATCTACGACAAGGAACGCCTGGCAATCCAGGCCGGGAAACCGGTCGAGTTCCGTGTTTCCAACACGGACAACATGCCTCATAACTTCGCCATCACCCTCCCCGGTGCCCTGGAAGAAGTCGGCCTGCTGGCGGAAGCGACCGCGCGCGATCCAGACGCCATGGACCGCCAGTACGTTCCTCGATCCGACAAGATCCTGCTGGCCAGTCGGTTACTGCAACCGGGCGAAAACCAGGCACTCAGCTTTGAAGCTCCCAAGACCCCGGGGATTTATCCCTATGTCTGTACCTACCCGGGACATTGGCGACGCATGTACGGAGCTCTCTACGTGGTCGCAGACCTGGCCGCCTACCAGGCCAACCCGACGGCCTACCTGGCCGCCCATCCGCTGCCGTTGAAAGATGAACTGTTGAAGTTCAACACCCGCGGACAGGACTGGAAATTCGCTGAACTGGTCGCAGCGGTCAAACCGCTGCCCATGGGACGCTCTTACGAGGTGGGCAAGGAACTGTTCAAGGTCGCCAGCTGCGTGGCCTGCCATCGGATCAATAACGAGGGGCAACAATACGGCCCGGACCTGACCAAGCTGGATGCCAAGAAGCACAATCCCGAGCACCTGCTACGGTCCCTGCTGGAACCAGACAAGGAGATCGATGACAAGTTCCAGACCACCGTTTTCCTGCTCAATTCCGGCAAGACGATCACGGGATTGATCATGGAAGAAAATGCCACCACCGTGAAGGTCATCATCAATCCGCTTGCCAAGGCAGTACCAACGGTGTTGAAAAAATCCGAGATCGATGCCCGCAAGAAATCGCCAGTATCGACCATGCCCAAGGGCCTGGCCAACAAGCTCAGCCGGGAAGAAATTCTCGATCTGCTGGCCTACGTGTATGCCCGCGGTGACATGAAACACAAGCTGTTCGAAGGTGGGCACAAGCACTAAAGGAACCTGAGCGTGCAACGACGCACTTTCCTGACCACCAGCCTGGCCACCAGTGCCTGGGCCCGTTGGCACCCGGCCCGCGCAGACGAGGATGATTTCAACCCCACCGCCCTGGAGGCACTACGGGCCGGCATGCCTGACCCGGCGGCCATCGAGGCACCTGACGGCAGCGGATATTACGTCTACGCCACCGGTCACGGCGTGGTCATCTGGCACAGCAAGGACCTGCGCAACTGGAAACGGATCGGACAGGTTTTCGAACGACATGTGCCAGCCTGGTCCGAGCAGGCCATTCCCGGGTGTGACGGGATCTGGGCTCCCGACATCCAGTACATGGATGGTCGTTACTACCTCTACTACAGCGTCTCCACGTTCGGTAGCCAACGCTCGGTGATTGGACTGGCCGTCAATCAAACCCTGGACCCTGGTAACCCCAGGTATCGCTGGGAAGACCGTGGCCTGGTCCTTGAATCGATACCGGAACAGAGTGACTACAATGCCATCGATCCTGCCATGTTCGCGGATGACGATGGCAAAGCCTACCTCTACTGGGGTTCCTACTGGACCGGCATCAAGGGAGTCGAAATCAATCGACGCACCGGCAAGCCACCTTCTTCGCAACCTCCGAACACAGCTCTGGCGAAACGCTCGCCACGTGGTGATACCCCGGACATCGAGGCACCCTTCATCATCAAGCGAAAGGGGTATTACTACCTGATGGCTTCCTGGGATTTTTGCTGTGCCGGCACGGACAGCTCCTACAAGGTCGTCATCGGTCGCAGCAAGAAACCCCTGGGTCCGTTCAGGGACCAGGATCAACGCCCCATGCTCGATGGCGGTGGCACCGTGATGCTGGCCAGCGACGTCCGCTGGCGAGGTCCCGGTCACAACAGTTTCCTGCAAACCAGGCAGGGGGACTTCGTGGTTCACCATACGTACGACGCCAACCAGGTACGCAAGGGCAGGATCCTGCAAGTGCGCCCCGTCACCTGGAATGAAGCCGGGTGGCCCCAGGTAGGCAACCCACTCACCGATCCCAAGGCGGCCGCCCGCAATCAAAAATCACTGCCATCACTGGTGGGACGCTGGCAGCACGTGGTCAATGATCGCGACCAGTACGATATTTACTTCGAGGTCTCGGGCCAGATCTCGGGAACCGCCGGCAAGTCTTTCTGGAAACGCCAGGACCGCCAGCTTCAACTCAAGTGGCTGGACCCCAAGGCACCGGATGGCGCCTGGGTCGACAACGTGCAACTGGATGCCAAGGCCACTTCCTACTACGGCAAGAATCAAAACGGCACCGTCATCCGCGGCACCAAGATCCGCGATTAAGCCGACTGATCGCTGCCCCTGCCACGAAACCACACGCCTGTTGCCGCAAGCTAACTCTTTGCCATCAGGTCGTTGCTTGAAGCTGGAAAACGTGTCCTGACTGGAGCAGCGCCAGCACCACCTCTTCAAAAATCTTGGTGGCCGCCTCGAGATCATGGTTTCCATGCGCTGCGGACAACACACCACCGGTAGAACTCATCAGGTCAATTCCCCGCTGGCGCAGGTGTCCCTGGTAATGACCCACCAGGTCAGCCGGCATACCTTTCAGTCGCAGGGGTTCTGACGTGACCAGTTCTGCTCGTTCTTGCGCTCTCCCGATCCGTTGCCGGTCCGTTTCAAAATAAACATGGAAGGTCGATGCCTCTCCGTAAACGTAGGCCGCCAGGCGATGCTGCTGCAGCACGTCGTCCCAGGCCGTTCGCAACTTCTCTGCCATCAGATCCGCGTGAGCAATTGCCGTCCCATCTGCCAGGTTCTGCAGGGCCACGATCCCCGCTGCCGCGGAGAGTGGCGAGGCATTGAAGGTGCCATAGTGCGTGACGCGTCCGAAGCGATTGTGATGTGCATCCTCGGTAACATCAAACAACTGCATGATGTCAGCACGCCCCACCACCGCGCCACCCGGCATTCCTCCAGCCACGATTTTTGCCAGCGTGGTCAGGTCGGGAGTGACGTTGATTTTTTGCTGTAATCCACCAGGGCTGTAACGAAAACCACTGATCACTTCATCAAAAATCAACAGCACGGAAAACCGATCGGCCAGTTCCCGCAGGCCTCGCAGAAAATCAGCGTCCAGGGGGACACGGCCCCACGAGGCACCGGTCGGCTCCACGATCATGCCGGCAATCTCCGGGTCACTTTCCAGGGCCTGCTCCACCAGCGCCAGGTCTCCATCAGGCAACCGCACCATGCCAGCCTGTGTCTGCTCGGGTGTTCCCAGTGAACCAGGTTGGTCGAACGGTGGTTGGAAACCGTGTACCACGTCATCATGCCAGCCATGAAAGTGGCCATCAAACCGAAGGATCTTGGCACGCCCCTGGAAAGCCCGGGCCAAGCGCATGGCCAGCAGGGTGGCCTCGGTGCCCGAATTCACAAAGCGAACACGTTCGGCCGACGGCACCAGCTGCTGAACCAGCTCCGCCCACTGCAGGTGACGCGGATGGTCATTGCCAAAATGGGTTCCCTCCGTGGCCGCCTCCTGGATAGCCTCCACGATGTCGGGGTAAGCATGACCGAGCATGAGTGCCCCATTACCCATCAGGAAATCGATATACTCGTTCCCGTCCGCGTCCCACTTGCGGCCGCCAAAACCCCGCACCGCGTAGATCGGTACCGGCTGGGCATGCCTGAGATCATGTCCGGTTCCACCGGCCAGCACGCGACGAGCGCGTTCACAGAGCGAGGACGATTCTTCCAGCGGAATTCCAGGGGCCGTATCGCCACCAGGAGTGGAGTTCATCGACATGCTCCGGCTAGAGGGAAAGCCACCCATCAACGACCAAGGCGGCCTGGCAATCCTCGTCAGGACTTGAGTCCGAACACACGATCCATGTTGTCGGAAACTTCCTTCAATCGCTTGGCATCACCGCCACTTACCTCGGCAGCACACCAGCCATAATAGTTGATTTCCCGTAGTGCCTTGGAAACATCTTTCCAGTCGAGATCACCTTCGCCAATCTTGGTGAACTTGTTTTGCGCACGAGAAAATCCCTTGGCATCCAGCTTGATGATGCGCTTGCCAAGATGACGGATCCAATCGCCCATGCTGCCGTACTTCCAGTGATTGCCGATGTCAAACTGCATTCCCACCCAGGGTGACTGGAACTCGTCAACGTAGCGAGAGTACTTTTCCGCCGTCTGGTCTGCCTTGCCACCGTGGTCATAACAGAATTGATTCCAGACGTTTTCGATCACGATTGCGACACCCAGCTCGGCGGCCAACGGTACCGCCTTGGCAATATTCTCCACGCTGCGATCCCAGATTTCTTTCTCGTCTCCGTCACGCCCGTGGCCCACCACCAGCAACACCGTGTGGCCACCTACCGCACGCGTATCGCGCAAAGCCGTCTGGAGATGTGCCAGGGCCGTCTTACGTTTTTCGGCATCCGCATCCGTGTGCCGAATCTGCCAGTGCGATGAACAGACCGTACCATCGACCGGTAATCCGCTGCCAGCAATGGCCGCTTTCGTCTCGGCCACGTTCATTCCGGGTGCGTTCATCTCGATGGCCCCGAAGCCGGCAGCCCTGGCTGCCTTGAACTTGTCCGTCAAGCTTCCTTTCACACCCACCATGCCAATTTTCAGTGTCTTGTAAAGACGCCCCTGCAACCCGCTGGATGCCTCGGCCGCAGATACCAGGAAAGGAGACGAAGCAGCCATGGCAGCAGTACCTTGTAAGAAACGACGACGTGTTACGTTATGAAAATTCATGGGGATACCCTCGAGTGAAGCGATGTACTATTTACGAGAACGTTCATGGTAGCGAATGAAACAACCGCGTCCAAACGCACGCATCATTTTTTTCCGGTTTCCGAGCCGAAACCCATCGTTTCCATTCACTGGCGGGGTCCACCCGCTGGTGATCGAGTTCCCTGGACACTGGCCAGGATGAAATCAACCAGTGGCTGGTGCTGAAAAAAACCTGCCCACATGTTGTGTCCCTGCCCCTCCGCCACGAACACCGACACCTTCCCACCCAGTTGGCGATAACGTGTCGCCAGTAGCTGGGTGTTCTTCTCCAGGGGGACCACCCGGTCGACATCCCCGTGGATATGGTAAATGGGTACTCCGGCCTGCGCGAGCGGTTGTAATCGATCGACCGGGTTGTGCTTTTCCAGGACCGCGGTCAACTCCTCTGCCGTTTTGCCATAGGCTCCAGCAGCACGGGCCACACCAGGATAACTGGCGATATTACAGACCGGATAAATTCCCGTCGCGCACTGCACTTTCTCCGGATTCTCGGCGGCCCAGGCATACAGCATCAGGCCTCCCCGGCTGCGAGCCAGCAGGCAGGCTTTGCTGGCAAAACCATACTGCCCTGTCAAACGCCCATGAAACCGGTCGTACAGCTGACGACCGCCAGGACTCCCAAACGATTCTCCCACGTCGATCCCGGCCACGGCAATTCCTGCATCCAGGAACTGGCGGAACATCCAGGCCTCGGCCGTCCCGGGTAAACCTTCGCCCAGGGTAGGAGCATAAAATACCCAGGCCACGGGCCCCGGGCGCGGCTTCGTGGGCCAGATGATAAATCCCGGCCGGTTATCAACCTGCAGTCGTTCGCGGCGCAGTTCCCTGGCCACGACACGGGGCTTTCCCTTCAGATGTCGGTCGAAAAAACGGGTTACCAGGGGACGCAGATCGTGTCCTTTCGGCTGCAGGTGAAACGAATGGGGTGCATCCTTGACCACCCGGTACTGGAACTCGATCCCCGTCCTGCGACAGGCCGTGGCCAACGCCTCGGATTGCTCAATATTGACCGTCGTATCCCGCGTCCCGTGAAGCATTAGCGTGGGTGGATCATCAACGGTCAGGTGGGTCACTGGAGAAGCCAGGCGACAGAAGTCCCGTAACTGCGAATCACTTCCCAGTTTTCTCTTCTCGGCTCGCAGCAGCAGGTCATGCGGTCCGTACAAGGGCACAATCGCCTGCACACGAGAAGAAAATTCCGGATACAGGCGATGCGGATCCTGCGCGACCTTTTCATCACAATAACCCACCATGGCTGTAAGGTGACCACCCGCGGAACCCCCGATCACCCCGATGCGATCTGGCTGGATTCCATACTCTGCGGCGCGCGATCGCAGGAAACGAACCGCCGTCCGGCAATCACGCAAATTACCTGGCCAGCCGGAACCGAGTTTCGCGGCAAATGTCGCCGTCTGGGGCGCCTCTCCCAGCTGGTAATTGATACTGGCACAAACGTAACCGGCCCGTGCCAGCGTCGTACCGATATTCAATTCCCGGGCCCTCGCCTTGTCCCCGCCGGTCCAACCACCCCCATGAATAATCACGATAGCCGGCGCTCGCCCCGTGGGTAAATGTCCCGGGGGAAAGTAAAGATCCAGCTTCTCTGGGCGATCGGCACCCAGATAGCTAACATCTTTCTGCACACGAACTTCCTCAGCTGCCATCCCGAACCGAGGTACCAGCAGCAAGAGGAACAGGCCCAACCATTTTCGTGTCATGCGCTAAGATCTCCTTAACAAGTCATTCCTCTTGCCAGCCCTAACGGCCACCTTAAACCATTCGTAACCGCCTGCACACCAAGCACGGACATCTTCACGGCCCCACTCCAAAACCGCCGGCCCTTTTGCTGCCCGGACGGTGCACAGCGGTGTCGTTTACCTCCGGAGAATGGTAAAAATTTATTAATTCAAGGTACCCCCCTCATAACGCTCAAGCAAGAAAACAAGTAACTTGGATAGTGTTAAGCCACCGCCTGCCAGCATCACCTGGTAACAGGCACCTGGTAACAGGCACCCTGCGGCAATCCACGAGTCGGAAGAACATGAACAAGCAGCAACAAGACCAGCACTGGGTAGGTGTCGATCTGGGGGGGACGAAAATCCTCAGTGCTGTCTACGATCGGCGATTTCAGCATCTGGGCTCCAAGCGTCTGCGAACCCAGTCCGAGCGCGGCTGCGAGGTGGTTATCGAGCGACTGATTCGATCCATCAGGCAATCGCTCGAAAAATCGGCAGTCGCCGTCGAGAATATTACTGGCATCGGCATTGGCTGTCCTGGATTTGTCGACATGAAAACCGGCCTGGTTCACGAATGCGTGAACCTGGGCTGGCAGGAAGTTCACCTGGGAGAAACGATTCGAGAACATTTTGACTGCCCTGTTTACCTGCTGAATGATGTGGATGCCGGTGTCTATGCGGAACACCGGTTGGGAGCTGCGGTCGGTGCTGAGAACGTCCTGGGAGTTTTTCCCGGAACAGGAATTGGTGGAGGCGCTGTCGTGCAGGGATCCATTGTCCATGGCCCCGGGATCACGGCCATGGAGATCGGTCATGTCCACGTCGTGGAAGACGGCCTACCCTGTGGATGCGGGAACAGCGGATGCCTGGAAACCGTGGCCAGTCGACTGGCGATTGCCTCGGCCGCGGCCAGTGCCTGTTACCGCGGCCAGGCACCTTACCTGGCCAGCAAGACAGGAACCCATGTGAAGGATATCCGTAGCCGTGTCCTGGCAGCGGCCATTGAAAATGGCGACCAGGTGATCGAAGACATCATCCTGAATGCTTGCAAGTACCTGGGAGTCGTGATCGCAAATTACATCAACCTGCTGGTTCCGGAAGTTGTCATACTGGGGGGAGGAATGGTTGAAGCCATGCCCCGCCTGTTCGTGAATAACATCCGCCTGGAAGCCAGCAGGCACGTACTGCCTGTCTACCGTGAGAGTTTCCGGGTGGCCGCGGCGAAGCTGGGTAACTACGCCACGGTCATGGGAGCCGCCTCCTGGGCCGCACACAAGATCCAGACCCTTGATTAATCATGCAAATCGATAACCAACATTTCATCAACCGTGAGCTCAGCTGGCTGGAATTTAACCAGCGCGTACTCGACGAGGGATGTTCGCTCCAGGTACCACTGCTGGAACGTGTCAAGTTCCTGGCCATCTCGGCCTCGAACCTGGACGAATTCTTCCAGGTGCGTGTGGGTGGCTTGCAGATGCTCTTGCAGGAAGGAAGCCATCCCCAGGATCACGCCGGGATGACACCACACGAACAACTGGTGGCAATTGTCGCCCGCTGTGAACAGATGCTGAGCGATCAGTACCAATTGCTGCTGCATGACCTGGAACCAGCACTCAGCCAGCGGGAGATCACGCGCCTTAATTTCGAATCCCTGGCAGCCGAGCAACGCAGCTACCTGGAAAACCTGTTTCGCAACGAGATCTTTGCCATCGCGACCCCCATGGGTATTTCCAGCGAGACCATTTACCCACTGCTTCCCGAAAGCACCATTCACCTGGCCGTTCGCATCCAGTCCGATGATAGTGAATCACCCGAACGATGGGCTATCATTCCCCTGTCACGGCCCATTCCACGATTTATCGTGCTGCCCAGCCAGCAGGGCTACCAGTACATCCTCAGTGAAGACGTGGCGCAACACTTCGTGAGTGAGTTCTTCCCCAACCAGCAGATCATTGAATGTGTGCCGTTCCGCATCATGCGAAATGCCGACCTGAGTGTCCGCGAAGACCTCGCGCATGATCTCCTCGCGCAAATGGAAGAAATTATCGACGCCCGCAAGGAAAGTGCCTGCGCGCGTCTCGAGATCGATCACCAGGCCACGGATGCCATGGTGGCAATCCTGGCAGATTTTTTTGACGTAAGTGATACCTGCATCTTTCGCATCCAGGGGCCCCTGGCCCTGACCGACTGGATGCAACTGGCGCAGATCCAGGGATTTGATGATCTCAAGGATGATCCCTGGCCACCCCAGGCCAATCCTCAAATTGATCTTTCGGAAAGCATCTTCCCCCAGATCGCGAAACAGGACATCCTGCTGTACCATCCCTTCGACAGCTACGAACCGGTGGTTCGATTCATCGAGGAGGCGGCCGATGATCCTGATGTGCTCTCCATCAAGCAAACGCTTTACCGAACCAGCAGTAACAGTTCAATTATTCACGCCCTGGCCCGAGCAGCCCGGAACGGAAAATACGTGACTGCGCTGCTCGAACTCAAGGCCCGTTTCGACGAGGCTCGTAATATCGAATGGGCCCGCAGCCTGGAAAAATCCGGCGTCCAGGTTATCTACGGCGTGAAGGGTCTGAAAACGCACAGCAAGGTCTGTATCGTCACGCGACGCGAATCCCAGGGCATCTGCCGATACATGCACTTCGGTACCGGTAATTACAACGAATCCACCGCTCGACTGTACACCGATATCAGTTACCTGACGACGGATCCGGTACTGGGCCAGGATACCTCCAGCCTGTTCAATGCCATTAGCGGTTTCAGCATGCTGGACAGTTTCCAGAAACTGGCAGTCTCCCCCGGTAACCTGCGACAGTTCTTTATCACGGCGATCAAAAATGAAATCCTGCAACAGGCAAGCGGCAAGCGAGGACATATTCGTGCCAAGATGAACTCGCTGCTCGACAAGAAGATCATCGAGGCACTCTATGCCGCCTCGCAAGAAGGGGTCACGATCGAACTCAATGTCCGCGGCATCTGTTGTCTGCGCCCGGGAATCCCTGGCGTCAGTGATAATATCCGGGTCATCAGTATCGTTGATCGTTACCTGGAACACGCCCGGATCTACGAGTTTGGCAACGGCGGTGATCCCCTGATCGCGATCTCCAGCGCCGACTGGATGTGTCGCAACCTGGACCGTCGCCTGGAACTGTTGGTCCCCGTCGAACACCCGGCGGCCAAGACACGCTTGTCCAGGGTACTCGACGTCTGCATGTCGGATAACGTAAAAGGAAGAGAATTAACCGCCGATGGCAGTTACCAGAAACCAAACGGCAGTGGCTCGCCCATGCGGTCCCAGGCCGCGCTATTCGAGGAATCCGTGGAACAGGTCAGGCAAGTAGAACAATCACGAACCGCCCATTTCGAACCACACCGGGCTGCCGAAAACAGCCGCTGATGCGATTCCGTTCACATTCCCGCTACCATGAAAACCGCTCTCATCCTCCGCCATGCCAAGTCCAACTGGGACAACATTCACCAGTCGGATCATGAACGCCCACTGAACAAGCGAGGGCAACGAGACGCACCCCGCCTGGGAGAACTGATCCTGCGGGAGCAACTGACTCCCGATACGATTGTCTCGTCCACTGCACAACGTGCCCGCGAAACTGCCGAGGCCGTCGCTGCTGCCAGCCAGTTCGCTGGCGAAATCCTCTACGACGATAATCTCTACCTTGCTCCACCCCAGGTCTACCTGAACCTGCTCCAGACCATGCCGGATGAAAATGAACGGGTCTTGCTGATCGGGCATAATCCCGGACTGGAAGAACTGGTCTCCCGGCTAACCGAACAACCAACCACCATGCCGACCGCGGCGCTGGCCCATCTCCAGTGGGAACTGGACTCCTGGCAGGACCTGGCCGAGGCGAGTACCGCCACGCTACGTGATTTCTGGATCCCCCGGGAACTGGCCTGATAAAATGTTGGCCTGGGAAAATGCTGGCCTCTTGCGTCAGGCTGCCCCGCTACCCAAAATAGTGAGTAATGAAATCACTGATTCACCACGCTCTGAAAATCCTGCTGCTGGTCGCTTACCTGGGAATAACAACCCGCACGACCCTGGCCGACAGCAAACCTTCCATCATCGTCATCTATACCGATGACCAGGGATACGGGGATGCCAGTTGCCTCAATACCGAGGCCAAGTTTCAGACACCCAATATTGATCGCCTCGCCAGGGAAGGATTGACGTTCACCGATGGACATTGCTCCGATACGGTTTGCACTCCCTCACGCTACGGCCTGCTCACGGGTCGTTACAGCTGGCGCACTGAATTAAAGCGTGGTGTTTTCGGCGCCGAACGAACTTGCCTGATTCCCGACGACCGCTTGACGATTGCCTCGGTGCTGCGGAAGCAAGGCTATCGAACCGCCATGGTCGGCAAGTGGCACCTGGGAATGGATTTCCCAGGGACTTACCGCCAACGAGACTGGACAAAACCGACACGCGATATGCCGCTGGACAAGGGATTCGATTATTTCTGGGGCATTCCCGCCTCGATGAATTACGGAGTGCTGGCCTGGTTCAATGGACGATTTCCCATCACCCCGCCCACGCTGTTCACCCGCAAGAAACCCAACAAGATGGCGATTTCCGACTACCGCATCAAGCCTCCTTACCAGGCACAGCCCACGATGCCCAGGGACCTGGAAGTCGCACCGGACTTTATCGACAGTGCCTGCCTGACTCGCTTCACCGACGAGGCCATCAAGTGGCTGAAAGATCACCAGGAAAACCACGACCAACCGTTCTTCCTCTATCTCCCCTTTACCTCGCCACACAAACCGGTCATTCCACTACCCGCCTTTCGAGGCCAGGGGAAAGCAGGGGCCTACGGAGAATTCATGATCGAGACCGACTACCACGTCGGCCGTCTCCTGGACTACCTGGACCAGGCCGGACTCGCCCGTGACACGATGGTGATCTTCACCAGTGACAACGGTCCGGAAAAGACCTGGCAAGAACGCACCACCAGGTACCAACACCAGAGCAACGGGATTTACCGCGAGGGAAAACGATCTGTCTACGAGGGAGGCCATCGCGTTCCCTTCATTATCCGTTGGCCGGCCCAGGTGAAAGCGGGTCGCACCTGGAACCAACCTGTCTGCCAGACAGACATACTGGCAACCTGCGCTGAACTGACAAACGCTACCCTGCCAGCCAACGCCGGGGAAGACAGTGTCAGTTTCCTGGCCGTACTGACCGAGAAGAATCAACAACCAGAACGCCCGCCAATGATCCACCATTCCATGCAGGGACGCTACGCCGTCCGCTCCGGTGAGTGGAAGCTGGTGATGGAAACCAGGAAGACGGGGCGCGAGTTATACAACCTGGCCAATGATCCACGGGAATCCAAAAATATCCTGGAACAACATCCCGAGACTGCCAGGAAACTGGCAGAACAAATCACAGCCATCGTCAACCGCGGTCGTACCACCGCCGGTCCTGCTGTCAAAAACGACACTCCCTGGTGGCCTGATCTCACCTGGATCAAGAAGAATAACCCTAACTAAAAGGCTCCCTGATGAAGAAATTAATCGCTTGCTGCCTGCTCGTCGCCTGCACGATTCCTCTTTCCCTGGCTTCCGCTGCCACGTTGAAAGGGAAACGGCCGAACATCATCCTCGTCATGACCGACGACCAGGGCCTGGGAGATCTCTCCTGCATGGGAAACAAGGATCTACAAACACCCAACATTGATCAGCTCTACAAAATATCCACACGATTCACCGATTTCCACGTCAGTCCCACCTGCGCTCCCACGCGTTCGGCCATCATGAGCGGACGCCACGAGTTTCGCAACGGTGTCACCCACACGATCAAGGAAAGGGAACGGATGGCACTCTCCACCACCACCTTTCCCAAGCTGCTTCACAAGTCAGGATATGCAACCGGGATCTTCGGCAAGTGGCACCTGGGTGATGAAGACGCCTACCAGCCCTATAACCGCGGCTTTAGCGAGGTCTTTATCCACGGAGCGGGAGGGATCGGGCAGGCCTACCCGGGCAGCTGTGCCGACTTCCCCCCCAATCGAAACAAGGAAACTCGCTACTTTGATATCGCCGCGTTGCATAACGACACGATCGTCAAGACCGAGGGCTTTTGCACCGACGTCTTTTTCCAGGCAGCCCTTGGCTGGATCAGGAAACAGCAGCAGGCCGAAACGCCCTTCTTTGCCTACATCAGTACCAACGCACCGCACGGCCCGATGATCGCCCCGGCAAAGTATAAGAAGCGTTTCCAACAGCAGGGCTGGGACGAAAAAATACAGGGTCGCTATGGCATGATCGAAAACATCGATGACAACATGGGCCTGTTGATGAAAAAGCTGGACCAGTGGAAGTTATGGGATAACACGCTGGTTATTTTCATGACCGATAATGGGCAGGCTGGCCGGGGGGCCCGCAAGAATGGTAAAGCCACCCCGCTCTTCACTGCTGGTTTTAAAACAGGAAAAGGATCGCCCTTCGAGGGCGGTACCCACGTCCCCGCCTTCTGGCGTTGGAAAGGAGTGCTCGGAGAAGGAATCGATGTGCCGGCCCTTACCGCGCATATCGACCTGTTCCAGACCTTCTGCCAACTCGCCGGGGTCTCAATTCCAAGCAACATCCAGCAGATCGATGGCCGTTCCCTGCTACCACTGCTGGAAAACCCGAAAGCTGCCTGGCCGGATCGTGAGTTGTTCGTGCATGTTGGTCGCTGGGAAAAAGGGGCCGACCCCAACAAGAGCCAGTACAAGTCCTGCGCCGTCCGCAGCCAGCGTTGGCGACTGGTCAACAACCAGCTGCTCTACGACATCACGGCAGATCCCCATGAAAAGACCGATGTGGCAGCCAGGCATCCCCAGGTGGTCCAGCGGCTCCGGAAGGCCTATGACAGCTGGTGGACCAAGACCGTGCCACTGATGGTCAACGAGGACGCTCCCTACGCAGCCGCGCACCCCCAGGACGTTCGTTACGAGAAACAGCTCAAGGAGCGTGGCATTCCCCGCTGGTCTCCACCCAAACTGTAGGACCAACAGCGGTAGACAACCGCCGCTATTTTGCGGTAACCAGCTCGATGCTGCTGATGCTGACACCCTTCAGCGGTGCATCGTCCGCAATCCGGGTATCCCTGCAGTAACATGCCAACAGTAATCCCTGCTCGTTCACTCGCAGGGAACGACGCTCATGAGATGGCAGCTTTCGCTTCACCACCACGTCGGCTTCCTGGTAAAGCTGGTCGAGCGTCTTGGCAGCAGCCCCTTTCTTGTGCGAACCCACTTCCTTGCCTTTTTCCACCCACATGGGCAGAACTTTCTTTACCGGGCGTGCCGAGAACTCGCGGTAACGACGCTCCACGACCTTGTTACCCTTGACCACCACGATCGTTTCGTGACCAAATCCCACGAAACTCTGCCAACGCACTTTGTAGGAATAATTGCCAGCGCATTTCTTCTTGGCCAGCTGCCAGGCCTGCAGGCTCTTGTCCAGCCTGGCTTGCTGGCTGTCTGCCGCTGTGACGGGCTCCACCAACAGGCACGCCAGCAAGAACAATGGGAGGATGGTTAGCTGCCAAGATCGCAAGGTGCGCATGATAGTTCCTTTGCATGGTTTTCAACGTCGATCGATTTCGATCGACCAGCCGTTCATGATAACCGCCAGGCCACAGGCCGGA
Organism: Pirellulaceae bacterium; assembly: GCA_046583055.1. Taxonomy (GTDB): domain Bacteria; phylum Planctomycetota; class Planctomycetia; order Pirellulales; family Pirellulaceae; genus JAZADA01. Next base: position 5,569 of record JAYGDH010000353.1, on the reverse strand, counting down.
AGCCAAATCCAGCAATAAATCATCTCATGCCACCACGTCAAGCAAGTTACTCGACCTTGAGATCATCGCCCACCAGTTGCAACAACACGTGGTCATCCCGCGACCAGTTGCCAACAGGCTGAAACTTATCCCGGTAGCGAATCGTACGGGAGACGCGCAGGGGCCCCGCCGCGCCACTGAAAAACCGTGCCTGGCTCCAGGGGTCATCAAACATGCGTGCATAGTAGAATCCTTCCGGCCAGGGTTGTAATACCAACGACTCGGCAACCCGTTGACCATTGATCCAGAGCCGTACCCGCTTGTTCAAGGTCCTGGTCTCTATCGTGATAGCAAGATGGCTCCAGCGCTCGGCCGGCAGGGCAGTCGCCCCATTCAAAATACTTCCCAGGCAGCACACCGAGGGAACTCCCTGGTTGCAAGCGATGGAAATTGCCTTCACGTTGGAACCACCACGGTTGGAAAAACAGGACAGATGCATTCGCTTGCGCTCGATCGCCGGCCTGTCCGGCCTGACCCAGAACTCGATCGTCAAATCCTGTTTCTTGAGCTCCAGCAGTGACGGGACCAATGTCTGCAGGGCGATTCCCTGCCCCGCGCGAATGGGAGTACTGGGTAATTTCAAGACGGGTTCAGCAGCAAGAACCGGTACACTGAGGACAACCATGATGGCCAGGCAACAAGGGGCACGAGACGGCATGGGAAATTTCCTTCTCCAGACAGCATAAATGGGCGCTCGTTTCTCTTTCCGTTAGAATAACTGTCGTGGACATTTGACTCAATCATTCGCTCGTTTATTTTGGTCGCCCAATGATTTCCTGGCCTCACAAGTCAAGCATCTGCCCGCTGCTGATTGGTCTGTCCTGGCTGTTGGCCGCCAGTTCCCTGCCAGCTGCGGACCCGGTCCCTTACCTGACCCAGGTCAAGCCACTGCTGAAGAAACACTGTTTTGCCTGTCACGGGACCCTCAAGCAGAACTCGTCGCTCCGCCTGGACGCCGGACACTTGATCCTCAAGGGAGGTGAGTCAGGCCCGGCGGTCGTCCCGGGCAAACCGGCTGACAGTCCGTTGCTACAGCGCATCCTGGAAACGGACGCGGACTTAAAAATGCCTCAGCAGGGAATTTTCCTGAAACCAGTCGAAATCGAACTGATCAAGACCTGGATCGAACAGGGCGCCTCCTTTCCCGCCAACGACCTGCCTGAAAAAAGTGCCAGCGAGCACTGGGCTTTTAACACGCCCCGCCGGGTATCCCTTCCTGAAAGCAGGTTTGCAGGCTGGGGAAAACACCCCATCGACCGCCTGGCAGGGGATCGACTCTTCTCCGCCAACCTGGTTCCCTCCGGCCAGGCGACGCCAGCAAAGCTACTGCGACGTCTCTATATCGATTTGATAGGACTGCCTCCCGGTCGAGAACAACTGTTGGCCTTTCTCGCTGACCCCAGCGACAAGCATTATCGCCAGATCGTCGATCAACTGCTGGAGAGTCCACAGTATGGACAGCGCTGGGGCCGACACTGGATGGACGTCTGGCGTTACAGCGATTGGTACGGTCGTCGCGCCGTTGGGGATGTGCGAAACAGTTACCCGCACATCTGGCGCTGGCGAGACTGGATTATTAATTCCCTCAACGAGGGGAAGGGTTACGACCAGATGATCCGCGAGATGATTGCCGCCGACGAACTCCATCCGGCAGAAGACGATCGGATCGTGGCAACCGGTTACCTGGTTCGCAGCTGGTTCTCACTGAATTACGACACCTGGATGCGGGATGTCGTGGAACATACCGGCAAGGCGTTCCTGGGCCTCCGGTTCAATTGCGCGCTCTGCCATGATCACAAGTACGATCCTATCTCCCAGGAAGAATATTTCCGCTTTCGGGCCTTCTTTGAACCCCTGGAATTGCGGCACGATCGGGTTCCCGGGGGGCCCGCCTTACCCAAGTACATTCGCTATCAACCGGGTTCGGGATCCTCGTTAAAACCGATCTCGGCCGGCATGGCGAGAATCTATGACCACACGCTCGAAGCCCAAACCCACATGTACCGCCTGGGAGATCAACGGAGCCGGTTCGAAAATCGTCCTCCAGTCACACCCGGCATGCCCCGGTCCCTGGGTGGAAAACCGATCAAGATTGCACCGGTCACCTTACCGGACGTGGCGTATCACCCGGGTCTCAAGCCTTTCGTGGCCCAACAGGAATCAGCACGCACTGAAAAAGCCCTGGCCGCTGCCGACAAGAAATTAGAATCCCTGGCCAAGGTTGACCAGTCAGCCCTGGAACAGCTCGAGGCACGAATCCAGGCAACCCGAACGCAGCTGTCTCGACGAGAGGCAGAGTTAAAGAAACAGCAACCGCAGCCCGGCAAGCCAGTGGCCGATCTCGCCGCGTCCCTCTGCCACTGGAATTTCGAGACTCTCGATAACCCGGCGGCAACCAGCATCAGCGACCTCTCAAAACAGTACAACCTGCAATGGACCCGTGTTTCAGCCGCCAAGCTGGGGAAAAAGCTGGACCCGCAGGTGGCCCAGGACAACCAAATCAAGCAGGCCCTTCGCCAGCCGGAGGGCAACCTGACCGCCCTGGATTTAAACCAGGCAAACCAACCCGTTTACCTGCAGGGGATGATCGCACCGCTAAAGGACAGTCCTGGATTCACCGTGACTGCCGTGATCCAGCAGCGGCAGACCAGCAAGAACCACCGGCAAGTCATCGTCGGCTCCGAGCGACAATGGATTTTGCTGCTGCGCGGAATCAACGAGCAGGCCAGTGAACTGCGCTGCCTCCTCTACGACCAGGAGGGGAACCAGCATACCCTTGGCAGTGGTTCGGCAGACGAACCCCTGCTACTAAATGTCAAACAGGCCTACGGGGTTTCTGCTCAGCTAGGCAAAGACGAACTGCTCCTGACGGTTACCCACCTGGGATCTGAACGCCAGTTGCAATCGAAACGTTTTTCCCTGGAAAAGCAGATCCCGACATGGCAACGATTGCAACACCCAGCGGTCCAGCGCTTTGTCATCGGTGACGTCGACGGCACGGCACGCTTCCAGGGACTGATCGACGAGATTACCGTCTGGAAGAAAATGCTCCCCGTGGAAACAATTGCCGGCCATTTCCAGGCCACGGCGCCCGATCCCAAGATCCAGCAACTGTCCGCACAGCTGGCAAGCCAACAACTGGAACTGGCACGCTTACGGCGGCCGCTGCAGTTGGCAGAGCTGGAAAAACAAATGGCCCAGGACGAGCGGGCCGCCATTGATGCTCGGCTGGCCGCCGATCGCCTGCAATTCCAGGATGCGCCCGCTCCAGTGCCCTTGCAGCAAGCCATTGCCAAAGCCAGTGCCGCCGAACGCAAGTTCGCCCTCGGCACGGCAGAGCATCAGCTTGCTTCACTGCAACTGCAACTGGCCGAAGCCACGGCCAGTACCAGGGTCACCGACACCAAGGGCCAGGCTGCCATCCAGAAGCTGCAGACGCAACTGGCCAGCGCGATCAAGCTTGTCGATAAAAACCGACAACTGGTGAAAAACCCGGCCGGCAAGCCAGGATACACGAGTTTCGGTCCGACCTATCCCAGGACCAGTACCGGTCGCCGCAGTGCACTGGCCCACTGGCTGACCGACCGATCCAATCCATTGACAGCCCGGGTAGCCATAAACCATATCTGGATGCGACATTTCGGCAGGCCGTTCGTGGAATCGACTTTTGACTTCGGCCGTGGCGGTAAACTTCCCAGCCACCCAGAGCTGCTCGACTGGCTGGCCGTGGAGTTCATGGATCACGACTGGGACATGAAACACATTCACCGGCTGGTTGTCACCAGCCGTCTTTACCAGATGACGACGTTAATTACCCCCGCCACCCGGCACAACCTGGAAATCGATGCTGATAACCGTTACTGCTGGCGGATGGATAATCGCCGCGTGGAAGCCGAGGTAGTCAGGGACAGTATCCTGGCCCTGGGTGGCAACCTGGATCTGGCCCTGGGTGGTCCGGAAATTGCACCTGACCAGGCAATGGAAGTACCGAGGCGCAGTCTCTACTTCGGCACTTACCCGGAAGATGGTGGACGCATCAACATCCTGGGGTTGTTTAACGCGGCGGATCCCAACGGCTGTTACCGACGGGATAGCTCGGTGATGCCACAACAATCCCTGGCACTGGTCAACAGCCAGTTCGCGATCGAGCAAAGCCGGCGGGCCACGCGACACATCGGGCAAACCTTGAAACCCGATGTTGACGACGAATCATTCGTGACTGCGGCATACGAAGTAGTTCTTTCCAGGAGACCGACCATGAAAGAACAAACACTCTGCCTGAAATTCCTGGAACGCCAGCGGACCCTTTATTCCCGGCAGGCTGCCACCCCGGCAGCAAAACCTGCGAAAACAAGTATCGGACCGGCCACCGATCCCCGCTGGCGAGCCCGGGAAAGTCTCGTACGTACTTTGTTCAGTCACCATGACTTTATTACAATCCACTAGGTTCCCCCGGTTAATGGGCCAGTTCCGGTTAAACTCATGAAACAAAAACCTTCACCCTCGACAGCCTGCTGCCGGACTCCCCGGCGAATGTTCCTGGCCGATGTCGGCATGGGATTCACCGGACTGGCACTGGGGTCGCTACTGCAACAGGACGGTATCGTACGAGGAGAACAGCCCTGGTCTGCACCGACCGGCAAGCCACACCACCCACCACGAGCCAAGACGGTCATCTGGGTTTTCCTTTCCGGCGGCTATAGCCAGATGGAAACCTTTGATCCGAAGCCCGCACTCAACAAGTATGCCGGCAAGACGTTTCAACAAACGCCCTTCGACGACCCGTTCAAGTCACCGTTACATGACGAGCGATCCCGGAGCGTCATCGAGAAGGTTAGGGAAAAGTACGCCACCATCTTCCCCATGCAGGTCGGCCACCAGAAGCACGGCCAGAATGGCATCGAGGTCACTGACTGGTGGCCACACCTGGCTTCCTGTGTCGACGACTTGACATTCGTCCGTAACATGTGGACTACCGACAACGACCACGCGGCAGAGAACCAGATCCACACCGGTCGCCACAAACTGGACGAGGTGCAGCCGAGCATCGGTGCCTGGGTCAAGTATGGACTCGGCAGCATCAACGACAACCTCCCGCAGTTCGTCGTGCTCGGTGGCCCCACCCGGGCCGATACGCGCAAGAGTTTCGAGGCCAACTACCTGGGTCCGGAGCATGAAGGAGTCCCGCTGGCGCTGGATCCCAAGAACCCCCTTCCCTACGGCAAGCGCGGTCCACTGATCCTGGCGGACGAGCAACGCAATGAATTCGAACTGATCAACCGACTGAACGGACTGGCCCAGGTTGAATACCCTGACGATCCAAATTTGCGGGCCCGCATTCGCTCCTACGAACTGGCTTTTCGGATGCAGAAAGCTGTACCCGAGGCGATTGAAATGAGCCGGGAAACTGCCGCCACCCAAAAACTCTACGGCCTGGACAATGCCACCACCAAGGTTGCCGGAGAGCGGCTGCTGGCAGCCCGTCGCCTGGCCGAACGGGGCGCCCGTTTCATCCAGGTTTATCCCACTC